>NZ_JALCQI010000017.1 GCF_022651205.1 Limosilactobacillus sp.
TTTCCCATTCCTTCGGGAAGTAAGACCCCACAAAGATGATGTGGTAGATAGGATGGAAGTGGAAGTGCCGTGAGGCATGGAGCGGACCATTACTAATCGGTCGAGGACTTAACCAAGTTAAGCGGTAAGGTTTGGAAGAAGAGCGATATTGTTTAGTTTTGAGAGCGCAAGCTCGAACCCGCAAAGGGTAAGTGTGGTGATGATGGCTTGAAGGATACACCTGTTCCCATGCCGAACACAGAAGTTAAGCTTCAACACGCCAAAAGTAGTTGGGGGATCGCTCCCTGCGAGGATAGGACGTTGCCACGCGATTTGATTGAGCTTTGGCACCTGGTTCGTTGCCAGGGCTCGGATTTTGGAGAGTTGTCCGAGTTGGCCGAAGGAGCAGCATTGGAAATGCTGTATACGGGTTAAAGCCTGTATCAAGGGTTCGAATCCCTTACTCTCCGTTGTTATGACCCGTTAGTCAAGTGGTTAAGACACCAGCCTTTCACGCTGGTATCGTGGGTTCAAATCCCGCACGGGTCACTCTTTATGGAGGATTAGCTCAGTTGGGAGAGCATCTGCCTTACAAGCAGGAGGTCACAGGTTCGAGCCCTGTATCCTCCATTCACAACGAAAGTTGTGTTTGGTAATTTAATAAAACCCATATTATCGCAATGGCTCGGTAGCTCAGTTGGTAGAGCAACGGATTGAAGCTCCGTGTGTCGGCGGTTCGATTCCGTCCCGCGCCATTTATGGGGGAGTAGCGAAGTCTGGTTAAACGCGACGGTCTGTAAAACCGTTCCTTCGGGTTCGGTGGTTCGAATCCACTCTCCCCCACTTTATAGGGATATAGTTAAACGGTATAACTACGGTCTCCAAAACCGTCATTGTGGGTTCGATTCCTACTATCCCTGCTTTTATGAATTTTTTGGCGGTATTGGTGAAGTTTGGTTAACACACCGGTTTGTGGGTCCGGCACGCGTGGGTTCGAATCCCACATACCGCCCTTTGTTAAAAGGGTTTATCACTTTTAACGTTAACTATTTGGTGGTATAGCCAAGTGGTAAGGCAGAGGTCTGCAAAACCTTTATCATCGGTTCAAATCCGATTACCACCTTTTAGTTGTTAGCTAATATTAATATTTTGCCTCTGTGGCGGAATTGGCAGACGCGCTGGACTCAAAATCCAGTTCCCGTTGAGGGAGTGTGGGTTCGACCCCCACCGGAGGCATACTTTAGACGGATAATTAATATTAGTTAGCAAACAATGAAGTAGGTTGAAGCTTGATATATTTAGCTTCAACCTACTTTTTTTACTTAATGTCTTTATGCCTAGTTAAGCACGTGAGCATAACGTAAACATACAAAATTACACGGTAAAAAGATAAAAATAAAGTTAATCCATAACCCAATATTTATTCGCAAATTTACCGATAGCTTCACCTAATTCTTCTGGTGAGGCTTTTATTTTACCTTGCAGCCAGTCAATAAAGATCCCAAAAATTCCCGCAACTCCGTAAATATTACCGATAATTTGTTCCAATCCATTTGAATTATCATAATTAACTAGTTCGTGCTTGAAGCGATCTTGAAGATAGCTGATTGTTAATTCACTGTTTTGCTTACTAGCAAGCATGGTAAGTATGTCTTGCTGCGTTGAGATATAGTCTGAAAGGGCCTGGAATAATGGAATAAAATTATTGTCTTTAGTTGCCTGTGAATAATATCTACTAAAAATGTCCAAAAGATCCTTAGCTAATTCATTAATTAATGAATGATAAAGGTCATAGATATCTTGATAATGCGTATAAAAAGTTCCCCGACCAATATCTGCTAGCTCGGTGATTTCTGAAACAGTAATGCGAGAAAGAGCTTTTTTGCTAAGTAGATTAATTAAAGCTTTCTTTATTTGACGTTTGGTTCTATTTACACGACGATCAGTCATTTTATTCTCTCCATTTTCTTTTTTTATCGACAAGCTTGGTTAAAATATTCAAAATTTGACACTATCCTATAGATTAACCATTGTTTAAATTACTAGCCATAATATATTATACGTATGTCAATTAATCAACAGCTGTTCAAAAAATTAAAAGAGGAGCAAAATAAATGAATTGGATACGTAGAAATTATGTTGCGACAATTATTATCTGGTTATTTCTAACTGTAGTATCAGTAGTTACGTTACCCGACATTTCAGCATTGATTCGCCAAAAAGGTCAGGTGACTTTACCGGTAACTAGTGAAAGCTTTCAGGCGTATAAGCTGAATAAACAGATGCAGACAGGGAAAAATTCTAGTTCGGTTGTAATTGTTTATCATAAGAAGAGCAAGCTAAATCAGGAGGATCAGCGAAAGATCAATAATCGGGTTAAGCAGTTAGCCCGTCAAAAGAAGAATTATCAGGTCACAAAAATTACCAGTACATTAAATGGTAAAGAAGTTGCTAAACAGGTTATTTCTCGCAAACGGTAAACCGAGTTGGTTAATGTTGATGTTGAGAAAACAGCTAACTTTGATCACCAGGCACAACAGATCAAGCGACTTTTAAAAGTAGAAGGGTTACAGACATATGTTACTAGTGACACCTTATTAGCAGATGAATTTTCTAATACGACTGAAGAGGGAATAAAGAAGACTGCGGTTATTACCATTATCTTTATTTTTATTGTATTAGTGCTGGTTTTTCGTTCGTTAATCATTCCCCTAGTTTCGTTACTAAATGTGGGAATTACGATGATTATTTCCCTAAGTTTAGTGATGAACCTTGCTAAGTATTTTAATTTTCCCATTTCTGACTTTACACAGGTCTTTTTAGTGATCATTCTGTTTGGAATTGGTACTGATTATAATATTTTGCTGTACGATAAGTTCAAAGAAGAGCTTGCAAACAGCAATCAATACCAAGCAATTAACGTTGTCAAAGCGTCAGCTGGCCGAACAATCCTATACAGCGGATTATCAGTCTTTATTGGCTTTGCTGCGTTAAGTTTTGCCAAATTTTCGTTCTATCGGTCAGCAGTTAGTTGTTCGGTTGGTGTTTTAGTTCTGTTAGCAGTATTACTAACTCTAAACTACTTCTTTATGGCTGTGTTAGGAAGAAAACTATTTTGGCCGTCACATAATTTTAAGGTTCAGCAGTCAAGTCAAGTTTGGCGGTTCCTATCACAACGGGGATTGAAACAGCCGCTGATTTATATTGTGATTTTTAGGGTGATTGCAGGGATAACAATTGTGAATGCCCCGCAACAATTAAACTTTAATTCAGCTGATGAGGTGCCGAATAGTAATCCAATTAAGAAGGGATACTTGATTGCCCAACGTGATTTCTCAAAAGGGAAAATATCACCAACCACAATTAACATTAAATTAAACCATCCCTTAAACAACCAGCAGGATTTGGCAGCAATTGATCAGATTACCAATGCTGTTAAGAAAAATTCAGGGGTGAAGTCGGTAATGTCGGTTACCCAACCCACCGGGAGACCGCTTAACCAGCTTTATGTCAAAATCAATTGAAAACTGTTTTGACTGGCCTACAACAATCACAGACTTGTTTAACAACGATCAAGAATGGCTTGCAGAATGCTAGTAATCAACTGGCTAGTGCTAACATTAAGGAACAACTTGCACAAGTCCAACAATTAGCAGATGGAAGTCAACGGTTAGCTGATGCTAGTGGTCAATTCAATACTGGTTTAAGTCAATACATTGCAGGAACTAATCGACTAGCGAACGGAATCTGTCAATTGCAAGTGGGGATTAACCCATTTGCGAGCGGTATTAATCAGGTGACTTCTGCTAGTCAGAAGTTGAATCAATCGGTAACAGAAGCTAACCAGCAGATCCAACAACTATCGTCACTGATGAATAGCCATTCCACTGGATCTTATTTTGCAATGGCCAGTCAATTAAACCAGGGAACAAGTCAACTAGCTGGTGCATTAACCACAATTAATCAGCAAGTCCCAACGTTAAGTCAAGGAATTAACCAACTAACTAATGGGAGTAGTGAACTGACTCATACTGGAAATCAGCTAAAAACAGCTGGCAATCAATTAACTAGTGGTGGTCAACAGTTAAACGGTGGTATTAATCAAGTTAACGGCGGAGTTCAACAACTAAATCACCAACTACAAGCGATGTCTAGCCAGTTAAATCAGCTAGAAGCCGGCTTAAATCAGGCAGTTAGCGGATTAGATAAAGTTCAAAATGGAATTAGTGAAGTGCAATCATACCTTAGTGAATTGAAAAACTCACCAGCAGGTAATCAGTTAAACATTCCTCGAAATGAACTTAATAATAGTGATCTCGTGACTTCCTACAATATTTATATGAATAAAGACCGTCAATTAACACAATTATCAGTAGTTTTAAAAGCTGATCCTAATAGTCATACTGCTGCCAAAACAGTTAAGCAGCTTGAAAAAGATGTTAAAGCACAGATAAAAGCGACATCATTAAGCAAGGCCAAAGTGGCGATTGGAGGCCAAACGTCACAAAATCTTCATCTTGAGACCTTATCTCAGGGCGACTTCACACGGACTGCTATGATCATGATTATTGGTATTGGGATTGCCTTGCTATTCTTTACGCGGTCAGTTCTTCAACCAATGGTGATTATTGCTACTCTGGTTGGAACCTACTATACTGCCATTAATTTAACAGCCCTTATTGCACAGCACTTTTTTCATGAACGCATGTTAACGTGGAATGCACCCTTTTTCACCTTTATTATGCTTGTCGCGTTAGGAGTCGATTACAGCATTTTCCTGATGATGCGTTATCGAGATGAAGAACTAGTGGATCCTGGAAATCAGGTTAAGCATATTCTACAAGCTGCAACCGTTATCGGTACTGTTGTGATGTCAGCAATTATTATATTGAGTGGAACCTTTGCTGCCCTAATCCCATCTGGAGTCATGACCTTAATTCAGGTTGCAATTGCCGTGATTCTTGGCTTGATGATTTTGGTAACCGTATTGCCAATTATTATGTCTGCGTATGTTAAATTAACTTATGATTCACGGGTTAATAGGGGAATTGGAATAAAAAATAATACAAAATAATCAAAAATTTAGACCTCTCCACTGAATTTTATTGAAGTAATCAGTTATATATGAATCATTTTTCATGTATCTAGATTAATAAATTTTTAGTTAGATGATTTATCTATTGATAATATGAAGAAGAGAAAAAAGACGGATTTTCAATACAAAATCCGGAAGAAAGTTAATAAGGCAAGACCTTGTACTTTATCATTCTTAATTAGATTGTCTCAATTTAGCAAAAATCACAATAAATAGTAGATATAATATATCACCCCCTACATATTGTGTTGAGGAAGTCAACCTTTCTCTTCAATTTATTCAATAGTAAGATAGCAATCGTTAAACAACAAAAGAGGGGTCTGCAGAAATGAAAATAGAGTTAATGAATGATACAAGTTTACAAAATCTAACCGATGTAAAGGTTGTAAAGCGTGATGGCACTGAGACACCCTTTTACGGCTATAAGATTGACCTAGTGTTAAAGGAACTAAATGCTGATAATGAAACGAAAGCTGCTGTTTACCAAGAGCTGCTCTCCTTTATGGGAAAGAAAACAGTTTCTACTATTGAAATTGCACAAGCATTTATTTCGGGGCTAAAGAAAGC
Source organism: Limosilactobacillus sp. (assembly GCF_022651205.1). Classification (GTDB taxonomy): domain Bacteria; phylum Bacillota; class Bacilli; order Lactobacillales; family Lactobacillaceae; genus Limosilactobacillus. Next base: position 5,642 of record NZ_JALCQI010000017.1, read on the forward strand.
AGACCAAAATATTTTGGCCCAAAAATACGTTAACTATCGCCGTCAAGACGAAGAAAGCTTTGCGGAAGCAACTGATCCGCAATACAAGCTTAGTCAATTATTTGACCGTAATTCGCGGGTTGTCCACGAAAACGCAAATAAGGATAGCCACGTTTTTAATACGCAACGGGATCTGGAAGCAGGGGTTGTTAGCCGTGCTTTGGGATTGAGAATGTTACCTGATTTAGTAGCTAAGGCTCATTTGCGTGGCGATATTCACTGGCATGATTTGGACTATTCCCCAGTAACACCCGAAACTAATTGTTGCTTGATCGACTTTGATGAAATGTTCAAGAATGGCTTCAAGATCGGGAATGCTTGGGTTTCTTCACCACGTTCAATTCAAACGGCAACTGCCCAGATGTCCCAAATTATTGCAAACGTGGCTTCATTACAGTACGGTGGTTGTTCCGCTAACCGGATTGACCAATTATTGGAACCATATGCAAAGTTAAACTACCAAAAGCATATGAAGGATGCTGAACAATGGATTGCCCCTGAAAAGCGGGAAGAATTTGCTCGTGCGAAGACAAAGAAGGATATTTATGATGCAATGCAGGCTCTGGAATATGAGATCAATACCCTTTACTCAAGCCAGGGTCAAACACCATTTACCACAATCAACTTTGGCCTAGGTACCAGTTGGATTAGCCGGGAAATTCAAAAGGCAATTCTTAAGATCCGGATTAAGGGATTAGGGAAGGAACACCGGACAGCAATCTTCCCTAAATTGATTTTTACATTGAAGCGCGGATTGAACTTACAACCTGGTGATCCAAATTATGATATTAAGCAACTGGCACTTGAATGTTCAACTAAGCGGATGTACCCAGATCTATTGATGTACGACAAAATTAAAGAAATCACTGGCAGTTTTAAGACGCCAATGGGATGTCGTTCGTTCTTGCAGGGATGGAAAGACCCTGAAACAGGTAAAGAGGTTAATTCTGGTCGAATGAATCTTGGGGTTGTAACGGTTAACTTACCGCGGATTGCCCTTGAAGCTCAAGGCGATAAGGAACTCTTTTGGCAAATTTTCCAAGAAAAGATGAATATTTGTCATACTGCTTTGAAGTACCGAATTGCGCGGACAAAGCAGGCTAAGCCCGAAAATGCACCGTTGCTTTACATGTATGGTGCGTTTGGCAAGCGGCTAAAGCGGACTGATAGTGTTGATGAAGTCTTTAAGAATAGTCGAGCAACTATTTCTTTGGGATACATTGGATTGTATGAAGTCTGCACCACTTTTTATGGTTCAAATTGGGAACACAATAAGGAAGCCCATGATTTTGCAGTTTCGATTGCTAAGGCGATGCATGAACTTTGTGCTAAGTGGGAAAGCGAAGAAGGTTACCACTACAGTCTTTACTCAACTCCTGCTGAATCATTAACTGATACTTTCTGCCAAGATGACCTTAAAAAGTTTGGCCGGATTGAAGATGTTACTGATAAGGAATATTACACTAATAGTTTCCACTATGATGTACGAAAGCACCCGACACCATTTGAAAAACTAGAATTTGAAGAAGCATTTCCATACCAAGCTGCGGGTGGCTTCATTCACTATTGCGAATATCCAAATCTGCGGCAAAATCCGAAGGCACTCGAAGCTGTTTGGGACTGGGCATATGATCATGTTGGTTACTTGGGAACAAATACCGCGATTGACCAATGCTTTAAGTGTGGCTTTAAAGGTGAATTTGAGGCAACTGCACGTGGCTTTAAGTGTCCGCAATGTGGGAACCATGATCCGGCAACGTGTGATGTTGTTAAGCGGACTTGTGGTTACTTAGGAAATCCACAGCAGCGGCCAATGGTTCATGGTCGACATGAAGAAATTATCCACCGGGTAAAGCATATGAGTTCTTCAATGATTAAGTCGGCTGCTCAATTTGAACAAAACCGTCAATTTGACTGCAAGGAAAGCCGGGCTGCAATTAACGGTGATCAAATTTAAGAGGGGTAAAAATGGGAGAAAAGAGACCACAAAGATTACCAAAAAATCCACAACCAAAGGAGTGGCTAGCAAAGGACCATTCACTTCAATACGTAGCGGACTATAAGCCGTTTAACTTTGTTGATGGTGAAGGGGTTCGTTGCAGTGTTTATGTTAGTGGCTGTTTATTTAATTGTCCGGGTTGCTACAATAAGGCGGCACAAAACTTCCACTATGGTCAGCCTTATACCCAGGAACTTGAAGATCAAATAATGGAAGATCTCTCGCAGAGCTATGTTCAGGGACTTACTCTTCTTGGTGGCGAACCGTTTTTAAACACTCAGGTTTGTTTAAAGTTGATTCATCGGCTACGAAAGGAATTCGGCCATACTAAAGATATTTGGTCATGGTCTGGATATACCTGGGAAGAACTATTGAAGGATTCTGATGATAAATTGGAAATGCTTCATAATATTGATATTCTGGTTGATGGCCGGTTCTTGTTGGCAAAAAAGGATCTGACTTTACAATTCCGGGGCAGTTCCAATCAACGAATTATTGATGTCCCTAAGTCATTTGCTAGTGGCAAAGTAGTTATTTGGGATAAATTAGTCCATTAACAGGTGAGATTAATGAATGAAGAATTATTGAAGACTGTTCAAAAGGCTAGTCAGGGACAACCAGACTGGCTACAAAAGAAGCGTTCACTAGCAATAATGCTGCAAAAACGGTTCCCGTTAGCCAATCAGCAGCAGGCATGGTTAGCAAAGTGGCAGGAACCAGAGCTTGTAACCAATGATGAATCTTCACTGCTGAATCATGACGGGGACGATTTTGTTGCACTGCCAATCAACATGGCTGTCCAAAAGTATCCTGAATTATTACAGGAAAACTTGATGGAGAAAGCAGTTCGCTGGCAGGACAACCAGTTGAATGCACTTCACTTGGCATTAATGGATACTGGTCAATTTATTTATGTTCCAGATGAAACAAAATTAGAGAAACCGTTAAAAGTTGGGCTAGTTACGAGGAGCAATAATCCGCATAACCTAATTATTGTTGGTGCTGGTGCTCAGGTAACGGTCATTGAAGAGAGTGATTACAAGACGCAAAGTCCGTTATTTGCTGCTACTGAAATTTTGATGGGGACGGGAGCTCAGGTAAAGTTCTGCCAGAATAATCACTATCATGGTGACCTAGTTCGCCTAGCAGTTCACTCTTATCAAGCACGTGGATCGAAGCTTGAGGTTGAAGGGGTTATTCCAGAGAATCAACAAGGATATAGTAGCTTTTATAGTTTTCTTGATGGTTCTGATGCCCATTGGAATGTCCAGCTAGCTTCTATGGTTGAGGCTGACTGCCAGCAAGAGGTGGTTACTCAGGTTGATGGCTACGGTGAAAACACTAGTGCCCAAGTAAATGAGTGGGGATGGGTGGCTCCTAATGCTCAGTTGAAGTGGGGAAAACTAGCCACTGTGGATGACGAACCATTGGAGCTTCATCAACACCGTGTTATTGCTAGTAATGAAAAGACAGTAGTTAATGATCAAAAAGAGACATCTCATTTTAATGCTACTGGTGACTTCTTTAAGGCGCAATTGCCGGCTAATTCATGGTTAGCGCGTCTTTCTTAGTTACAAAACAGTTACAGAAACACACTGAATAGCGATAAAAAGTCTAAATTAAGGGTCAGAAATCCCTAATTTAGACTTTTTTATTTTCCTTTATTACAAAATATATTTTATAAATGAATTGATGAGAAAAGATAGCTGGATCGCTTGCTACCGGGCTTTATTAATGCTTCTCAGAAGTGAAAATAATTGCTTTGTTACATCAGATTACGGAAAAGACTGAAATTGATAATCTGTAGTAACTACCATGTAATTTTGATCGTGTATATTAGAAACCGTTGATGAGGTTCATCAACAACCTAAATTAATAATTAGAAATTTGAAACAATATTTGAGAAAAGGAAGGTATTTCATTTATATGAATAAGTTATCGAAGAACATCGCTAAAGTTACAGCTGCTGTAGCCGGGGTCGTTGCCTTAGGTACTATCGCAACTACCACAACCGCTAACGCCGACTCAATTTACACGGTGCAAAGCGGTGACACCTTATCAGGAATTTCATATAAGTTAGGTCATGATTTAACTTTCGTTGATACGTTAGCTTCAAACAATAACATTGCTAACAAGAACTTGATTTACGTTGGTCAAAAGTTAGTAATCAAGGATGACGGTGAAGTTGCACCTGCTACTCAACAACAAGTTGAAACCTTACCATCAGCTAATACTGCTAACCAAACTAGTTCCGCAGCTGCCTCAACTAGTGCTGCTAGTCAAAGCCAAGCACAATCACAACAAACTGCTTCAGCAAGTACTCAGGCACAAACCGCAACTGCAACAACTTCAGCAAGCAATGCTGCAAGTTACAGTAACTACACATCAAGCGTATCCGGTAACGATGCTGCCGCTAAGGCATGGATTGCTGCCCGTGAATCAGGTGGTAGCTACAGTGCCCAAAACGGTCAATACATTGGTAAGTACCAATTATCCGCATCATACCTTAACGGTGACTACTCCGCCGCAAACCAAGAACGAGTAGCCGACCAATACGTAGCTAGCCGTTACGGATCCTGGAGTGCCGCACAATCATTCTGGCAATCACACGGTTGGTACTAAAATAGAGCGTGAACCCGTAAAAATTCACGGTTGATAACGATTTCTCCCGTCAATGGTGGTTAATCACCATTGGCGGGAGTTCGTTATCTTGAGTGAATTTAGGGTGAGCGCATTTCGGCTATGTTGCCGAGGACCGTTATCTCTAGCAAACGCGTTTCTACAATAAAATAGCAAATAATTCGAGGAGGGGCTGTGACATAAGTCCTTTAAATTAAGAGAACCGTTCGGAATTTCATTTGAAATTCTGAGCGGTTCTTCCTTTTCTTAAAATTAATACTAAATATGGACAGCCTCCCGGCGATCTTTTTCATATTCAGTGCCATTAGGGCAATTCCAATCTGACTTTTGGCTTTCTTGAGACCACGCACCGTGAACCTCTTGAAACCCAAATAAGCTTTCAAATTTCCAAAAACAGTTTCTACATCGTACTTGCGACGAGAATACGTAGTGGACTTTGAAAGCGACTTACGTGCTTTAGCTTTAAAATACTCCCATTGTGGATTAACCATAATATACTTAGTGTTTCCACGTGGCGTTAATGCCTGAGGAATAACTTGGTGATTTTCATCGTACTTTTCGGCTTGATATACCTTAAAGTCGCGATGGAACTTATATTTATCGTTTCGGTAAGCGTATCGTTTAAAATTAAAGCGGACTCCAGCTGGATTGACATAGTAATCATCATCTTCATGGTATTCCCAATTCATAACCTTTCGATCATCAGAGCGCCATTTACGACTATTCTCTTTAATCATCGTGCTATAAGGAATTAAGGCGGTACAATCAGGCAACTCATCTTCAAGATATTTATAATTACGTTCAGACCCATAACCAGCATCGGCTACAATTTCTCGTCCCAAAACTTCGTTCTGGGCGAGCTGCTTAAGAAATGGAATTAGTGTTCTCGTATCAGTGGGGTTTTGCATTAAGTCATAACCAAGCGTAAATTGCGAACTAGTCATAATTTGAAGATTATATGCCGGCTTAGTTTGTCCATTACGCATCGGATCTTCTTTAACGCGCATAAAAGTAGCTGCGTGATCTGTTTTAGAGTAGCTATTCCGTGAACCAGCGATCTGTATTTGAGTACGATATTCTAAATTTTTTTGGCGACAGTGTTCTAAAGCGCGGCGATATTTTTTGGCGTGGCGTCGTTCTTGTTTGGCTGGATTAGGCGAAACCTTAGCGGTTTCGCTTACCTGTTGATTCAATTCTTCGATACGTTGTTCAAGAAGTGCAATAATAGTATCGAGCTGATCAACGTCAAAGTTATTCTCGTCAACGGCGATTTTAACTTCAACTTGCTTGATTTCTTGAAGCAGTTTACGGGCTTTTTCAACGTTTAATTCACGATATTTGATCGTACGCTTCTTCCAAACAAAGGAGTACTTATTTGCGTTAGCCAGAATTTTAGTGCCATCAATAAATGAAGCCTCATCAATCATTCCTTGAGCTTTCAAGTAGTCATGAAACTCCTTAAAACTGCTTTGGATCATTTCTGCTAAGTCCTTAGAAATCACAAAGCGAGCAATCGTACGGTAAGTCGGTCGCTGTTCTTGAGTTAACCACATTGCGACAATATTTTCACGAGCAAAGCGTTCAATTTTCCGACAGGAAATAATACCGTAACTGTAGGCTAAAAGGACCAATTTTAATAACATTCTCGGATCGTATTCCCTTGGTCGCCCCATAATATTAGGCTTGCGGATCGCAAGGCCTTCAACTAATTGATTAATATAACGAGCAGGATGGTTTAATTCAGGTTCATAGGCAGTAGGTATGTTCAAACTAAGTTGATTCATGTTATAATTAGTTTCCAATGTTTTATGTATCCTTTCGAGGGTATTTTGAAGACATCGACGGGCTGGTCGGTGTCTTTTTCTTTTACTAACACATATTTTAAAGGAAAACGGAGTTAAATGAAATCCGAAGATTTCATCTAACTCCGCTTATTATTAGGGACTTATGTCACAGCCCCCCTCTTTTCCATATTTAGCGCTCTCCGAACCTATAGAGTCTAATCGCGGGAATCCAAATAGGCTCACTTCGTATCGTAACTGAGGGACTCGAGCCTAACTACGAACGATTCTGATGATTTCATCATCATTCATCGTTCTAGGTTAGTCAACCGTCCCTCCGAGAAAGTTAATTCCCAGCTTCGAGTTTTTGCTATAATCTAAATATAATAATCTATGAATAGGTGTGGGAGTTAAATGCTGTTTAAGTCAAAAAATGATCAGGAATCAATTGATCGTGCTAAAAAGATGTATGGAGCAGGGATAAATCGTGGCCTAGCAGGATTTGTATCTCAGGGACGAAAGAAGAAAAAACAGCCAACAATTGAAGCAGTTGATGAAATTACTTTAACAACGACTGAAAAAATTCCGGAGAATGATTACAGAATTATTGGTCTAGTCTTTGGAACCGCTACTGGAGAAGAAAAAGCGTCTGCCCATGAGCAAGCAATTAAAGTATTACGAGATAAGGCTAAGCGAGTAGGAGCGGATGTAGTAGTAGCGATGCGTTTTGAGTCCACTTCTTCAATGGTTACAGCGTACGGGACAGCGGTTAAAATAGTCAAATAAATATTAAACGGCTTCTCAACTTTCAAATTATTATGAGAGTTGAGAAGCCGTTATTAGGTTAGTTTTCCCATGGCTTATCTTTACTAATTGAGTTGATAATTGCTGCTTGCTCTTGGCGATTTTCTTTTCGATGCTGACGACGGGTTGCATAGCCAGCTACCATGGCCTTTTGTTCTGCTGTTTGTGGAATTACTTGGTCATACTTGATTGATTTTTGGGGATCTTGGATTACGTAAGTCATGAAGCAAGAAAAACCGACAAAGCGTTCACCAGTCATTAAGTGTTCACCAATGACTTTGACGAAGACTTCTAATGACCTATGCCCAACACCTGTAACGTAGGCTTCCATGCACATTGAGTCTTGAAGGTGGAATGGCTTAAGAAATTGAACATGGTCCATGGCGGCTGTCACGACGGTTGAGCGGGTGACACGCATTGCGGCAACAGAGGCCTCGCCGTCCACTAACTCTAAAATTCGCCCGCCAAAAACGGTCCCGTGTTCATTGAGGTCGGCATTAAAAACACGGTGCAGGGAGACCGCAAGAGTTTCATTACAATTTATTTTCATTATTTATGGCTCTCCTTAAAAATATTTACTTATAGTTTATTTTAGCATAGTTAAGAAACCGTTTTCTTTAATAAAAATTGGTATTTTCTGCAAATAAATGAAATTTTGTTAATATTTTTTTCATCTCTCTCTTAAAAATATACTATAATGGAGACACTACGGAGATGAAAGGATGAGATTAATGTCAAAAGACAGTCAGATTATTGATACTAAGTCACTATATGTAAACCCTGAACGTGGAGTAGCAACCCTAAATTACAGTCAAAACTACTTCACTGATATTCCTTCATTAGTAAATAGTGATGAAGTAAAGCAAATCGTTAAATTATACTTGGATTCACGAAATCCTGATAACGATGATGATGCCTTTGATAATGCCAGTGTTGATAAATTTATCGATGTATTAAAGAAGATCCTTTTTGACGATGATAGTGCCTTTGATGAATATGATCCTAAAGATATTTTAGCTAGTGTCGAAGAATTGTACTCATACTATCGTTCATTATTGCGGGTTTCTGTTATTAGTTACAATGATAATAAAATTGTTGGCAACGAATTTCGGACTATTGATACCCAATTTAATAATTTGGTACGGAAGCTTTACCGGATTCTTGAAGAAAAGCTTCAAGGCTTTGAAAACCGGACATACCGGCAAGTTAATGCGGCAACCAATGCTACTATCTTAGTTCAACAACATGATTGGAAGATTCCTGCTGGTTATGAAGAACTGCGTGACATTGATTTCATCAATACCGTAATGCTCCGACCACCAATGATGATGCATACTAAGAGTAACAAGCGGGAAGGAGTCTTCTCAGCTGTAGAAGAGAACCCGATCGATCGTTTCCATGGTGAACGGGGTAAGTGGTTCTGTTACCCAGCTAAGATTGGTGAAAGCCTTGCCTTCATCTACTTTAACGTTGATTACTTAGTAAATGGAATTGCTCTTTCAAACTTGTTTGAACTAGCATCACCTGAAGAAGTCGAGGGACAAAAGCCAGATCTTGTTGTTCTCTTTGGCCTTGAGAAGACTGAAGGAATGGTTTCACACTATTACCACGATGAGAAGAACGATATTTGGGTTGGTGAAGTACCATACACTGATAAGACCACTTACTTTGGTTACATGAAGAAGATGTGCTTGACCGTTCATAACCTTCACCAAATTTACAATGGTCGTTTGCCAATTCACGGCTCAATGTTGAAGATCAAGTTCACTAATGGTAAGGAAAAGAACGTTGTCTTCTTTGGTGATTCAGGTGCCGGAAAGTCCGAATCAATTGAAGCCTTACAAGAATTGGCCGATGATAAGATTGTCAGCATGGAAACCATTTTTGATGATATGGGAAGCTTTACCTTGACTGATGATGGTCACATCTATGCACAGGGTACAGAAACTGGTGCCTTTGTTCGTCTTGACGACTTGAGCAGTGCGGTTGCATTTAACAACATGGACCGTGGGGTATACTTGAACCCAGAACGGAAGAATGCCCGGGTTATTATTCCAGCTGATACTTATCAAAATGTTGTTAAGCACCACCACATTGATATGTGGTTGTATGCTAACAACTATAGCGATCAAGTTGGAATTCACCGCTTTGACACTAAGGAAGAAGCTGAAAAAGTCTTTATTGCCGGTCAGCGGAAGGCCTTGGGAACAACTGATGAAGTTGGAATGAGTAAGACATTCTTTGCTAACCCATTTGGTCCTGTTCAAGAACAAGAAAAGACAAAGCCAATTATTGACAAGGTCTTCACTGAATTATTTAATAAGGGAGTTTATGTTGGTGAAATCTTCACTCACCTTGGAAATGACAAGTCTAAGGATGCATTGAAGGAATCAGCTTCTGAATTGCTTGATGTACTAATGAACAACTAAATTCAAATTACAAAGACGTCAATCTTTGCAATAGTCCTGTAACATTCGCGTGTTATGGGGCTTTTTTTAGCTTAAAATCGGGATTTTAAATTAAAAATGGGTAAAATAATAGAACATTTGGTTGATTTCCAAATTAGCGAAGGAAAATTTTAGGATAACCGAAGAACGCTGATATATCAGCAAATAGCTCTACCAGTAAAATGAATATATAAGAAAAAGATGCATATTTGTTACAAAAAATTACAAAAATAGCGGAATTTGAAAAATCGTGGTAACCCATCCGTAACGCTGAATCTGTATAGTATATAAGCGTTGATGATATGTAAAACATCAATTTCCAAAACAATTAACATCATATTACTTACAAACTTACAAGAGAAAAGGATGGATTGATTTTTTTATGAAGTTATCTAAGAAAGCAGCTAAGATTACAGCAGCCATTGCCGGTGCCGTTGCTTTAGGTACTGTAGCTACTGCAACCACCGCTAGCGCCGACAGCATTTACACTGTTCAATCAGGCGATACCCTTTCTGGGATTTCTTACAAGCTGGGTCATGATTTAACTTTCGTTGATACTTTGGCCTCAAACAACAACATTGCTAACAAGAACCTGATTTACGTTGGTCAAAAGTTAGTAATCAAGGATGACGGTGAAGTTGCACCTGCTACTCAACAACAAGTTGAAACTTTACCATCAGCAAACACCACAACTCAAAACAATCAAACTAGTTCTGCAGCTACTACTAACAACTCAGCTGCACAAACTGCAACTGCAACAACTTCAGCAAGCAATGCTGCAAGTTACAGCAACTACACATCAAGCGTATCCGGTAACGATGCCGCCGCTAAGGCATGGATTGCTGCCCGTGAATCAGGTGGTAGTTACAGTGCCCAAAACGGTCAATACATTGGTAAGTACCAATTATCCGCATCATACCTTAATGGTGACTACTCCGCCGCAAACCAAGAACGAGTAGCCGACCAATACGTAGCTAGCCGTTACGGATCCTGGAGTGCCGCACAATCATTCTGGCAATCACATGGTTGGTATTAATGAGAGTGTGAGCCGTGACGGACTAGCAATTGAGCACTAAGGAATCCCGGACGATGATTGCTTTACAATCAAGTCCGGGATAATTAGGCGGAGATTGCGGTCACGGCGAACTCATTTTAGCTGTGTTTCAGTAGAAACGATAACCTGAAGAACACGTTTCGGCTCGGCTGAACACGTTTCAGCTATATAACAGTAAAGAAGCTAACTAGTAGCCACATGACACTAGTTAGCTTCTTGTTGTCTATAAGAACTCTCCTGCGAACTCGTTCTCGCTTCCCATCTAAAAATTTTTCTAAATAAATTTAATAATATCATGACAGTTAACAGAATGATTAGATCATCTTATATCGAGCAAACCATTTCGTTAGCTGTTTTTGAATCCTCACTTTTATCTTCAGTGGAAACTGGTAAAATAGGTAGTTGACATCATTATATTGTGTCTAATTAGGGAGTGAATACTAGATATGGCGATTCTGCAAATTAAAGACCTTCACGTTGCAGTTAAGGATGAAGAAACTCATCAACAAAAGGAGATTCTTAAGGGTGTTAATCTCAAAATGCAAACCGGGGAAATTCATGCCATTATGGGACCAAACGGAACCGGAAAATCGACACTGTCACAGACGATTATGGGACATCCAAATTATCACGTTACGCAAGGCGATATTTTACTAGATGGGGAGAGTATTCTTGATATGCCTGTTGATGAGCGAGCACGCAAGGGACTCTTTTTAGCAATGCAGTACCCAGCAGAAATTCAGGGAGTAACCAATGCAGAATTTCTCCGTGCCGCGATTAATGCCCGTCGACCAAAGGATGATCAAATATCGGTGATGGACTTTCTTCAAGAGCTTGACCAGAATCTGGAATTATTAGATATGAAAGAATCAATGACAGAGCGTTATCTTAACGAAGGGTTTTCTGGTGGTGAAAAGAAACGGAATGAGATTCTTCAATTATTAATGATCAAACCTAGTTTTGCGATTCTTGATGAAATTGATTCAGGATTAGATATTGACGCATTGAAGGTTGTCTCACGCGGGGTCAATTCTATGCGTAGTCCAAAATTCGGTTCTTTAATCATTACTCATTATCAACGGCTTCTAAATTACATTGTTCCAGATGTTGTTCACGTAATGATGGGCGGACGGATCGTTAAAGATGGTGGACCTGAACTGGCAAAGAAGCTAGAGGCTGAAGGATATGCCGGTCTCCGTGATGAGTTAGGCTTAAAGATTGACCTAGTTGATGAGGACGATTAAGAGGAATAGATCTATGAATTTTGATTATTCACAACTAAAGACCCAATTTCAGCAAACGTTAGCAAAGAGCAACGAACCAGCAGAGCTAACTTCTCTTCGTCAGGCAGCGTTTCAACAATTAAAAAATGCACCGTTACTAAAGGTAACAAAATTTAATTTTCATAATTGGCCACTTATTACTAACCAAGTTCAATCCTTTTCCTTATCTGAGGCGGATCTACAGTTGACTGATAATGAGCAGGTTAAGGTAACGGTTAATCCACAGGTGATTGCCGTTAAGCTTCCTAACTCGTTAAAGGAGCAAGGGGTTCTAATTACCGACTTGGTTTCGGCAACCAGAAAATATCCTCAGATGATAAATAAGTATTTGGCAACGGTAATTCGTCCAGAGGAAAATCAAATTGCTGCATACCATACTGCACTGATGAATCTGGGGCTTATAATTTATGTTCCCCAAAATGTTCAATTGGATGGACCAATTAGTTTAACGGTTAATTTTGAACAACAGAGAACGACAAACTTCCATTTATTGATCATTGCTGGAAAGAATAGTCGTTTTCAAATAATTGACCATTTGATTGCTAGCCAACAGCAGGAGACCCCATTGACTAATTTCACTGAGATTATTGCTAACGAAAATAGCGAGGTTCATTTTTCGTCTCTTGATCATTTGTCTCAAAAAGCACCGGCTTACTATCAATACCGTGCTGCAATCAAGGATTACGCCAAGGTTGACTGGGCAGTTGGCTTGATGAATGAATGTAATACTGTTGGGGAGATTGATTCAGAACTAATTGGCGAAGGCGCACATGCTAATTCGCAACTAATTGCCTTAACTGCTAATGATCAGCAACTGGGAATTAATAACCGGGTTACTAACCGGAGTCCTCATTCACAAGGATTAATTAATCAGCGTGGTGTAGCCCTTGGCAATTCACGATTAATTTTTAATGGGATTGGTCAGATTATCCACGGAGCTCACGGTTCTGAAGCAGAACAGCAGAATCGTTTACTGATGATGTCGCCACATGCAAGCGGGGATGCCAATCCGATTCTATTGATTGATGAGAATGATGTTGAAGCAGGACATGCGGCCAGTGTTGGTAAGATTAACCAAGATCAGCTTTATTATCTTTTGAGTCGGGGAATTCCTCGGCACCAAGCGCAAAGAATGGTAATCCGTGGATTCCTAAGTGCTGTAATTACCGCGATCGCTGATCGGGATGTTCGCCAGAAAATGGTTAATATTTTGGAAAGGAAGTTAAAGGAGAATGCCTAATTTAGAACAGCTTCGTCAAGATTTTCCCGAATTACACCAATCAATGAATGATGAGCGCCTTGCCTACCTTGATAATGCTGCAACTAGCCTCAAACCAGTTGCGGTGATTAAACGGTTAACAACTTTTTACCAGCATGAAAATGCTAATGTCCATCGTGGAACTTACCAGCTATCATTCAATGCGACTAAGCAGTATGAACGAGCCCGTGAAATTATTTGCCATTTCATTAGTGCCCGTGATTCCCACGAGATTGTTTTTACGCGAGGGACAACCGAAGGACTTAACCTGGTTGCAAGCACATATGGTGAACAGAATATCCAGCCGGGGGACGAGATTGTTATAACGATTGCAGAACACCATAGTAATTTGATCCCTTGGCAGCAACTAGCGCTAAGAAAACGGGCGATATTAAAGTATATTAATCTAACTTCAAATGGAGAAGTTGATCTTGATGATGCCAAGCGTAAGATAACCGCAAAAACAAAAATTGTTGCGGTGACTCATGTTAGTAACGTCCTTGGTAATGTAAGTCCGGTAAAGGAATTAGCGGAACTTGCCCACAAGAACGGCGCTATTATTGTTGTTGATGGGGCACAGGCAGTTTGCCACATTCCAGTAGATGTTCAAGCATTAGGAGCTGATTTTTATGCTTTCTCGGGACATAAAATGTTGGGGCCAACGGGAATTGGTGTCCTGTATGGGAAAAAGGTTTTACTTGAGCAAATGTCTCCTTACCAGTTTGGTGGTGAGATGATTGAGGACGTTCAGCTTGAGAACAGTGAGTGGGCACAAGTCCCCCAGAAATTTGAAGCTGGGACACCAAATATTGCTGGTGCAGTTGGCCTAGCTACTGCTGTAGAGTATTTAGAACGCCTTGGCATGGAAAAGGTACAAGCACGTGATGAAGAACTGATGGCCTATTTATTGCCACGGTTAGTATCAACTTCTGGAGTTAAAGTTTATGGTTCAACGGATCCAAAGCAACATATCGGTGTTATTTCATTTAATATAAACGCTCTTCATCCACACGATGTTGCTACTGCTTTAGATATGGAAGGTGTTGCCGTTCGTGCCGGTCATCATTGTGCAGAACCGCTTGTACATTCGTTAGGGGTGAACTCAACGGTTCGGGCGAGTTTAGCTTTTTATAATAATTTTGCTGACTGTGATCAATTAATTAAAGCAATCGAAGAAACAAAGGAGTTCTTTAACGGTGGGGCTAGATAAGTTAAATCAATTATATCGAGCGGTAATTTTAGACCATGCATCTAATCCACACCATCACTATGTGGTTCCCGATGCAACTAATGAAAAGACGCTTCATAACACAACTTGTGGTGACACCATTAATTTAAGTCTTCGTTTGGATTCAAACGGTACTATTACAGATATTGGTTTTACCGGCGAGGGGTGCACAATTAGTCAAGCCTCAGCAAGTATGTTAACTGACGTGATGCTTGGTAAAAGTCGAGATGAGGGGCTGGCGATTGCTAAGATTTTTTCCGATCTTGCAATTGGTAAAGAGCATTCGGCAAAGGAGGTTAAATTATTGGGGGATGCCCAAGTATTAACTGAGATTATGGAGTTTCCGGCACGGATAAAGTGTGCAACACTTGCTTGGTGGGCTTTTCAAAGAGCATTATCTGATGAACCCAGAGAGGAGAACTAAAAGTGACAAATGTAAATAAAATCCTCGGAAATCAGGATTATCAATATGGCTTCCACGATAATGTTAGTCCACTCTATTCAACAGGTCGTGGGTTAACGGAAGCTACTGTTCGTCAAATCTCAGCGGAAAAACATGAGCCTCAATGGATGCTTGATTATCGCCTAAAAGCCTTTCACCTTTACGAAGCCATGCCAATGCCTAAATTTGGTCCTGATTTATCAGCCTTGGATTTAGACAATATGCTGTATTATCAGAAGATGACCGATAAAAAATACCGGGACTGGAAAGATGTTCCTGAAGATTTAAAGCGGACATTTGATCGCTTAGGTGTTCCTGAGGCTGAACGAAAATATCTTGCTGGTTCTGCTGCTCAGTACGAGTCAGAAGTGGTTTATCATAATATGAAACATCAATTTGCTAAGCAGGGAATTATTTTTACGGATACCGATACGGCTTTACAAAAGTATCCAGCCTTGTTTAAAAAGTGGTTTGGCAAACTAGTAAAACCAGCTGACAATAAGTTTGCGGCTTTAAATGGGGCTGTCTGGTCGGGTGGCTCCTTTATCTATGTTCCTAAGGGAGTAAAGGTTAAGACACCTATTCAGGCTTATTTCCGGTTAAATGCGGAAAATACGGGTCAATTTGAACGAACCTTAATCATTGTTGATGAGGGAGCTAGTGTTAATTATGTTGAAGGGTGTACAGCACCCAACTATTCTTCGGACAGTCTTCACGCTGCGGTTGTAGAGGTGAATGTCTTGCGGAATGCTGATTGTCGGTATACCACAATTCAAAACTGGTCGAAAAACGTGTACAGTTTGGAAACAAAGCGCGCTGCTGCTGCAGAGAATGCAACAATGGAGTGGATTGATGGTAATCTTGGGTCAAAGGTTACAATGAAGTATCCGAGCGTTTATTTGAATGGTCGCGGTGCTCGAGGAACAATGTTATCGATTGCTGTTGCTAGTGATAATATCCATCAAGATTCGGGCGCACGAATGATTCATAATGCTCCTGATACCTCGAGTTCAATTGTTTCAAAGTCAATTGCTCGGACTGGTGGTTCAACGGATTATCGGGGTAATATTCGTTTTACAGAGAAAGCAAATGGTTCAAAGGCTCATGTTGAGTGTGACACGATTATTATGGATGACCAATCATCATCAGACACGATTCCGATTAACGAAATTAATAATGCCGACGTGACAATGGAGCATGAGGCAAAGGTTTCCAAAATTTCTGCTGAGAAGCTCTATTACTTAATGAGTCGAGGAATTAGTGAACGAAAAGCTACCGAGATGATTATTATGGGGTTTGTTGAGCCGTTTACAAAGAAGTTACCGATGGAATATGCGGTAGAGTTGAACCGACTAATTAGCTTTGAAATGGAAGGATCGATTGGCTAGTAGGGGGATGAAAGATGTGCCTGAGAAATCATTATCTGATAAAGAACAGGAAGTCATGAATGCATTAAAAAAGGTTATTGACCCCGAGTTAGGGATTGATTTAGTTAACCTTGGCTTAATTTATGGTGTATCTATTGATGAACAAAAAAATTGCGAGATTACCATGACCTTAACAACAATGGGATGCCCAATTAGTGACGTCCTCTATTCAATGATAAAAAAAGCCGTGTTATCTGTTCCAGAGGTAGAGGCCTGTAAAATTAACCTTGTTTGGGAACCCGCATGGAGTCCTCAAAAAATGAGTCGCTTTGCACGAATAGCGTTGGGAATTAGAGTGTGAAGCCGTTAAAACCTTCCGGTGGCTAACGATTTCTCCACTGAACGGCGTCTTGCCGTCGGAGGTGGAGGTCGTTAGCTCGAGGAAGGTTAGGCTGAACACATTTTGGCTATGTTGCCGAGAACGCTAACTCTAACAAGTTTCTGGCGAACACGTTTATTTCATATTGCAGTACAAAAAACAAAGAGAACGGAAAAATTCCATTCTCTTTGTTTTTTTAGCTTACGACATTATCAAATTGTAGCTAAGGGTTGTTTTGCTTGTGGCTTAGGAAATGCTTTTTCAAGAGCTTTTAATTCGTCAGTCGTAAAAGTAATATTTAGTGCTTCAAGGTTTTCCTTAGCGTGAAGCGGACTAGCAGCCTTTGGGATTGCAAGGGTATTATGATCACGAATGGTCCAGGCTAACATTATCTGGTAAACAGTTGCGTGGTGGTTACCGGCTAGTTCTTTTAATAGTGGGTGGTTAGTTAAATTACCAGAAATTGTATCTCCTTGAGAAAGTGGTGAGTATGCAATTAACGGCATTCCTTGTTGTTTCATTAACGGAAGAAGATCATATTCAATCCCTCGTTCATCAAGGTTGTAAAGATCCTCATTAGCCAAACAGTCTTGACCGTTAGGGAGTGACCATAATTCTTTTATATCAGCCGTATCGAAGTTGGAAACACCCCAGTGGCGGATCTTTCCTTTTTGTTGCATTTTGGTTAGCTCTTCAACCGTTTCGGCTAATGGAACGCTTCCTCGCCAATGAAGAAGGTAGAGATCGAAGTAATCTGTTTTCATTAACTCAAGGCTCCGATCTAAGCTCTTTTCAAGATTTGCTCTACCAGCATTTTCCGGGAGTACCTTATCAATCAAAAAGAGTTTTTCGCGAGAATAGGGGGAGAGCGCTTCAGAAGTTATTCTTTCGGCTCGGCCATAGCCATACATTTCTGCAGTATCAATTACGGTAGCTCCGGCATCAATTGCTGTTTGGATCGCCTTAACTTCATCATCGTGTTTTGCTGGATCGTCACCAATATTCCAAGTACCGATACCAACAGCTGGCACGTTAGTATGACCTAAATTTATTGTGAACATAGGGATCCTCCTTTGTGGTTTATAATCTTATCCTAACATTCTTTATCAGCAATTACATTTCAATATTATATGATTAAGTTTTCATATAAGCTAAAGAATTTAAAAAAATTCCAATTTAGTTAGTGAGAACATAAGGCTTCTTAGTGCACGGTACTGTAGCAGTTACAGGATTGGTCAATAAAGGTTAAACAATTTTTAGCACTCTTAACTATTGAGTGCTAAAAAGGCTTGTACTTTTTCTTTTAGCGATTAAGATAATAAGTGTAATCAAGATCAAGTTAACGGAAAGGAAGCATTATTATGGCTAACGATTTAACACGTCGGAATAACTTTTTGGATAACATGATGAATATGCGTAACTGGATGAATGATGATTTCTTCTCTGATCTAACTCCAGTGGAAGATCATATGAAGACTGACATCGAGGAAAATGACAAGCAGTACAGTGTCAAGATTGATATGCCAGGCTTTGATAAGAAGGACATTCATATTAGTTATGCTAATAATGTCTTAACGATTACTGGTCACCGTGACACATTTAGTGATGATGCCGATAAAGAAGGTCACCTACTTCATAGCGAACGTCGCTATGGTCAAATGAGCCGTCAATATCGGTTACCAGATGTTGAACGGAAGAATATCAAGGCACACTACGAAAATGGTGTCCTTGCTCTTACATTACCAAAGATGCAAGCAGAGGGTGACAATGATACCCGAATTGAGATTGATTAGTTAAATGATAATTGTTAATAAAAAGGAGACTAAGTAGCCTCCTTTTTTTAGTTTATCTAAAAATAATGTAGTTCTAGCAGAAATTGTAGTCTTACGGGTTTTCGTTACCTGCTCACACTCTCTTCCTTTAATTAAATGCTTGGACAATCTTCAATACCCCAAAAATTATTAAGAAAACAGAGATAATCCAAACGACAGTTAGGGCGGAAACGACAGGACTGAATAACAAGATTACTCCAAGAACTACTCCCAGAATGCTAAAGATAATCGTTAGCCAGTAGTAGCCACCACTAATTCCTCTAAAGAGACGACCAACAGAAAATTCCATGATGGAATCAATAATAAACCAGATTGCGAAAATAATTGCGATATATAAAGCACCGAATCCGGGATGGAAGATAAAAATAATTCCTAGGATAATATTTAAAATACCAAGAACAACGACCCAACCAGAGCCTTCACTAATTGTTCGGAGAAAACGGCGACGAATAGTTAATTCGAATAGACCATCAATCAAGAAAACAACACCAATAATTACTGATAATAAGTGCAAGGTTTTATCTGGCTTGGAGAATGAGAGAAAACCACCGATAAGAAAAAGAATTCCAACAATTAAACTAAACCAATCAAAGCGCCGATGAGAAATATTATTCATTGTGCATGACTCCTTTCCCTGATAAGTTAATCATACCGCAAAAAGAAAAGTAATTGTTACTCTGGCTTTGATTAGTTTACTAATATAAAAAACAAGGCCGAGGAGGAGTGCTCTCGACCTTATTCTTAGATATGTTCTTTAATGCCGTTCTTAAAGTCCTTATCAATTTCCTTAAGGATGGGCAAAAGATAGTTAATATATTCGTGGTAAGCTTCGATTGGCTTCATGTCCTTACCGTTTGCCTGAAGTAATGCAATGGCAATATCATGAGCCCGTTGTTCATTTGAAATCATTAATAATCACCTCATTACTAATAGTGTACCAAATTCTTTATGATAAGAAAAAAGGGTTAATAATTTTATGAATTACACCGCGATCAAGTAGCTTGAGACTATAAAAACCAATAATTCCTCCTAAAGTATTGGTAATAAGGTCGTCGATATCTGCTACACGTCCGATGTGGAAAAGAAAGTCACAAACAAACTGATTTCCTTCAATAAAGAGGCTAAATAGTAAACTAAGAAAGAAAACTGTGACCAGCTGATTCTTTCGTCCAATTAAGTATAGGATTATTCCCAAGGGGATTGTCATAATAACGTTTAAGAGCCACTCCAAATCTAGTTGTTGAAAAGGAATTAGGTTATACGGAACGCCGTGGAAGTAGCGTAAATTTCGGTTAGCCGTAAGAAAACTGAATGTAACTGGTGTCAAGCATAATCGCAAGATAATAACAAAATAGCATAAGAAAGCGATAATTGTTAATCGCTTTCCAAATTGTTGATAACGAGAAAAAGCGTTGAAAGCCAAAATGAGTGCAATAACCAAGTAAACACAAAATGGAAACCAATGAAGCAAATTTCTTTTCTCCCTTCACTAAAAAATGGTATACAATAAAGCTTCGGAAAAACTATTTTCCATTATTAAATAAAATGTTAAAAAAAGCGATAGTTTGTTAATCGTTTTTAAAGGAAATTAACTTTGAGGAGAATTGAACGATATTGGCAAAACAAACTAAAATGAAGCGTAGTTTGAAGAGTCGCCATATTCAGTTGATGGCGCTTGGTGGGACGATTGGAACGGGATTATTTCTGGGTTCCGGTCAAGCAATCCACTCTGCAGGGCCAGCGATTTTATTGGCGTACATTATTACAGGGATTGTTTGCTTTTGGATAATGCGGGCACTTGGTGAGCTTTTAATGGCAGACCTTAACTACCGATCGTTTGTGGACGCAATTCGTGATTATCTTGGACCACGAGTAAGTTTTATTACTGGGTGGGCTTATTGGGCATGTTGGATAGCACTAGCAATGGCTGAAATCACAGCGATTGGCATGTACTTCCAGTTATGGCTCCCGCATGTTCCTCAATGGATCCCGGGATTATTAACGCTAATTGTCTTGCTCTGCATTAATTTAATCACTGTTAGTGCCTTTGGAGAGCTCCAATTTTGGTTTGCCTTAATTAAGGTATTAGCAATTGCTCTATTAGTAGCTGTTGGGGTAGTGATGATGCTAATCGGCTTTAAGAGTAAGGGTGGAATTATTGCATCCCCAATGAACCTGGTCAGCAATGGTGGCTTCTTTGCCGCAGGAACGAAGGGCTTCATCCTTTCATTCCAGATGGTTGTCTTTGCCTTTGTAGGAATCGAAATGGTTGGGATGACGGCTGCTGAAGCAGAAGATCCCCGGCACGTTATTCCCCGGGCAATAAATGCGATTCCTTTTCAAATCCTGTTGTTTTATGTTGCTGCACTAGCGGTAATTATGTGTATTTATCCTTGGAATCGGTTAGCTCCTTCAAAGAGTCCGTTTGTAATGGTCTTTAATGATATTGGCTTACGGGGCGCTGCCAGTTTAATTAATTTTGTGGTTGTTACCGCAGCGGCATCCGCATGCAATAGTTCGCTTTATACGACAGGTCGGATGCTAGCTGAATTAACATCAACATCTCATCGACCCCAAATTAGGTTAGTTAGTAAACTATCACGAAATTCGGTTCCAGCATTAGCAGTAATTATTTCTGCCGGGGTTATTGCGATTGCCGCGATCTTAAATCTGGTAATGCCCGGCGGAGTCTTTACCGTAATTTCAAGTATTGCAACAACTAGTTTTCTTTTTATTTGGGCAACCATTATGGTAACTCACTTGAAGTACCTGAGGTCACAGCCAAAGAAGCGAGCCTTTAAGGTCCCTGGAGCACCATATACAGATTATTTAGTGTTAGCTTTCTTAGCATTTGTTTTAGTTGTCCTTTGTCTTAACAAGCAAACACTTGGAGCATTAATCTTCACATTAATTTGGTTTGCAATTTTAGCGGTTGTATCACTATCGCAACCACGAAAACAAAATTAAAACGCACCTTAATAGGGAATCATTCATCTTGGTGAATATTCCTGTTGAGATGCGTTTCTTTTACCGGTTTAAGTGTAATTTTCTTTGACAATTAGGACAGATTCCGTGCACTTCGATATTATTTCCGGTAACAAGATAATCGGTTTTATCCCTTGTCATGTTCATTAACTCTTTGCTAATTTGAGTAAAGTGAGGATCAAAGACGTCAGTAATCTTACCACAATTGTCACAAATAACGTGGTAATGTGGATGACCAAAATAATCGTAGTGGGTACTCCCATCACCATTTTTCAGTTCAATTACCAAGTTGTAGTCCACAAAAAGTTTTAAGGTATTATAGACGGTTGCCATGCTGATGTTGTCTACACTGCCCTTTAAGTCCTCATAGATCATTTCCACGCTTGGATGAGTGTGGTGTGATATCAGGTAGTTTAGAATCGTTTTTCGTTGAGGAGTAACCCTTACATGATTTTTTCTTAATTGTTCAATTGCACGATCAAATTCTGCTTCAGCCAAATTACTCACCTCACTGGTTTAAGACTTTTAATTTATACTAAGTATAACATTTACAATTGTGATTTCAAACTCTATAATGGGTTTTGGAAATTAATAATAATTCTAAAGAAGGGGATTTGATGGAAAAGTCAATTGATCAAAATGGCCGATCATATAGTCGGTTTTGGTTTATTTTTACACTATTAATTGGAACGTTTACGATGTCGATTAGCCAGTCATCACTATCGACTGCCTACCCAACACTAATGCGCGCATTTGGTATTTCAGCGTCAACGGTCCAATGGCTGACAACTGGTTTTATGCTTGTTATGTGCGTTAGTATGCCAATTAGTCCGTGGATGTTAAACAACCTTAATTTTAAGACCATGTTTATTGGAGCGTTAGCCCTATTTGATATTGGTTCATTAATGATTGTTTTGACACCTGCTAGTTGGGGAACTTCAGGTTTCTGGTTTATGATGGTTGGTCGAGCAATGGAAGCATTCGCCGTTGGGGTGTTGTTTCCCTCATACCAATCAGTGTTGCTTGAAATAACACCACGTGATGCGCGGGGAACCACTATGGGAATCGCCGGCCTTGTAATGGGCTCGGCATTAGCCTGTGGACCGATTGTGTCTGGAATTATTTTGAAATTCTTTACTTGGAAGAGTTTGTTTATCTTTTTCATGTTAATTATTACCGTGATCATTATTATGGCGGGATCGGGCCTTATCCGGGACGTTATGCAACGCCACGAAAGCAACCTTGATTGGCTCTCTGTATTTTTGTCTATCGGTTTGATCGGAATTATGTATGTTATTGATCAGTTCGGAAAGGCTAAGGTTGACTGGGGCGTTAGCGGTACTATTTTAATAGTAAGTATCCTTGCAATTATTTGGTTCTGCATCCGTCAGTTAAACTTGAAGGAGCCGTTGCTAGAACTTCGGGTAATGAAGACCTTTAACTATGATTTAGCAATTTTACTAACTTCAATTTCTTATATCGCCCTAATTGTTACAACGATTATTTTCCCACTCTATTACCAAGGGGTTCTTAAGGTTAGCCCATTTGTTTCTGGAATGTCATTAGTTCCTGGAGCTGCTTTGTTAAGCATTCTGAACCCATTAACGGGGAAGTTAGCTGATAAGATCGGCTTTAAACCAACGATGCTTGTTGGGATGACAATGATCGTTGCCGGATGGTTTGTTGGCCTGTTTTTGATTAATCAGATGAGCCTATGGATTATGATCCTTTGTGCGATGGTGATTGAAGGTGGGAATGCCTTCGTAATGATGCCTGCCGTTACTTTAGGGGCTAACTCCTTACCAAACGATCTCGTTCCTCATGGGACAGCGGTTATTACTACCGTTCGTCAAGTTCTGGGTTCTACCGGAGTTGCCGTCTCAACGATTATTTTAACAACTGTAACCAGTCATAATATTAATCGTGGAATGGGGAGCCTAAGTGCATCACTGAATGGTTACCACTATGTTTTTCTAACGATGCTTTTTGTTGAGATTATTGGTCTCTTATTGGCATTTGCCCTGAAGAATACCATTAAAAAAGATGCAAAATCCTAATTATTCCGTTATGGATAAATAGAGATAATTAATGGGGTGATTAGATGACAATCAAACGACCTTTATGGGCTGAAACATCAGATTTAATGCGCGATTATTATGATACAAAGTGGGGATTACCCGAACATGATGATCGTGAATTATTTAAAATGCTGACGTTAGAACTTTTTCAGTCTGGCTTGTCATGGTCAACAATTTGGAAACGGGAAAAAGCATTTAACAAAGCATTTGCTAATTTTGATGCCGCTAAGGTTGCACAATTTAATCAGCAAGATTTTGAACGTCTAATGGCTGATTCAAGTATCATTCGGAATCGTCGTAAAATCATGGCAACGATTAATAATGCAAAGGTAATCCAGGAACTATTGTCAAATGGTGAAACATTAAATAATTATGTCTGGTCATTTGTTAATTTTAAGCCGCAACGATTAGTCCTAGATGGGAAACGACTTTCTTCACAAACTAGTGAGTCAAAGAAGATGGCCCGGAAAATGAAAAAAGATGGCTTTCAATTTGTTGGCCCGGTCACGGTTTATTCATTTATGACAGCGATTGGAATGGTTAATGCTCGTGAAGAATAAGTAATTAATGTTTGAAGATCATGAGTGAATTATGCTAAGATGGTTCTCGTTATAAAGCAAATTCCCGATAGGATTCACGTTACGTGAAGATGCCTTGTAACCACTAAATGTTTCAATTGCAACTTGCATATGGGGGAATTAACACACATGGTAGAAAAACATTTATTTACTTCAGAATCCGTTTCTGAAGGACATCCTGATAAGATCGCTGATCAAATTAGTGATGCTATTTTAGACGCAATGCTTGAACAGGATCCGGATTCTCGGGTCGCCGTTGAAACATCCGTTACGACTGGTCTCGTGTTGGTCTTTGGTGAAGTTTCAACTAAAGCATATGTTAATATTCAAAAGGTAGTTCGTGATACAATTCGGCGGATCGGCTACACAGATGGTAAGTACGGTTTCGATGCTGATAATTGTGCAGTTATTACTGCGATTGATGAACAATCACCTGATATTGCTCAAGGGGTTGATGACTCGTTAGAGACTCGTGAGGGTGACGTTGATCCGCTTGATCAAATCGGTGCAGGTGATCAGGGGCTAATGTTTGGTTATGCAACTGACGAAACTCCAGAATACATGCCACTGACATTAATGCTTAGTCATAAATTAATGCAACGGATCGCTAAATTGCGGAAGGATAGCACTATTCCTTACCTGCGTCCAGATGCTAAGGCTGAAGTTACAGTTGAATATGATGAAAATGACAAGCCATTACGGGTTGATACAGTTGTTTTGAGTACGCAACATGATCCTGATGTTTCTCTTGAACAGATTAAGAAGGACGTTAAGGAACAAGTTATCAAGGCCGTAATTCCAGCTCAGTATCTTGATGACCAAACCAAGTACTTTATTAATCCAACTGGACGCTTTGTTATCGGTGGCCCTCAAGGGGATGCTGGTTTAACTGGGCGGAAGATCATCGTTGATACATATGGTGGGGCAGCTCATCATGGTGGTGGTGCATTTTCAGGTAAGGATGCTCCTAA
>NZ_JALCQI010000018.1 GCF_022651205.1 Limosilactobacillus sp.
ACTAAAACTTGAAAGTACTCAAAAGGACCAGAGCTCATACCAGCTCTGGCTTTTCTTCTCCCAAATTAGTCTTAAACGGTCTCTCTAAGAATACTTTGAATATTTTGCGGTAAGTAAGCCATGAATTGATTAATTGTTCGGCTGAGGAAAACAGTTTCTTGTGACTGTAATGCCTTTAGTAGGTAGACCAATGCTTCAATAAACTTAATTTCTGGCAGAGTATCGTTCATAAGATAGAATAGGTCGCCTAGAGTTCGATCATCCTTATTAAGGCGTTCTTGCCAAGCTAAAAGTAGATACGTTAGTGCAGTAATCGTAATTTGGGCGACTTGACCATCATAATCCTGAATTTGTGACTTATTAAGGCGTAAGTATTGTTTAGCGGTCTTGAAATAAGTTTCGATTGACCATCGCCGACTGTATAGTTGGATAATCTGCTGGGGAGTCATCTTGGTATTGGTGGAAGCTAAAACTAAATACTGATTCTTAAAACCTTTCTTAGCCACAAAGACAAGTTTGATTGGGAAATGGTGTCCCTGAAAATTGGCGTTAACGATACTACTGTATAGATAGTCTTGCCTATGTGAACGCTTAGATTTAAGTAAACGTTGATAAAGAGCTTTGACACTGTAATTGCGACCACGGTAACGATAGTAGACTTTTGAACTTCGCTTAAGCATGGCGACGCTATCTAACCCTAATTCTTTAAGGTGGTAAAACATTTGCGGTGAACTATACCAGCTGTCAAAAAGTACATATTTAGCAGTTATGCCGAGATGAAGCGTTTGGGCAATTAATTCTAAGACCACATCATTCATTTTTCGCTGAGCCTGCTTACGGCGCTGTCCAGCCATTGTTCGCTGGTCAGTAACGGATGCTTGAGTCCCAATCAGATTAGCCTTCTTCCGGGTTGACATTAAAGCTAGATTAACCGGAAGAAAGGTATTTCCATCACTCCAACCAATGGTCAAGTTTCGATAACCGGTCACATATTGATGATGATCATGGTCAAAAGTCTTAGCTAATAATTCGGTCTTGGTTGAATATGGTCGAGCAATTAGCGTGTCATCGACGATTAACGCTAATCGTCGCCGTTGGTCAATTAAAGGCCGTAAAAACGCAATAATTTTAACTGCCACTAAACATAGTAACTTTTGCCAATTAATCCGGCCATCATTTAGGACATTTCTCGCTGTCCGTGAGCTAAAGTGCTGGCTAGGCTGGGCACGATACATTGAACGCCGGCTAAAGCAAGCTTCAAATAGCCAGGTGATAATGACGGTTAAAGAAATTGTTGAATGGCGTTTGAAATTAACCTTCTTACTCAGCTGACCTAGACCAATTAACTTGATAAATGAAGAAATTAGGTTTTTAGTATCGTTCTCTGCCTGAATTTGAGTTATACTTTTCATTGCGCAAGACTCTTTTCTACTTATTTTTTAGGCGATTTAAGTATAACGCGAGAGTTCTTGCGTTTCTATTTTTATAGCGAGAAAGCCCGGAATCACGGTTAATTACCGCAATTCCGGGCTTTCAAGTTTCAGTAAATGAATTAAATTTTTCCGCAAAAGATTATATCACAAAATAGGTATAAAAGGGTTAATGCGACTATTGTTGGTATAGCAATCAAATTGGCTAATGAGATTGGCCAAATTATGAAACGGTTGGCTAAATTAAGCTAGATAAAATTAATGAGGAGCAGTAAAATTTGAAAGTTATGAAAATTTTTAATGAAAAGGTGAAAAAATTTGGCGGTCAAACTTTTTAGTGCAGTTGTCTACCTACCAATAATCGTT
This sequence comes from Limosilactobacillus sp., assembly GCF_022651205.1. Taxonomy (GTDB): domain Bacteria; phylum Bacillota; class Bacilli; order Lactobacillales; family Lactobacillaceae; genus Limosilactobacillus. Next base: position 1,797 of record NZ_JALCQI010000018.1, read on the forward strand.
ATTTGTATGATTATTAGTCAAATTTACTTTGAACGTTATTGGAAATCCTTTCAGGGAAACAAATTAGCTAATTGTGGCTTAATGACAGCAATTACAATCACATACTTAATTCAAGAGTTTTGTCTACTGCAATTATCTCTATTTAACATTAACGAAGTAGCATTTATGCAAGTTGTTTCGGTCACAATGTTATTTCGGGATAATAAAAATAAACTTTGGTGGTGGCTATTAGTTATTACACCGCCATTTGTAAATATTGTCGAGGTTCTTATGGGACTTGAATCCATAAATACCTGGTGGGTTTGGTTTTGTGAGTCAGCCATATTCCTTGTGCTCTGTGGTGGGTTAGCTTGTTGGAAAAAAGGCTCGATCCGGATTCGCTATGCTCTAGCAATCCTTTGTTTGAGCTTGATTGAGATTATCTCGTTAGGAATTGAGAATAACTTTAACGTGGTGAACGTTGCTGCCGGAACATTGGGGTTACTTGTTATTTTAGTTTTTGAGGGTCAACGTTATGAGAGTGAAATAAAAAACGAACGGAAGATCAAACTGCTACAGAAAGAAAGTGAACGGGATGATCTGACGGGATTACTTAACTATCGAGCTCTCAGTCAGGAGATTAGTGCCCTAACTGAAAAAAAGGAAATTCATAATATCGTTATCGGTGCCCTTGATATTGATCACTTCAAGCGGATTAACGATACTTATGGTCATTTCGTTGGAAACGAGGTCCTTAACTACTTTTCGACAATTTTTAGAAAGGAAATTCATAAGTCCTTTCCTGATCATGGCTATGTTTATCGTTTTGGCGGGGAAGAATTCTCTATTGTGGTCTCAAATCATTCGATTGAAGAAGTTTATACGCTTCTGCAGTCAATTGAAAAGCTCTTTAATGAGAAGCCGATTAAGACTAAAGAGGGTATTGAAATTACGATTAGCTTTTCATGTAGTTTAACTAATCATATGAACGGTGAGATGCTTGATCTAACCTTGAAGCGGGCTGACAAAATGTTGTATAGTGTAAAAAACAATGGTCGTGGTTGGATTGTGACAGATCACCACCATAAGCCAGAAAAGGCAGTAAATAATTAATAAACCGATAATAATTAGAGTGAATGAGTGATAAAAATTATAACTAGTAGTAAAAAATTACATAATATTTTCCAACCAATTCTTCAAGTTGACGGGAAGATGAACGCTACAATTAATACCTATGAAATGTTGATGCGGGACTCTTCAGGACACTTCCCGGGAATGGAATTTTTAAATGGCCTGACAACGCAAGAGGGAAATGACCAGTGGATAGCGATTAGCAGAGAATCATTAGCAACTGCTCTAGAAAATCAGCCACAGCGGAAGATTTATATTAATCTAGAACCGTGTCAAATGGAGTTTAGTAACATTTGGCAATTCTTGAAAGAGGTTCATCAGCAGTACGGATCCCAAGTAGCAATCGAGATTACGGAGCGGCGGGAAACGATCCATAGTCTTGATTACCTTGATGAGGAAATTTTACGGTTAAAGAAAATCGGCTTTGAACTAGCAATTGATGACGTTTGTGCCGGGAGTAACAGTTATGCCTTTATTATTCGTCAACTGAAGGCAATTAAACGAATTAAACTCTCATTACTAGTGTTCAAAGACGAAGATCCTGAAACAAGACGCAATTTTGTTAATGCCTGGTTAACTTTTGCCACACACCATCACCTTGATTTTGTTGTTGAAGGGATTGCGGATCGCCAGCTTGCCGAGAACTATGCTGGAAATCCGACCGTTCTCCAGCAAGGTTTTTACTGGGGTAAGGGTTCGGCGGAAATCTAGAGAATTTATAAGAATAAATAAAATTGTACTTTACAAAAAGTAAGTATGGTTATATGTTTAAAATAAAGTTGAATAATAATTTCTTCGGGGCGGGGTGTAATTCCCAACCGACGGTGACAAGTTAATCTTGAAGTCCGTGACCTGCTATTCGTAATGGATAGTGGCTGAATCAGTGTAATTCTGATACCGACAGTAATAGTCTGGATGGGAGAAGAAATCAGATAATTAGTGGCTAATACCACTATTAGTGAATTTAAAAATAAACGTCCCGGGTAACAACATCTGTTATCCGGGTTTTATGTTTAAAGAACTAGTATATATCTACGAACTGCCTTGAGGAATGATCCCCAAGGCTTTTCTGATCTGAAAGGAGGATGCTAATGCAAAATGATGAAAAGTGGATGCAGCGGGCAATTAAAGAAGCACAAAAAGCAGATTACCAAACATGGCAGAACCCGCGAGTAGGTGCAGTGGTGGTAAAAGAAAATCATCTTTTAGCCACTGGACACACTCACCAATTTGGCGGTTTCCACGCTGAACGAGATGCAATTAGTAAGCTAACTTCGGAGCAATTATTAGATTCAACTCTTTATGTAACCCTTGAACCTTGTAACCATTACGGTAAACAACCGCCGTGTTCATTATTAATCACTAATTCTGGAATAAAACGAGTGGTGATTGCTGAAACTGATCCACATTCGCTGGTTACCGGTAAAGGAATTCAAATGCTGAAAGAACACGGAATAGAAGTCGTTACGGGAATCCTTACACAGGAAGCGTGGAACCTTAACCCACATTACAATTACTTTTTTGAACAAGGTAAACCGTGGGTAACACTGAAGCAGTCAATTTCCCTAGATGGTAAGGTAGCTGCTGCTAAGGGCAAGCGCACAAGAATCACTAACCAGCAGGTATACAACTATGTACACAGGGAACGAGCTTGGTATCAAGGAATTATTGTCGGTAGTCAAACCGCGATCATTGATAATCCTAAGCTAACGGTTTCGGTGAGCACGTCATTTCCGCCAGTCAGAATTGTGATCGATAGAAGAGGAAGACTATCTAACTATTCTCAATTAAAATTATTAAATGATTCAGAAGCTAAAACATGGATATTCTCTAGTGACCCAAACCTCAAAGATAAGTTAGCTAAAACGAAAGCAGAAATAATTTATTTGGCTAATTGTTCGATTGAAGCTGTAGTCGAAGAGTGCGGACATCGTGGTTTGCAATCATTGTATGTAGAAGGTGGGCCGACTCTTCATCAGGCATTTGTTAATAGTGGTTTAGTGAATGAAGTGATTACTTATTTGAGTCCACAATTCATTGGTGAGCAGGGCGTTAGTGGAATGCAAGTACCTGCAGAGATGAAGCTATCGGGAACCAATATAAAGGGATTAGGTAATAACGTGCGAATTTCAGGAAGGGTGAAGAAAAATGTTTAGTGGCTTAGTGAGCGGAATGGGAAAAATAAGGCAAATGAAAAAAGGACAAGAGACGATCGAATTAACAGTTGAGCCGATTGACTCCCATTTCTTAGATAAAGTACAAATTGGTGACTCAATTGCGATCGATGGAACATGTCTAACCGTTGAGGAATTTAATGATCATCAATTTATGGTAACGCTCATGCCGCAAACATTTGAAAAGACAACTTTTAAAGATCGTCAAATTGGTAGTTTAGTTAACTTAGAACGCTCCTTACAAGTTGGCTCTCGGCTTGAAGGTCACATCGTAACAGGACATGTTGATGAGATAACTCAAGTTGTTGATCGTCACCGAAATGAAAACGCCATTGAGCTATTTTTTAACTTACCAAAACGACTAATGGGTCAGATAGTACCGCAGGGAAGCGTTGCAATTAATGGAGTTAGCTTAACGGTTATGGCTACAACAAATGAATGGTTTAGTGTAGGACTAATTCCACATACTCAAGCAATTACGAATCTCGATGAACTTCAAGTGGGAAGTCGGGTTAATCTCGAGACCGATATTTTGGGAAAGTATGTCGCTGCAAATTTGAAAGTGGGGTCAAAATGATGGATGTCAAGAAAATCCAAAATGCGTTGGAATATCTAAAAAATGGTGGACTAGTAATTGTAATGGATGATGAGGATCGTGAAGCTGAAGGAGATATGATTGGCTTAGCAAGTAAAGCTACCCCTCAGAAAGTTAATTTTATGACAAAGTATGCTCGGGGGCTGATGTGTGTTCCAATGGATTCAGCTGTAGCGGATCGACTTCATCTTCAACAGATGACTACAAATAATACCGATCCTTTTGGCACGGCATTTACGATTAGTGTTGATCATAAGTCAACGACCACTGGAATCTCTGTCTTCGATCGATGGCGGACGATTACTCACTTAGCTGATCCGTCAGCAATAAGTGATGACTTTTATAAGCCTGGTCATATTTTTCCGTTAGTAGCAAAAGATGGCGGGGTTCTAGAACGTAACGGTCATACTGAAGCAGCTGTTGATCTTGCTAAGTTAGCTGGTGAAAAACCAGTTGCTTATATTTGTGAAATTCTTCAAGCAAATGGGGAGATGGCCCGCTCTAAAGAACTTCATGAAATGGCGGAAGAGTATGGGTTGCCGATCATTACGATCAAGGAATTACAGGAATATCGCCGGAGTGAAGTGAGTAAACCCGTAGAGAATGTTAAGTTGCCGACAAAGTATGGAGATTTTAAATTACAACGGTTTGCGGGAGATAACTTGGCATTAATTAAAGGCGATATTCGGGGAGATGAGCCGGTAATGGTTCGGCTACATTCAGAATGTTTTACGGGGGATGTTCTTGGTTCGTTACGGTGTGATTGTGGTCCGCAGCTTCATGAAGCAATGCGACGGATTGATAAAAATGGCCGTGGAGTAATTCTGTACTTGCGACAGGAGGGTCGTGGAATTGGCTTGCGAAATAAACTGAAGTCTTATCGCTTGCAAGAACAAGGCTTAGATACTGTTCAGGCAAATGAACACCTTGGTTTTAAACCTGATGAGCGGACGTACGAACTGGCTGCTCAGATGTTAAGAGAATTGGGAGTACGGAAGATTGATCTCCTTACTAATAATCCAGATAAAATTAACCAATTAAAGTTAGACGGAATCGAAATTCATCAACGGTTACCATTAGAAATCAAGCCGAATGTCCATGACCAAAAGTATCTTCAGACAAAGAAAGAAAAGTTTCATCATTTATTGAATTTGGAGGGATAAACAATGAACGAAATTAGTGGAAAGTTTAATCAACATAATATGAAAGTAGCAATCGTTGTGGCTGACTTTAATGATACCGTTACGCGGCAACTTAAAAGTGGGGCAGTAAGAACGTTAAGTAAATTTGGGTTAGCCGATGATCAGATTAGTGTTTACCATGTCCCAGGAGCTTTTGAAATTCCGTTTACCGTTAAGAAACTACTCACTAGCAATAAGTTCGACGGAATTATGACGCTAGGAGCTGTGATTAAAGGAGAGACCGATCATTATGATTTGATTTGCCAAAACGTAACAAGTGCAATTATGCAGTTGAACTTACAAGGAATCATTCCGATCACATTTGGTTTATTAACAACTGATAATATTGAGCAGGCAATGCAGCGAGCGGGATTAAAGATGGGGAATGAAGGTGCTAGCACAGCACAGAGCTTACTTGAGATGATTTCGTTAAACAATCAGATTTAACAAAGAGGACGAGAAAAGTAGTTTTTCTCGTCCTCATTTTAGAACATTTAAATGTAAGGTTTTAACGGGCTCACACTCTATTTATGGACGTAACCGGTTGATCATCCGTGGGAACGGAATGTTTTCCCGAATGTGTTCTTGGAGAGTGATCCAGGAAAGGAATCGTTCAAGTCCCATTCCGAATCCGGAGTGAGGAACAGAACCGTATTTACGGAGGTCATCGTACCAACCGTAGTCTTCCTTGCTGAGACCATTTTCTTCCAGCTTGTTGGTGATGTATTCGTAGTCGTATGAACGTTCTGAACCACCAATGATTTCACCGTAGCCTTCTGGTGCTAGTAAGTCAGCACAGATAACTTGACGATCATCTTCAGGATCAGTAGGCATGTAGAAGGCCTTGATTGCCCGTGGGTAGTTCATGATAAAGACTGGCTTGTTAAATTGGTCTGCCAAGTAGGTTTCTTCAGGTGAACCAAAGTCATCGCCATACTTGGAATCGAAGCCACCTGCTTGAAGCATTTCGATTGCCTTCTTGTAGGTGATCCGTGGGTAAGGCAATTCGGTGAATGGCTTGAGGCTTTCAACCGAACGACCAACCATTTCTAATTCTTGAGCACAGTGGTCAATTAAATCTTGAACAAGGTAAGCAACGTATTGTTCCTGGATCTTAAGACTTTCATTTTGGTGCATCCAAGCCATTTCTGGTTCGATCATCCAGAATTCCGTCATGTGACGACGGGTCTTTGACTTTTCAGCCCGGAAAGTAGGACCCATAGTGTAGATCTTACCAAGAGCCATGGCACCAGCTTCACCGTATAGCTGACCAGATTGTGATAGGTAGGCATCAGTATCGAAGTACTTAACGTCGAATAATTCGGTCGTTCCTTCAGGGGCTGATGAAGTAAGAATTGGGGCATCGAATTGAGTAAAGCCATGCTTATCAAAGAATTCCATTGTAGCTAACTTTACCCGACTCCGGATCCGCATTAATGCCCATGGCTTGCGAGAACGTAACCATAAGTGACGGTGATCGAGTAAGAATTCAATTCCGTGTTCCTTGTTCCCAATTGGGTAATCTTCGCTTTCACTAACGATTTCAAAGTCCTTGATGTGGATTTCGTAACCGAACTTTGAACGCTTATCTTCGGCAATTTCACCGGTTACCCAAAAACTGGTTTCTTGGTGAAGATCGTGCTTAGCAGAGTCGAACTTTTCTTCATCAACGTCATTTTTCCGGATGATCCCTTGGAAAAAGCCGGTTCCGTCACGTAATTGTAAGAAGGCGATCTTCCCACTAGACCGCTTGTCAGTTAACCAAACACCAATCTTAACGGTTTCCCCAACGTGTTGAGGAGCTTGACTAATCGTAATTGTTTCCACTTTAATACTCTCCCTTAATCAATTGTTTTTTATAGAATTTGAATGTGTGCTGCCTCGCACTTCTTAAGCATCTCATCTGGCCAGATGCTTGCTTGAACTTCACCCACATGGGCTTTACCAAGTAGGAGCATGCAGAGCCGAGATTGACCAATTCCTCCACCAATTGTATATGGTAATTCGCCGTTGAGCAACATTTGGTGGAATGGTAATTTTTCACGGTCAGTTGCACCAGCTTGTTCAAGTTGGTACTTCATTGATTCTGGACTAACCCGGATCCCCATGCTGGAGATTTCGAGCTTCTTTTGAAGAGGCTTGTACCAGAAAATGATGTCACCGTTGAGGCTCCAGTCATCATAGTCGGGTGCCCGGCCATCGTGAGGCTTACCGGAACGCTTCAACTTGTCACCAATCTTCATGACGAAGACAGCGCCCATTTCCTTAGCGATCTTATCTTCCCGTTCCATTGGGGTGAGGTCTGGCCAGCGATCTTCAAGCTCTTGGGTAGTAACGAAATGAATGTCATCTGGTAATTGGTAAACCGCATCTGGGTAGAGGTACCACAATTCTTTTTCAATCCGCTTAATAACCTTGAAGATTTGCCGAACAGTAGCTTTTAATGTTTGTTCAGTTCGTTCTTCTTTGGTGATGATCTTTTCCCAGTCCCACTGGTCAACATAGATTGAGTGGAAGTTATCTAAATCTTCATCTTTCCGGATGGCGTTCATGTTGGTATAGAGTCCTTCGTGAAGGCCGAAACCATACTTCTTTAAGGCCAGTCGCTTCCACTTAGCAAGGGAGTGGACGATTTCAATCGTTTCACCTGGCATTCCCTTCATATCGAAGGAAACGGGCTTTTCAATACCGTTAAGGTTATCGTTTAGACCAGTACTCTTATCCACAAACATTGGTGCGGACATCCGTTGCAAGTGTAATTCTTGACCAAATTCATCTTGGAAGTTTTCCCGAATGAAGCGGATAGCAGCTTCCGTATCACGAATAGACAATTTCGGATCGTAGTCCTTTGGAATAATTAACGTCATAATTAGCAACTCCTTAATATGCTTAGAATCGAGGATAAATAAAAAAGCCCTTCATCCCCAACATCTAAGGGACGAAAGGCTTTTGTTCCGCGGTACCACCCAAATTGTCTAAAATAATTTTAGACCATCTTATCAAGTACATAAATACTTTCCCGGTAAGATAACGTGCCGGTGACGACTAAGCCTACTTTAAACGAGGTTATTTGGGTTAGTAGCATGGAAAAAGTGTTTTTCAATAATCCAGGTGCTATCGGTCTCCCACTATCACCGACTCACTGTTAGACTGAAAATTATTTACTCTTCTTTTTCATCGCTTTTGAAATTCTTTAATTGTATTTTAACCGAATTTTTATAAAAATCAACTGTCTTTTAAATTTTTTTGCTAAAAATGTAATTCTCCTTAAAATAAATAATTGAGCTCATCGCTGGGATCGTAATATAATGTAACTATCCGAACAAATGTTCAAAAGGGGGGGAGGAGAATCAATGAACCAAAATGACGTTATCCGCTATGTCCAACAGCAATTTGGTATCCAGCCAAATTACCAGTTAGCACGTCAATGGAATGCTTGCGTTTTTTCATCTCCTGTTTCTGGTAGGTGGTTTGCTCTCCTTATCCAATCAGCAGAAGATACTAACCTTGCTTACTTAGAGGTTCATTGCGGTGAACGTTATCAGCAAAGTCCGATATTTTCACCTGCAAAGCGGATGAGGAAAGCTGGCTGGTTAAGGGTGACGATTAATGAGCAAACTCCCCGTGAAGAAGTAAATCGCGCCCTTGAGCAGGCATTTCAGGCATCATTAAAGGAAGACGACTCCCCAGCACACTCAGAACGATTGATTTATGTTCCCCCCTTTAAGCAAAAGACGGTTTATCGCGACCAACCGATTTCCCTTAATAACCGGTCAGTTCCGTTTGCGAAGCCTCGACAGATTCCTCGAGAAATTTTAAAAATGAATTCGCTATATGATTACACATTGCCGCCGCTTACGGGAAGAGCAAAGAACTTTTATGTTCAGGGGAAGAGTATTGCTGATTACCAGGATGATTATGACTATCAAGGGGATTTTCAACGTTATTTTCCGGTTTACCACGATATGACAACAGCCCAGCTCCGTGGATATTTTACGTGGCGGACAAAGGTGCGAAATGGAAAGTATCCTAAAGCACCAACGTCATTTGTTTATGTCTACCTATATGAGTTGATTAACCAGATTGGAATCTCGTCGCCATTGACGGGGTACCAAAAGCTAATCGAGTTTAAAAAAGACTATGCAGAGTTCATGGATAAGAAAATGACCGAGTATCTGAACCAATGGCTTCGTGATTATGTTATTTACTATCAGCTAGGACCGGACTACGTTAAGCAACAATTTGCTGAGCGGATCAAAGGTGATGCTGCTTATAATATTTTGAGTAGCCCCGAAGATTCTTCAGCGGAAAAAGTAATGGCTGCACTATGTTCACTTTCCTCCTATCAGTTGGATCACTGTCCGTTAGCAAAGCAGGATCCAGAATTGCTTGCTCAAATTGTTAAGGATGTTTGGCAGAGATTGAGCTCATTAAAGGATGAGGACGTTTTTAAGAACTATCTTGGCTGGCAAGGTGAGCTTACCCAGCGCCCCTTTGCTAACGCGGTTTTTTACGACCAGAAAATTAAGGATACATTTACCTGTAAGGTAGATGAACAGTGCAGTTATTCTTACAAAAATGGAAAGTGGCGTTACCAATATTATCTTCCTGCAAGCCGGCGGAAACAAAAAATTGGCAGCCTTCTGCACGAAATTGACCGACTTGTCCGGCAAGCGTTTCATTGTGGTCGTCAGTTAAAGCCACGGCCAATTAGGGAAAAGATTTTGAGTGAAATCAAACCAGCAATTATTGAGGCTCAGCGTCAAATCGAAGAGGCTCGGCGGCCAAAAATTAAGATTAATCTGACTAACCTTGAACAGATTCGGGCTGACGCTTCAGTAACCCGGGAGAGTTTGTTAACCGACGAGGAGCGAGAAGCTGAGAGAGAAGAGGAAACAATTAACAAGCCACAAGAAATACCAACGTCTACTGAAGAACCACAAGGATCGACTAATGATGAACTAGGACTCTCTAAAGATGAATTGTACCTTTTAACTAGCCTGTTAGCGGGAAAAGAATGGCGGTCATACTTTAAACGTCACCACCTAATGGTTAGTATTATTGTGGATGAGATTAACGATAAACTATTTGATGAAATCGGCGATACGGTGATTGAATTTGACGATCAAGAGCAACCACAAATTGTGGAGGATTACCGTGAGGATATTGAAGAGTTAATTAACTAGAGGAGGATAAAAATGCCAGAAAAACGCAAGCGAGTGCCGAAACGAATTGCACAAACAATTTTAAATTCCCTCAAAGGTGGGGTTGTTCCCCGGATCGGTCTTCCCTATATTACGGTGGGGAGGAAGGATGAAATTGCTGCCTTGCTTCACGATGTTGATATCATTTCCGAGGGTGGTGCATCATTCCGCTTTATTGTTGGCCGTTATGGTTCTGGAAAGAGCTTTTTACTACAAACGATGCGAAACTACGTAATGGATAAGGGATTTATTGTTGTTGATGGTGATCTCTCACCTGAGCGACGGTTGCACGGGAATAACGGCCAAGGGTTAGCAACCTATCGGGAATTAATTCAGAATTTATCGACGAAGACACGTCCTGAAGGTGGCGCACTTAATCTGATCCTTGACCGATGGATTAGTTCGGTTCAAGCCAAGGTTGCTAGTGAGCAGGAAATTTCACCAGATGATCCTCAGTTTTCAGTTGCCGTTGATCGGGAAATTTATAAAGTGATCGCTTCGCTAAACGAATTAGTTCACGGTTTTGACTTTGCCAAGCTCCTGAATATGTATTACCAGGCATACGTAAATGACGACCAAGAAACAAAGGCTAAAGTAACTAAATGGTTCCGGGGCGAATACGACCGGAAAACAGATGCCAAAAAGGAACTTGGTGTAAATATTATTATTACTGACGATGATTGGTATGAATACTTGAAACTGTTTGCCACCTTCTTCCGGCAAGCCGGTTATCAGGGAATGATGATCATGATTGATGAGCTAGTTAACATCTACAAGATTCCCAACAGTATTAGTCGCCAGTACAACTACGAGAAGATTCTGACAATGTATAACGATACTCTTCAGGGAAAGGCCAAGTATCTTGGGATTATTATGTGTGGTACTCCACAGGCAATTGAAGATCGACGGCGTGGTGTTTACAGCTATGAAGCTTTGCGCTCACGATTAGCTGAAGGAAAGTTTGCTCAGGATGGTGTCCGCGATATGTACGCACCGGTGATTAAACTTGAACCATTAACCGCTGAAGAAATGTTGGTATTAACCGAAAAACTAGCCGATATGCATGCCAACTTGTATGGTTATGAACGGAAGATTACAGAGGATGATTTGGCAACCTTCATTAAGATCGAATATGGTCGAATTGGTGCAAGCGCCAATATCACACCACGAGAAGTTATCCGTGATTTTATTGAACTACTTGATATCCTTTGGCAAAACCCAGGAACCGACGTTAAGTCTTTACTTGAATCCGATAAATTCAACTACAACCAATCCTCCGCCGTCTCCAACAACACCAACGAGGGATTTGCGGAATTTAAAATATAGAGTGCCTTCGCCCCAAAGAGTTTCCGGAAAGCTAGCAATTTCTCCTGACGAAGGCGACTTGCGCCTAGGAAGGAGGTTGCTAGCTCTAGGAAACTCGGGCGAAGCGCAGTAGCTGAGTGGCTTTTGTCATCAACAAGTTGATAGCCAAAAACCTACTCAGCCTTGCGTGGGTTCACAAACGAAATTGATAAATCAATTTCTGGTTCACTCCAACGTTTCGACTATGTAACAGTAGAAGGAAACTCAGGCAAAGCACAATAACAATCAAACCACAGAAGGGAGTGATTTTTAATGGATGTTTTTTCACGCTATGCGCCATTTATCCAGGATTATATTTACAGTCAGGGATGGCGAAGTTTACGGGCAATTCAGCAAGCAGCCGGTGAGGCAATCTTTAATGGTGATCAAAATGTCTTACTTTCGGCCCCCACAGCATCGGGGAAAACCGAAGCAGCCTTTTTCCCAATCCTAACGCTAATGAGTGAGAATCCGCCAGCTTCTGTTGGCTGTCTATACATTGCTCCCTTGAAGGCGCTGATTAATGATCAGTATCAACGATTGAGCGAACTTTGCCACGATCCAGGGATCCCTGTTTGGCGGTGGCACGGGGATGTTGCTCAGTCACAAAAGCGTCGATTGCTTCGTCACCCGTCAGGAGTTCTGCAAATTACACCGGAATCTCTAGAGTCGTTAATGTTGAATAAGCATATGGATATTCCGAGCCTTTTCGGAGATCTCCGTTTTATTGTAATTGATGAGATCCATTCAATGTTGCGAGGGGATCGTGGTGGACAAACGTTTTGCTTAATTGAACGATTAGCTAAATTGGCCGGATGCCAGCCGCGGCGAATTGGCCTTTCAGCAACGATTGGTGATCCAAGGGCAGCGGGGCAATTGCTAGCTGCAGGAACCGATCGGGGAACGGTAATTCCGAAGATTGCTGATACCCACGAAGTTTGGCGGTTATCAATGGAACATTTCTATAAGGATCCCGTTCAGGCTGGGGATGATGCTCAAGAACGTGATGCCCAACCAGTATTAGAGCAGGCAACCGACAAGGCACCAACGATGGCGGATCCAGGACTAGCCTATGTATTTGAACATACTCGGGGAAAAAAGTGTTTAGTCTTTACTAATAGTCGTGAAGAATGTGAGGCAGTTTGTCAGTCGTTGAGGGCATACTGTGAAGCAAACCATGAACCAGATCGCTTTATGATTCACCACGGAAACCTTTCAACAGCGTTCCGTCAGACTGCTGAAGAGGCAATGAAGGACGAGAACTCATTGATGACAACCTGTGCAACCGCAACGCTTGAACTAGGAATTGATATTGGTCGGCTGGAAAGAGCGTTTCAGATTGATGCACCATTTACGGTTTCAGGATTCTTACAACGAATGGGACGGACTGGTCGTCGTGGTGACCCGCCGGAGATGTGGTTTGTGATGCGCGAAGAACATCCGGAGTCACGGGCAATGCTTCCTGAGTTGATTCCGTGGCCGCTAATTCAAGGGATTGCTCTTGTGCAATTGTACCTAGAAGAACGGTTTGTGGAACCACCACGAACGGGTCGATTACCTTACAGTCTGCTATACCACCAGACGATGAGTACGTTAGCTTCAAGTGGTGAAATGACACCGGCAGAATTGGCCTCACGGGTACTAACGCTATCGTACTTTCATAACATTAGTCAGGACGATTATCGGATCCTGCTACGGCATTTAATTAGAATTGATCATATCCAGCAGACTGAAAATGGTGGCTTAATAGTTGGCCTTGCTGGAGAACGGGTCGTAAACAATTTTAAGTTTTACGCAGTTTTTCAAGAAAATGAGGAGTTTAGTGTTCACTCTGGTTCTGAAGAATTAGGAACAATTGTTAAGCCACCACCGGTTGGGGACAAGATTGCAATCGCAGGGCGTGTCTGGGTTGTTGAGGATATTGATCGTCAACGTCACCAGGTATATTGTCATGAAGTTAAGGGCCGGATTCCGGCATACTTTGGGGATGTTCCGGGTGATATTCACCCTCGAATCCTTGAACGAATGCAAAAGGTTTTGGCCGAGGACAAAAACTACCCTTACTTGATGGTGAACGCATCGGCGCGACTGCGGGAAGCACGTGAAACTGCACGAGCCGCAGGGATGTTAGAAAAATCGTTAATTAACCTTGGCGGAAAAATGTGGTGTTTCTTCCCGTGGACGGGAACCTATTCATTTCTTGCTTTGGAGCGTCTTCTTCGGTTAAAGTGTGCACAACGGCTAGGACTCCGCGGATTCAATTCTGTTCGTCCATACTATATGGAATTTTCTATGGATGCGAGTGAAGAAGAATTTTATCAAATTATTAAAGAAGAGTCTGCTAAGGACTTTGATCCGGTTGACCTTGTTTTTGAAAATGAAGTACCAGTATTTGATAAGTATGATCAATACATTCCCGATGAATTAATCAAGAAAGGCTTTGCTCAGGGTGTCTTAGATATCAAAGAGATGCGTCGTTGTGTTCGCCGTTTAGTTCGTCAGCATTGTAAAGAACAGGATAAATAAAAATAAGAGCTCCAGAATTCGGTTTTGATATCGAACTCTGGAGCTCCCGTTTTTAATGAGTTTTATTTTTTATTCTTTAATTGGTGTAAAACCTCTTCGGCAATTTCATGGTTGGTCCACATCCAGATTGCGTGACCAAGGCTTTCGGAAAGGTGCTCTTCGAAAGGCTGATCCTTAGCATTAGGGACTGTCTTCATTGCTGGCATGATTACTAAGTGGAAGGCAATCCAAACGGCAATCCCGAATGGAATTCCTTCACCAAGGGTTAATAACTTAACCTTCTTTTCTAATAGGGCGGCATAAGCAGTCGCAAATGAAATAGAGAAGCCAAAGTGAACGAGGTAGGATACCCATGGAAGTTGTTGTCCTGAATAGGTATAGGTTGCCTGGGTAAGCTTTGCCGGTACTCCTAGTTGTTGAAGGAGAGTTTGGGGTGGATTAACCTTATCCCGTTCGGCAGTCCGGGGTGGCAGGATATTCTCCCAACCAAGCTTAACCAGTCCAGAAATTACTCCGGCTGCTGTTCCAGCAATCAACATTTTCTTAAGATTTAACTTAACCATAAAAAGTCACTCCTTCATTGAATTAGCAGTATTTTTGTCAGCCATTGAGTTTAGGTATCGCCAAATTTGTGGGCGATAGCGGCGAAGGCAAAATAGTAATACTAAATAAATAATAATACATAAACCAATCCATAGTGGATTTTGAGAGATAAAGGCAGCAAAGACAATGGCGTTTAGCGGACGAGCCATCAGGTTGAAACTGGTAACCAAAACTATTCCGGCAGGGATTGCTGAACCATAATGGGCAATTGCCCCAGTGTAAATTGGAGCTAGCCAGCTAGAGCAGTATAGGCCAACCCCAAACCAGACGATTCCGTTAGCAATTACTTTAAGAATATTCCCGTTTGTAATGGCAACGATTGATTCAACCATAAATGGTAAGGCAATCAAGTCCACAATCGGTAAAGTTCGGTTCCCAGGAAGAATAAATGCAATTACGACCATGATTGGGATCAGGATAATTCCTGAAATAATCGTTGCTGACTCACCATAACCAACCCCATCATCGACAGCTAAGAACCAACGCTTCCGATCATTAATCGGATCGGTAATCTTTTGTTTATTAGCAGCGGCTTTTCGTTGCTGATCAATACTATTAGCCAGTGGTTTAAATGCATTAGCAAAAACCTCAGTTACTAGAGGAAAAATGGTCATCACTGCAGCTAATTGGATAGCAAATTGGAAAATCTGTCCCCAGGCATGGTAGCTAGTGAGACGGTTAAGGTTGCCTAGAATCCCAATTAGCAGACCAAGAATTGCCCCAAGGGTGGTTGGCTGACCGAAGACGCCGAACTTTTGTTGAAAGGTTTTTGGGGTTAAGTGAACCTTGTTGAAGCCAAGCATGTTCCATAATGGATCCAATAAAATTGCGGGAACGGTCTGGACTATATTTTGAGCAGCACAGACCGTTGTGTTCTTGATTTGATAATAAGACGACCAACGATCTGCTTGAATTTCAGCTAACTCAAGTGTATAGAGAAGCATGAAAAATGATAGTCCCATCGCTAACCAAAAGTTGTGGGTAGCGTAATAGGCAAGGGTTCCCCAAATCATGAAACCAAAGTTATTCCATAAATTAGAAGGCATAAAGACCTTTGTGATGCCGACTGCAAAAAGAATAAATTCTGCAATGAGGCCGAATACAAAGAAGGCTAGGCCAACTGAGGAGTTAAAACTTGCCAAGGATCCCGCTTGCCAGCCAATATCAACTACCGGGAGCTTGATCCCAACGTTATTAACCATTTGGTGAATAATCTTGGTAACAACCGGTGTAAATTCACTGATGATCCAGGAGAATCCGGTTAACCCAACCCCGGCATACAAGGCAGACATCGCTGCAGTTTTTAGTTTGACCTTAAGGAAAAGGGCAATGATAAAAATCATAATCGGCACCACAACGGTAGCGCCAAAAGCGTTAAAGAAGTGACTTACAGATGAAAGCAAAACTTCATCCTCTTTCTATTCGTTTTATTTATTCTGGGTCTTGCATAATAGCTGTCTTTTTTATTGTACAACGAATGATAGAAAGAGTTGGGTTAAATGCATATAGACTAATTCTGATCATACTTCAGAATATCTCCAGGCTGACAGTTCAAAATATTACATAGTTTATTTAAGGTCGCAAAACGGATCCCCTTTGCTTTACCAGTTTTTAAAATTGAGAGATTTGCTGGTGTAATCCCGATCTCTTTTGCCAGTTCTTTAGAAGAGATTCCTTGCTTTTCCATAACAACCCCAAGATTAACTTTAATCATCTACTTTCACCCTCTAAATAATACTGTTATTTTCATTTTGCAAGTCTAATCCACGCTTAAAGATAAAGTAGACGAGGTAGCAAATAATTAGTGAAATAAAGTAGGCGTAATAATCACCGCACGGGAAGAAGTCGAGCTGTGCTGTTACATTAATAAAATGGTTAATAACCGTGTTAATTCCGTCAAGGATAGTAAGAATAAGAAATGAGAACATTAATTTACGTAAAGCGATCATGTTTGCAGGGGCAAAGTATTTTTGAAGATTAATATTATCGAGAATGTTATGTAGAGCAAAACAGCCATACAAGAAGACAGCCCAAAAAAGCAAAATATCGAAGTAAAGAAGGAATTCAATTGCTAAGTTACTACCAATTAATTTAAAGGAAATAGGATCAGTGAAAATATAAACCGGTCCGACAATTAGAAAGTAGATTCCTAAAAGACCGTTTGAAATAATTCCAAAATCAACCAATGCTTGAATGCTTCCGAGAAGGAATTTATTAATCTTTTTCATTACCGACACCGCTTTCACAAGAATTGTAATTATTATAAAACGATATTAAATTATTGTAAAGCAATAATTTAATATCGAGTAACAATAAATTTAGCATAAAAAAGGACGTGACAGAAGTTATTTATGACTTCTGTTACGTCCTTTTCGTTTATCTCTTAGTTAGGCAGTTTTACCAAAGCAGCAATCCCCATTCCGCCACCAACGCAGAGGGAGGCAACCCCAGTTTGTTTATGTAGATCCCGCATTTCATGGACAAGAGTAACGGCAATTCGGGCACCTGAACAACCGACCGGATGACCGAGGGCAATTGCACCACCACGCGGATTAACTTTATGGTCATCAAGCTTTAATAGTTGTTCGCAGGCGATTGATTGTCCGGCAAAGGCTTCATTTAGTTCAAAGAGATCAACTGCATCCTTGTCTAAACCAGTCTTATTAAATAACTTATTAATAGCGTAGTATGGCCCCAGTCCCATTACTGCAGGATCAAGACCAACGGTAGTCGAAGTCTGCCATTCCACAAGTGGGGTCAGGTGATATTTCTTAACCGCTGTTTCACTAGCAAGAACCACAGCAGCAGCTCCGTCGTTTAATCCAGAAGCATTTCCTGCTGTAACCGAACCATCCTTTTTGAAAGCAGGTTTCAGTCCTTGGAGGGCAGCTAAAGAAGTGTTAGCTCGAGGTGCTTCATCGGTATCAATAGCCGTATCTTGGTGGTGAACAGTAACGTTGACTGGCGTGATTTCATCATCAAAGGCATGATCCTGTTGAGCTTGGACAGCCTTTTGGTGACTACGGAGGGCAAACTGATCCTGCTGGTAGCGGGCAATGTGGTAACGATCATTAACATTTTCAGCTGTGATTCCCATTGCGTAGCCACCCCAAGCATCTTGGAGAGCATCATTTTGCATGGTGTCGACTAATTCACCATTACCAAACTTATAGCCATGGCGAGCATTTAAGAGAACGTAAGGAGCACGGGACATGCTTTCCATTCCACCGGCAACAATTATTTGAGCCTGTTGAGATTGGAGCAATGAAACACCGAGGGTAATACTAGAAAGTCCTGAACCACAAACATCGTTAATCGTGATTGCTGGGATTGACTGATCTAGTCCCGCAGCAATTGATGCTTGTCGGGCAGGATTTTGACCAGCTCCTGCCTGAAGAACATTTCCCATGAGCACTTGATCGATCTTCTCTGCCGGAACAGCAGCCTTGTGCACTGCATCTTTAATTACGGCTGCGCCTAAATCAATTGCAGACTTTGATGATAGAGCACCGCCAAATTTACCGATTGGAGTCCGTTGGGCCGCCACAATAAATACTTTTTCCATCAATTATTTCTCCCCAAAAAATAAAATTACTGTACTAGTTTAGCGAGGAAATGAACATCTCGCAAGCGTTTAGCTTTGACTTTGTGAATTATTAATCTTATTTAAGGATTCGGGTTTGATCCGACGATCGTGGTGGTAAAATTGCTGGATCCCCAGGTTGGAAAATTTCTCCAGAATGAATGATTTCTTCGTTGGTCATGGTGGTATTCCTCCCCCCCCAATAAAAAAGTCTTATAACTGCATTTATAACAATTATAAGACAGATTAGATTAAACTTCTTGGTGCCGTTGTTCGAGAATTTGTTGGCACTTATGGAATTCGGTTTCGGTATAGTCATATTTGATGAGGACGAGAAGCCGTAATAGTGAAGCAACGGCTGGGATAATTGAAACAATGACAAAGATTCCAGTTAAGGTTGTTGATGATTGGGTGGCGTTAGCTTGATAGCCAATCAATGAAAGGACGAGACCCGTAGTGGCACCGGCGACAGCAATTGCGACCTTGCTGGCAAAGGTTTGTCCACCAAAGACGATCGCCTCGCACCGTTGACCAGTCTTAACTTCACTGTATTCAACAGTTTCGGCAAGCATTGCGGAGATGATTGGACCGGTAGCGGAATAAAGAGTCTGCGTAATTGCAAGAAAGATAAAGACAAGAACAACATTTTGATAACCGGTCATAAAGAAGAGGATCCGGACAATGATATCGGTGATTAACAGGATTCGCAGAATGGCAAGCTTCTTAAAGTGCTTGGTCAGTAGTGGAATAAAGAAGAAACCAAGAGCACTGAAGGTTCCAATTAGCCCGTAAATACTCATGAATTTAGCGTTAAACAAGTTGTAGGTAAAGAAGTAGATGATAATGTTGTTAACCATTTCCATTGCAACCTTGAGGAAGAAGAGAAGCAAGATCATTAGCATGTACTTATTGGCCTTAACGGCGGTCCAAATATCATGGGCAGTTAACTTCTCGGCCTTTTTAGCAACGACCCGCTCCTTTGTAAACTTATAACCAAGTTCCATAAGGATAAAGCCGAAAAGCATCAGGACACTGACAGAGATCAGGTAACTGGTTTGCGGAGAGCCATGTTGCTTAAAGTAGGCCAGCATTAGTGGTAATACCAACCCAACCATTCCGATCCCACCGAAGACACCCAAGTTAGCGGTTGTAATTAGATTAGTCCGTGCCTGACCGCTCTTGGAAATTACGGTAGAAAGTGACCAGAAGGGGATGTCAGAAAAGGCATAGCAGGTTCCCCAAAGAATATAGGTGATCGCAGCGTACATTATTTTCCCTGCAGGAGAGATATTAGGGTTTACGAAACAAAGGATCGTTGAAACGATAACGAAGATTGGTGCAAAGTGCATGTACTTCCGGAACTTTCCCTTGGTGGACTTGTGAGCATCGATCCAACCAGAGACAATTGGGTCAAAAATGGCATCCCAAAGACGGGCAATTAAAAAGATTGCACTAGCGATTACTGATGAAATTCCAACAATATCGGTATAGTAAATCAGGATGAAACTCCCAATAATTCCAAAACTAAAGCATTGACCGAACCCATACGAAAAGTAAGCGAGGTATTCGGATAAAGCGACGTGCTGTTGATCAATTTGTTTTTCCATTTTTAATCTCCTAATCAAAATCAAAGCCAGTTTGATGTGTGGCCGTCATTATTTGATGAATGGCGGTTGGGTCAAACTTATACTGGTGGTCATGATCTAATAGACCATTAACCTCTTGTTCGACATCTGTTAACTGGGTATAGCAGAAACCAGCGCAGTGAGGGATACTCATGACAGCCTGAGTAAGCTGCCCGATTTTATCGACAACGGCTTCTTTAGACTGGATTCGTTTACCGTAACCCCATGATTGCTGTTGGGCATTTTCTTCATAAGCAATCCCACCGTATTCGCTAATAAGGAATGGCACATTTTGGCGTTCATAGCCATCACAGAAGACACGACGGCCGCTGGTAAGCGATGGGTTACCAGTGAAGATTTGCTCGAGGTTTTGGTAGCTGGCGGCCAGTGATTGAGGATCACCGTTATAATCATGGATTGTGCATAGATCTGTCTTAACTTGTTCCCAACCATCATTGGCGATCACTAGACGGGAATCGTCAAATCCCTTGGTGAGGTAGTATAAGCTATCGGCAAATGACTGTTCTCTATGATTATGGGCAATTTCATTAACGCCCCAGGACTCGTTCATCAGAACATAAGCAATCACACTAGGATGGTTGATATGTTTAGCAATAAAATCAGGGAGCTCGGCCAAGGTATGACGCATCATGGCAGGGGAAAAACTAAATGAGCTAGGAAATTCTGCCCATGCTAGAACGCCGAGTTTATCACAGAGGTAAAGCATTCGGTGACTTTCGACGTGTTGGTGGATTCGGTTGCCGTTAAAGCCCATTGCCTTTAGCTTCGTCAGGTCGGCTTTGTAGTCATTAACAGAACCAGTTAGTCCGGCATCAGGATAGTAGCCTTGATTTAAGATTAATTTCTGGTAGAGAGATTGATCGTTAAGGTACACTGCTTGGTTCCGTGTTTCAACTTGCCGCATCCCAAAGTAGGAGTTGACGGTATCGGTGATTGAATTATCTTTAATGACTTCAAAACTAACGTCATATAGGTTAGGCTCATTTGGTGACCAGTAGTGGAGACGGAAATTAGGGTCGTCATTACTGACATCGACTGCGAAACGGGCTCGTCCATTGGTTGTTGAGCAACTAGCTACTTTAATTACTTGTCCGTGAAAACTGATTGCTGCTCGGATGGTAGCTTTCGCAGGAAGGTTAAGTTTAGCATCGATATTTAATTGAGATTGGTGAATATCGGGAATCATAGTGATTTTCTCTAAATACTCCTCACCAGTTTCTTCAAGCCATACGTTTTGCCAAATACCGATCGTTCTGGTGTACCAGCAAAGAAAATTGTGATCCTTCCAGGATTGCTTACCAATTGGTTGATCAGTTGCGTTTACATCTTCAACCCGGATTTCTAATTTATTAGTGGCTGTTACCCACTTGCTAATGTCGATAGTGAAAGGCGTGTGACCACCAGTATGACTACCGATAAAGTGATCGTTTAGCCATAACTGGCATTGATAATCTACGGCTTCAAAGTGGAGGAGATATCGATGATCCTTCTTCAGGGACAGGTCAAAATACTTTTGGTACCAGACGACGGGGAAATATTCTTTCTCGTTGACGTGGGCCTTCTTAAAGGTGTAGCTATAGGGGACGTTAATTTGATCGGGAAAGTTGCTTGGGTGGTTAGTGGAATCGCTTTCATTTTTAGCAATAAAAAAAGCCCAATTCCCGTTAAGATCTAACCAGTTGGTTCTAATCATTTGGGGATTTGGATAATCAATTTTATTTAACACAACTGTCACTCCGTTTTATTAAATATTTTATATCAGCTGATAATTAAACTGTACCAGCTAGTTTATATATTGTCAAAAAATTTATTATATTCACAATATAGAGGAATAGACCAATAAAGAGAAATTTCCTGTCACTATCTTCTTATTTAGGGACTATTATGGTAGAACCGTTTTGAAAGTTAATTATCGCTTGATATAAATTGTGCGATCGAGATAATTGACGCTCGATATTGTGATTTAATTAACAATGCATTTTTAAAATAAAATCCCCTCAATAGTTAGATTTAACTAGCTATGAGGGGATGAAATTTAAATATTCGTTTAATCGTTAAGATTACTTAATGCATCGTCAATTGGTGTTTTACCGGAACGCATCATAATGACTTTGCCGATGGTGTTTTCGTGCTTGAGGGTATTAGCAAGAACCTTAGCAACATCAGGAATTGGGTTCGTGGTATCTCCGCCTGCGCCTAACGTTACCAATCCAGTCCCCGGTTCTTCTGTAAGGGTAGCGGGTTGGACGATGGTATAAGCTAAGTCGGTATTATGGATTAAGTAGTTATCCGCAAAGAACTTCGCAATATTGTAGTCCGTAATTTCGGCAAGAGCCTTGTACTTGGTCCACATTTCCGGTTGGAGGGCATACATTGAACTTAACATAACGTAACGTTTGATCCCGTCTTTTTCAGCAGCCATCATTGTTTTAACCGCACCAAACGCATCTGTTTGGAGGAGATCATTCCCCCGAGAGCCAGCAACAAAGTAAACAACGTCACAGTCGTTCATTAATTTGGCAATTTCATTAACCTCT
Organism: Limosilactobacillus sp.; assembly: GCF_022651205.1. Classification (GTDB taxonomy): domain Bacteria; phylum Bacillota; class Bacilli; order Lactobacillales; family Lactobacillaceae; genus Limosilactobacillus. The sequence goes on from NZ_JALCQI010000018.1 coordinate 24,300, forward strand.
GCGTGAAGATCAAGTTTAACTGCTGAAACTCCTTCAAGATTGGTGATCTTTTCTGGCCTACGTGCCCCAGCAACAACCTGATTGCCATCTGAAACAAGATCCTTAATTAGTTCAGTAGCAACTCGGCCAGAACCACCGGCAACAAATATTTTACTCATGATCAATTCCTCCTTGTAAATCACTAAATTTATTTTAACTGTTAATAACGATTTGGAGAAGCAATAACGTTTCGCGGGTAATTAATAGACGGTTAGTGAAAAAGTGAGTTATGATTAAGGAGTAATAGTCACTGGTTAGATTAGTAAAGAAGGGATTATTGTGACTGAAGAAAAACACCTGACGACAGAAATGGTTAAACAGTATCAAAAGGTATTCCATGACCGGAAAGATGCTGATGTAATCGCGCGGGCAGTGCAAAAGAACGGGATTAAGAATGCTAGTGAAGATCCTAGTGCAAGCCAACGTCTGCACCGGGCATTTTCGTATGAAATTAAGACAGGGAAGCCAAGTAACCAACGACACAGTGGACGGTGCTGGTCATTTGCTACTTTGAACACGCTCCGGCACAAGTTCGCAAAGAAGTATAATTTTAAGGACTTTGAGCTTTCCCAAAATTACTTATTCTTCTGGGACCGGATTGAACGGGCAAACATGTACTTCCAAAAGATTATTGAAACGGCCAAAAAGCCACTCCATGACCGGACAGTTGATTTTTACCTGAGTTTTGCATTAAACGATGGTGGTCAATGGGCTAATGCTGCTTCAATTATTGAAAAGTATGGGGTTGTTCCAGAATATGTCATGCCTGATACGCACAATACAAAGGACACCTCAGACGTTGCGGAAGTCGAAAACTACCTAATGCGGAAGGATGCTCTGGTATTACGGAAGATGGTTCAAGACGGAGCAAGTGAAGATGAGTTAACTAAAGCCCAACAAAAGATGATGGCTGACGTTTACAAGATCGCGGCCTACTCATTTGGTGAACCGCCAACAAAGTTTGATCTAGAGTTCCGTGATGATGATAAGAAGTTCCACCAAGTACTTGGCTTGACACCATTGAAGTTCTACCGGGAATACTTTGAGACGAACCTTAATGATTATGTGGTAGTTACGAATGCGCCAGACCATGAATACAATAAGGTTTACGCTATGCCAACCCAGGATAGTGTGGCAGGTGGAATTCCAATTAAGTTTGTTAATGTTCCATTTAAGTACCTCCAAGAAACAGTCATGAAGCAATTGAAGGCTGGTGAAACCGTATGGGTAGGTAACGATGTCCTTCAACAAATGGACCGGAAGCGGGGCTTAATGGATGCTAAGTTGTTCCACCGTGCTCAATTGCTCGACATTGACTTTACAATGGACAAGAAGGAACGGCTTGAATCTAAACAAGCAATGGTTTCTCATGCCATGACTTTGACTGGCTTTAACCTGCAAAACGGTGAACCAAACCGCTGGAAGATTGAAAACAGCTGGGGCAAAGACAACGGTAATAATGGTTACTTTGTGATGACCGAAGATTGGTTTAAGGAATATACTTATGAAGCAGTCATTAATAAGAAGTATCTTCCTGATGAATTAAAGCAACTCGCCGAAACTGAACCTGTAATCCTAAAGGCTTGGGATTCGTTACAGTAGGTAAGAGTGCTCGCCAGCAAAAAACTTGCGGAAAGCTAGCAATTTCTCCTGACGAAGGCGACTTGCGCCTAGGAAGGAGGTTGCTAGCTCTAGCAAGTTTCTGGAGAGCCGATCTGGACTCTGCTGCATTAAAATACACGTAAAAATGGCCTTTCCTCATAACGGGGAAGGCCATTTTTGAGTATAGCTTGATAAAAGCAAAGCGTAGCTAGTCATTTCGTTTGCTAAACGCTCCCTTGATTAAGTTAATAATTGGGATAAGTTCACTAGCAGAAACTGCTCTGAAATTAGCAAAGATCTGCTGATGAAAATGCTTATCTGCTACAAGGACTCTTTTAAAATTCTGATTATTAATTGCTGAGTAAATAATTGAGCTGATAAAAGGAAGATTAGATAATTCGTGAATTTGATTTAGAATTGATGAATTATCTTGCTTAATTAGTTTAGTTTCTGGTGCGTATTTTGAAAAAGTTTTTTCCCATAATCCCATATTATTTAGCACGATAATTCCTGGTAAATTTTCTTTTTGAAGAATGTGTTACAGCCATGAAGCACTTTAAGGAAAAGGGTAAGATCCTTGGTTGGGGGAATGTCACGTGCGATCGAAGAACAAATTCGGACAGCTCATAAGATTTTACCAGTCAATGTTATCCAGAATGAATTCTCAATGATGGTACCCTTAAAGCCTGCAAGGAACTCAATATTGGTTTTACCCCTTACATGCCATTGGCTTCTGGTTTCTTGAGTGGGCCTTTAAGCCAGGGATGACTTATAAACATGATGATATTCACCGTGAATTTACTTGGTTCACTGATGAGAATTTGAAGAAGAACCAACCAGTTCTTGATATGCTTGAACACTTCTCTAAGGAAAAGCATGCTACTTATGCGCAAATTGCCCTTGCTTACTTAATGCATGAGTACAAGAACTTAGTACCAATTCCAGGAATGTATCATGAAAAGTACATTAAGGAAAACTTGGCAACTGCTGATGTGGAGTTATCCGATGAAGACATGGCTGTTATTAACCGGACATTAGATAACATTAAGATCTACGGTGATAATGAAGAATGGCGGGTTGATAAGCTCCGCGAAGAAGTTAAAAAGGAAGGCTTCGATATTAATAAGCTTGATGGTGCTAACTAAAGTCGTGTTATCCAACAAATAGCCAAAATATATAACCTTATTTTCATAAACAACACCCGATAAATTTACGGATTTGTCGAGTGTTGTTTTTTAAATTCAACAGATTTATGAAAAAGGTATATGATTAACGATATACAATTTGTGAGAGGGGGAGAGTTCGATGGCCAAGAAAGAATCGATCTTCACAAAGGATGTCGTCCTCGTAATGGCTGCATCCTTTTTCTTTATTTTTAGTAATATGTACTGCAATCCATTGATTAATGGTTACGCGCAGAAGCTTGGTGCATCAAGTGCCTTTGCCGGGATTATTGTCGGGATGATGAGCATTGTAGCGATGTTTCTTCGACCAATTGCCGGGAACATGACTGATCATTATTCGAAATATGGACTCGCATTTTTAGGTGGGATGCTATGTTTCGTTGGGGTAATGGGATATGTAATTACTCCAAATAGTGGTTTGTTGTTGGTCTTTCGCTTAATTAACGGTCTCGGTTATGTTTTATGTACCGTTTGTATGACTACTTGGCTTTCTTACCTAGTACCGTTTAACCATGTTGGGGAAGCAATGAGCTTTTACGGCTTGATGAATGCTCTTGCAATGGCCTTTGCACCAGCAGTTTCAATTAACCTTTACCGGATAATTGGTTACCGGGATGCTATCATTATTTCAGCCTTGTCCGCTTTGATGGTTGTAATCACGGTACAATTTGTTGGTAATCGGGCAAAACCGGAGCCACAAGCACAAAAGACAAAAAAGTTCCACCTGAAGATTATTCAGCGGGATTCGTTACCCGTTGCCGCGCTAACGGCTCTCTTTGCAATTCCGTACTTTGCAACACAGGCTGATATTGTCGCTTACACTGAGCAACGTCATTTACCAATTGCCGTTGGCTCGTATTTCTTAATTTATGCTGTGATCTTATTAGCAATTCGTTTATTCTTGCGGAACCAGTTTGATACGGTTCGTTTTGGTCCGTGGTTAATTACTAGTACAGTAGCGACTGCATTCTATTTAATTATGCTAACGGTCATGAAAACGAACTTTGAAATGGCCTTGGCGGCTGCGGGGATGGCCTTTGGTTACGGCTTAATTTATTCGGTTTGTCAATCAACCGCAATGATGCTTGCCCCAGAAAGTGAACGGGGACTTGCTAGTTCAACCTTCTTCTTGGGATTAGATATTGGGATGACCCTTGGACCAGTGATTGGGGGGATTGTTGATAGTACAATGCCTGTTAAATGGTTCTATCCGGTAATGCTCATAATTATTCCACTGATCCTGTTAATTTACCTCTTTAATCGGCGGAAGCTAAATAGTGCAGTAAGCAACCATTAAAATTTTACTGAGCATAGTTCATGACTATGTTCAGTTTTTTTAGTGCGCCCGGCATGGGTATTAGCTAGGCGGTGAAAGTCCGCTATGGGTCGTAGTAGTCGGAACCATGAGCTGAGGACAAGGGTGTCCATTGTGAGGTG
>NZ_JALCQI010000019.1 GCF_022651205.1 Limosilactobacillus sp.
AATCAGATGTAACAGTTTCTGCTGAACTTGTAGGAGCACTTTCACTTTCGCTTGTTTCAGGTTTAACTACCTCTTCAGACTCAGCAGTGCCCGTTGAAACAGATGCAACATTCTTTTCTAGTGAAATGCTATCAGAAGCTGTCTCACTAGTTAATGATGAAGCTGTACTTTCAGATTCAAAACCACTAGTTGTAATTGAAGTTGATTCTACACTTTCTCCTGAATTATTGTCAAGGCGAGTTCCTAAAATATTTTGAATTTCGCCATATTTATCAATATCATCATTTGCTAACAGCTTGTCCCACTCATCACTCTTAACAACTTCCAATTGTGATTCAAGCATTACTTGCAACCGTTGACGGAAAATCCGGGTTTGCTTCTTTAAATCACTCGTTTCAGAGGTTAGCTTACGAGTTCCTTCTGCTGTATTTTCAACAATTTGGTTAGCCTTTTCGTTTGCGGTTGAAACAATGTCAGTTGCCTGCTTTTGGGCTTCCCGCACCATAATGTCCGCTTCACGTTTAGCATTATTCTTTACCTTGTCAGCTGCTTCCTGAGCAACAAGAATTGACTTGTTTAATGAGTCCTTTAACTCACTAAAGTACTTTAACTTACTTTCATCAGCCTTTACTTTTTCTTGTAATGCACGATTTTGATCGGTCAATTCTTGAACTGCTTGTGCAACTTCCTTAATAAAGTCATTAACCTCAGTCGGGTTGTAACCCCGCATTTTGGTATTAAATTGAATTTGATTTATTTCATCTACAGTTAAACTCATCAGCTTTTCCTCCATGTGATTTTAAGCATGAATTATCGACAATGTAATCCGCTGCTTATTCTTTTTAGTAATGCTACCAACCTGATCTACCCGGATACGACCGGCATGTCTTACGGATAACATGTCATGTTCGCCAACTAGATAATCTGGTCGTTGCATCTCTTCCCAATTAATTTGGACGTATCCACGCTCAAGTAATTGTTTTGCCCGATTACGAGAATAATTAAATCCCGCCGCTACTATAGCATCGATCCTTAACGATGAAACGGTTGTTGGTAACTGCTCCCAATCCTCTATGGGTACAATTAATTCATCAAAAGAGAGCGGCTTCCACTTGACCTTAATTTTTCCCACATGATTAATTCGCTCACTAATAAATCGAGCCATTTGGTTAGTAACGATAACCTGCCACCGATTCCCATCAGTAATAATATCACCAAATGAAGTCCGCTCTAAGCCTTCGCCTAACAGCGTTCCCATTATTTGACGATGATGAAGTTCTGCGAATTTTTGTGGGTAATCAATTTCTAAGCAGGTAATTTCAAAATCGCTTGCTTGTGGTTGGTAATAAGCGGGAAAGAAAAGGATTCGACTCATTTCGGCTTCCTGGCGGCCACCAAATTCCCGCATTTTAACGTTATCATTACCATTAACCAGCGTCTGTGCGATATATCGTTGACGAGGATTAAGGAATGGCGACAGTACAGGACGATATTGATCTGCTGCCTGAACTATCCAGTCATTGATTTGGTCAATAATTGGCCCTTCGTCAAGTCGAAAATGTTGTTTTATATTTAATTCATCCATTGTTTATTTAAAGCATCATGGTAATTGCTTTTAGCCCGTATTGAACCAAATAAAGGACAAAGATTGCCACAATTGGTGAAAAACTAATCCCCCCTAAAGGCGGAATAAAGTCAAACCAACTCATATAAGGCTCTACCAAGCGGTTAACAATTTCTCCCAAACGGCTTCCTCTAGCATTTGGAAACCATGATAATAAGCACCAAATGACAATCACGAGGATATAAATATCAACTAGTTGGTAAATTACCCAGGCTAAAAAATTAATAATTGCCATTGCAAGCTCCTTCTATCTTAAATTTTATCAGAATCATTCTTAAGCGTATCAGAAAGGTTTCCTGAAACTTCAAAGTTCTTTGGCGTACACAGGAAAATTTCTTTACCGATCCGTTTAATATCGCCACTAATCGCAAAGACTGTCCCGTTTAAGAAGTCAACGATTCGACTCGCTACTTTCGTATCCATTTGCGAGAAATTAACAATCACTGCACGTTCATTCAATAATTGATCAGCAATTTGTTTAACATCTGCATATAGTCGTGGTTCATATAAGGCAATTTTACTTGAACGTTGACGAATACTATTCATCGAAACAACTTTGTTATCTCCCTGTGGCATAGGAGCTTGTTCATCATAGTATTCTTCTTGATTATCAGACTCGCCGTCACTAAAGAGACTCTTAAATAGATTATTAGCCATCTTAAATTCCTCCTATCCATTCTAGAATTGCGAAATGGGAGATGCCCTAAAACAGTGCCTCTCCCCATCTCTAATTATTTATTATTGCCGACGATTCTTGAAAAATGGTGGTGTAGACAAGTTATCGTCATCATCATCAGTTGCGGCTGAATCATCGTTAAAGACGTTAAATTCTGGTTTCTTCACATGTGAAAATTCATTATCTGTCTTTTCATTGGAATCATTAATTCCAGCTGTTGGATCATTCCAACCATCAAATGGGTCAGCAGATGATGCATCTTTAGTCTCGCTTTCAGCTTTCTTAGCTTCATCGCTAACTGGTGCAACATGCTTAGCTGCTTGAGCATTCTTGCTCTTCTTAGCGTCAATTCCGGTTGCAATAACGGTTACCCGAACTTCATCGCCAAGTGATTCGTTTAATGACATCCCAAATGAAATATCAACGTTGGTTCCAGCAGCCTGCTTAATGACATCAGAGGCTTCCTGAGCTTCAAACATCGAAAGGTCCTTACCACCTGTAATATCCATCAAAACGTGTTGAGCACCGGAAATAGATACTTCAAGTAGTGGTGAAGAAATTGCCTTCTTGGTTGCTTCAGTTGCTCGATTTTCACCAGTAGCACTACCAACTCCCATTAATGCTGAACCTTGGTTAGACATTAATGTCTTAATATCAGCAAAATCCAAATTAATGTATCCTGGCGTAACAATCAAATCAGAGATCCCTTGAACACCTTGGCGAAGGACATTATCTGCTTCCTTAAATGCCTCCATCATTGGGGTCTTCTTATCAATCATTTCTAGCAAACGATTGTTAGCAACAATAATCAAAGTGTCAACGTTTGCCTTTAACTTTTCCAAGCCTTCACTAGCAAACTTATCACGACGTGGACCTTCAAAGGAGAATGGACGAGTAACTACACCAACAGTTAGTGCGCCGCTATCCTTGGCAATTTTAGCAACTACGGGAGCAGCACCTGTCCCGGTACCACCACCCATTCCGGCAGTAATAAAGACCATGTCTGATCCTTCAAGTGCGTTTTGAATCTGTTCTTCACTTTCTTCAGCTGCTTTATCGCCAACTTCAGGATTAGAACCAGCACCAAGCCCCTTGGTTAATTTAGGTCCTAATTGGATCTTAGTTTGTGCTTGAGAAGCATTTAAAGCCTGTAAATCGGTATTAGCAACGATAAAATCGACACCCTGAACCTTTTCAGTGATCATTCGATTAACGGCGTTACCACCACCGCCACCGACACCAATAACCTTAATTTTAGCTCCGGCAAATTGGTTTTCCATTGAATTTTCGTTATCCATTCGATACCCTCCGTTAGTTGTTAATCAAATAAGTTATTAAAGAGGCTCTTAAATTTACTACTAAAGCCGTCTTTCTTTTGCGTATTTTGCTCTTGACTAGTACGTTTTTGAGCGGGTCCATTATTATTTTCAACCATTCGTTGATTCTGAGGCTTGTGGTCACTAGAATTGCTTTCTAGCGTTTTTTTACCAAAATCAGCCTCTTGGACTACCTGCTTAATTAATTGGTCAATTCCTGATAAACGGTTCTCGTAAAGCCCAAGTGCGTATGCAATTGCAAAACGCGGATGGCGAATTCCCATTTGATCAGGGACAAAAATCTTAACGTTACCAGGAAAATATTGTTTAGCTAGTTCTCTAATACCCGGTAAAGCTGCTACTCCTCCAATTAAAACAACCCCACCTGGTAATTCAGGAGCATTGATCCGCTCTAATTGGCGAGCGACACGATCAAAAATTTGACGAATCCGTGCTTCAATAACTTCTGAAAGATATTGTTCACTATATTGGACCGGCTTATCCTGACCAACAACATCAACGTCTATCTGAACATTTTCATCAGCCTGCGTACTATCAGCAAAACCGTGATCACGCTTTAATTGTTCCGCGTTTTTCAAGGAAGTGTTTAAAACGGTTGACACATCCTTAGTTACGTACTGACCACCTTCAGGATCGACATAACTATACTTCAATTGGTGATCGTGAATGATACTGGTCGTGGACTGACCACCACCTAAATCAATTACCAATGTTCCAAAGTCTTGCTCACCATCGTTAAGTAAGTTAAATCCGGTTGCAATAGGTGTCACAACGAAATCACGAACCTCAAGGCCAGCCTTCTGAACGGCTTTTTTAGCATTATGAACAATTGTCTTTGGACCCGTATAAAGAGTTCCCTTCATTTCTAAGCGAACTCCAACCATCCCTCGTGGATCCTTAATACCATCAAAGCCATCAACGGTAAACTCTGTTGGAACTAAATCAATCACTGTTCTTTCAGGCGGAATACTTTGCGTTAATGCCTCTTGCGCTAAGTCTAAAACGTCCTGATCAACGATTTCCCGTGACTGACCATTATTAGCAATGGTAATCATTCCGTGAACCCGTTGCATTTGTAAATAGTTTGCTGGCAAACCAACAATCACTTTTTTAATGTCTACGTTGGACTTTTCCTCAGCTTGAGCAATTGCATTTGAAATTGCACGAGCAGTCTTATCAATATCAACTATCACACCACGACTCATCCCTGCCGCTGGCTCAACACCGACACCAATGACCTTCATTTGCCCTTTTACATTTTCACATACTAATGCTTTGATCGAGGTGGTTCCAATGTCTAACCCAACATAAACCTCAGAATTATTCATTGAGAGGAACCTCCTAAACTTTATTACACTAAAATATTATTTTTATTTATTAGTCTAATCTAGATTTTACCACAGTTAATTGCTTGTAAAAAAAGATCTTCGTGAGTTTTTTAATAAATTCATTTATCTTTTGTTCCATAATCGTACGAGTAAGCACCTACTCGAAGATCAATAACCCCTTGGCCCTTCATTTTAGTCAAGATTGATGGATAATATTTCATCTTATCGCCCACGTTTGTTAAGTTGGCTCTGACTGTGTTCCCATCCTTCATGTATAAAATGATTTGGTGAGGAGAACTCTTTGTTGGTCGATACTCAATCGAAGAAATGCCATGGTATATTGCTGGCTTGATTTTACCCAACTGTTCACCAATGATTTCTAGTTGTTGGCGGTGGGTCTCAAAGCCTTGAAAATCAATATTAGTGTTCTGCGCAGTCGTTAATTGTAACTGACCATTTGATAAGACCGCGTATCTTTGTTTTCCGACTTGTGCTTCACCCAACAATTGGTTTTCCGTAACCAAAAGGTGGACACTCTGCGGACCAACAAGCTTAACCTTCATCGATTTAATCTGTGGATTCTTTATTTTGGCTTTGCTTTCCAAATGCTTTTGCCCCAGCCATGCAGACCAAATTAATCTTCCAGACCGGACCGTGGTCGCTTGTTCGACCTGCTTATCGGTTAATTCATTATTTCCACTAATCTTAACATCAGTAATCTTACTCAAAGGGGAAATAATATAAAGCATGATCAACAGAATCATACCGAAGAAGCATCCCAAGAAAGTAATCCGTCTTCTGCTAGAGCTGTGACGCTGTTTCTTTATCCCGACAACTTTATTGCCAATCGGTTGATGTGGCTCTTCGCTTGCCGAAGTACTTTGCGCTTCTAGGTGAGCAAGTCGTTGAGAATAACGGTGATGTTCGGGAATAAAATTACCTCTCGCCATTTTACTCACCAACTAATGCTCATCAATAGCTTTATGGAGAACGTCGATTAACTCATCGGCTGCCTTAGGATGACCAATTTTACGGGAAGCAGTTGCCATTTTGCTCCGAAGTTCCTGGCTTTCCATAATTTTGTCTGCCTGAACCAATAATGCTCGACTATCTAACTTGTCTTCTGTAATCATCACTGCAGCATTTTTACGAACTAATGCTTGGGCGTTCTTTACCTGGTGGTTAGCAGTCACGTAAGGGCTTGGAATTAAGATTGTTGGAACACCCAATGCAGTTACTTCGGCAATTGTTGTTGCTCCAGCACGAGATACCAATGCTGCAACTTTAGGCATTTTAGCGGGCATGTCCTTAATGTACGGAACAACCTTAACGCTTTGACCAATTTTAACTCCATGAAGTTGTTCTTGCACCTTAGCATAACGCTTCTGACCAGTGGCAAAAACTACTTGGTATGGGCGCTTACTAAATTCTGGAATTGAATCCACAACCGTCGAATTAATCTTTGGTGCCCCTTGACTACCGCCGAAAATCATTAAGGTTGGAATATCATCTTTTAAGTCGTACTCACTCCAAGAAAAAGTGCTATTGATTTGTGAACTAACCTGCTGTGCCCGTGGGTTACCCGTCATTGTCACCTTTCCCTGAGGAAACTGACTACGTGCGGCCTCAAAGGCAATCGCAATTTGATCAACATAACGACTAAGGAACTTATTGGTTACACCAACAACACTATTCTGCTCGTGAATAACGGTTGGAATATGTTTTTTCGCTGCTGCATACAAAACAGCCCCACTAACATAGCCCCCCGTTCCTAAAACAACATCCGGCTTGAAATCACGAATAATTTTTTTAGCATGGTGAACGGACCGCAGAAAAAGATAGATCGTCTTAAAATTATCCAAGGATAGAGAACGCTTAAACCCTTGCATCTGCATCGTCTCAAGTTTTATTCCTGCATCAGGGACAATTTTATTTTCAAGCCCCCGAGTGGTTCCAACATAGAGGACTTCGGTATCCGGTTCGACCTGCTTTAAACGTTCAATTAGGGCTAGCGCTGGATAAATGTGACCACCAGTACCACCACCAGAAACAAGTAACCGCATTACTCTTCCTCCTTTTTATTAATCAACTTATTAACAGCATCAATAAATTTATCACCACGAACCTCGAAGCTTGGGAATTGATCCCAACTAGCATTCGCTGGAGAAAGGAGAATTACATCTCCGGGCTCACTAACATCCCACGCCTCGGGAACGGCCGTAATCGCATTCTCGCTTTCAATAATTGTAGGAATTCCAGCCTGAACAGCTGCATCCTTCATTTTATCCTTACATTGACCAAAAACAATAATTGCCTTGACATGTTTCTTAAAGTAAGGAACCAGTCGTTCAAAAGTATAACCACGATCCAAGCCACCCGCTAACAAGACGACCGGTTGTTCAAATCCTTGCAATGCCACTTCAGTTGCTTCAATGTCGGTTGACTTTGAATCATTATAGAATCGCCGTCCCTGATATTCAGTTACGTATTGAAGGCGATGACGAACCCCGCCAAAAGTGGTTAAGACATCAACAATATCCTGGTTATCCACCCCACTTAACTTAGCAGCTGCAATTGCTGCCAAAGCATTTTCAACGTTTTGTGGACCGATCAAGCGAATATCTTTTGCATCCATGATGTATTCACCTTGCCAGTAAATCTGACCATCTTGCTCATATGCACCATCATGACTCTTATTTTGCCGTGAAAATGGAATAATCGTTGCTCGTGAACGTCGTGCAATTTTCTGCCATTCGTCCCGATCCCAGTTAATAATGAGGTAATCATCACTAGTTTGATTTCGGGTAATGTTAAGTTTGGCATTAATATAATTCTCACGTGTCTTGTGATAATCAAGGTGGTTAGAGAAAATATTAGTGATAATCGCAATGTGAGGGTGAATAGTTGGTGCACCTAACAATTGGAAACTGGATAATTCGGTTACTAAAGTATCTTCAGGTCCCAATTTAGCGGCAACTTTACTAAAGGAAACACCAATATTCCCCGCATATTCAACCCGATGCTGGTTACTTTTAGCAATCATTAATTGAGTCAAGGTCGTAGTCGTTGTTTTACCATTACTTCCGGTAACACTAACAAGGTAACCATCAAAGATCTGCCAGCCTAATTCTGCTTCCGTAATAATCGGTGTTTTCTTTTCAACGAACTTTGCTACCAATGGATTATCATAAGGAATCCCCGGGTTCTTCACTACAAGATCAAATGGTTGCTCAGCGAGACTAAGAGGATTAGAACCGGTAAGTACCTTAATACCATCATCTTTTAAACTCTCAACAACTTGCGGATCCTTTGGTGTCTTCTGATCATTAGCAACAACATTTGCTCCAAGGCTTCTTAGTAAGTGAGCAGCGTTTAGACCGCTAATCCCAAAACCCATTACGAGGACATTTTTATTATTATAGTTCGTTACTTTCTTCATTTTTATTTGCCACCTAATTTGAATTAAATATTAAAGATCAAAATACTTGCTACCGCGATAATCGAAGCAACTAGTCCAACACTCCAGAAAACAATATCAATTTTCCATTCGCTCCAACCACAAAGTTCAAAGTGGTGGTGGATTGGTGTCATCTTAAAGATTCGTTTTCCTGTCAACTTGAATGAGGCTACTTGCATGATTACACTAGCGGTTTCACATACGTAGACAATTCCAATTACTAATAATGACCATTCATGATGGAGCAAGAGAGAAACTGCAGCTAATGAGGCCCCAATTGCTAGTGATCCCATATCACCCATGAAAATCTTCGCGGGTTTATGGTTATAAGGGAAGAATCCACAAAGAGTTCCGATCATTGCTAAGCAGAACAATGCAATTTCCGCATATCCCGGCTGGTTGATATTTACAAGAGCAATAATTAAGTAAGCAGCAAACGAAATAATTGATAAACCACTAACCAGTCCATCTAAACCATCAGTTAAGTTAACAGCGTTGGAGAAACCAACAATCCAAAAAATAATGAACAAACCATACCACCAGCCGATTTGACTAGTACCAAAGCCCATTTGAAAGCCTTCATGCTGATAAATAACCGTGAAGACCATTGCCGCGATAACCTGACAAAGAGCTTTTTGCCATGCCTTAAAGCCTTCATTTTGGTGGTGAAAGATCTTAATACTGTCATCCCACATTCCAATCAATCCATAGACAACTAGGATGAATAATAAGGACCACATAGTATTAGTCAGCATTCCTAAGAAACCAGCTGCCGCTAAAACAACGATGACTGCTGAAATTATAAATAGGAGTCCACCCATTGTTGGTGTTCCGGCCTTTTTGGCGTGCCATTTTGGCCCTTCTTTACGAATCTGCTGTCCTTCCTTCTTGGCGCGGAAGTAGCGAATCAAATATGGCATTAAAAGAAATGTAATCAAAAACGAACAAACTAACGTTATCACGATACTAATAAAATTCATGGTTTCCTCCTAAACTATTGTCGTGAAGAATATTCAACAGTTAATGTTGATGACTTATGGACGGCATCATTAGTCTTAATACTTTGTTTTGTAACGTAACCGGATCCCTTTTCCCTCAACTTAATTCCCATCATCTTGGCAAGTTGTTGAACGTCATCGGAACTCCAATTACTAATGTCAGGCATTTTGCAATCTCCTCCAGTATCCAAAATAACATGTTGGTTAATCAAAGAAGATTGACCCTGAGTAACCGACTGACGCTTAACGGTTTGACCTGAACCAATAACAACAGGTATTAGATGGAGCTTATTAAGCTGATCACTTGCCTTTTGAGTTGGCTGGTTGATTAAGTCAGGAACCTTTACAATTCCCGAATTCTTTTGTTTAGTGCTCTTTTGGCGACTCAAAATAAACTTCATCGTTGGGTTAAAGACGTCCGCAATCATTTTTGTTGCTGGTTTACTTAAGTTATGGGGTTTCCGCAATGTAACATACATTACATACCGCGGTTTATTTGCCGGAGCAATCCCAACAAATGAATAAAGGTAGTTACTATCTCCATTACTGTAACCGCCAGCACCACCAATTTGAGCTGTCGCCGTTTTTCCGGCAATCTTATAACCATCAATTTGGTAGTCATGACCAATTCCTTTTTGGTCATAAATAACCCCTTCCATCATCTTAACTACCTTTTTAGAGGTAGAAGCTTTGATTGGCTGACCAACCTTTTTAGGCTTTACCTTTTGAATGGTTTTTCCTTGATTATCGGTTACCTTATCAATAATGTACGGTTTCATCATCTTACCATTATTTGCAATTGCACTAAAGCCTTGCATCATTTGCATTGCATTAACGGTAATCCCCTGTCCAAAGGCGGTGTTGGCTTGTTGAAGGATTCCCTTAAAAGCACTATAACCACTAATTTCATTATTCATCCCTTCAACGTTCACCTTTTTGAACATTCCAAACCGAGTTAGGTAATCTTTCCAAACCTTTGCTCCCATATTTTGCTCAACATGGGCAAAACCAACGTTACTAGATAAATCAAAAGCATCCTTGTAGGAAATTGTTCCCCAACCGGAAGTTTTCCAATCGGTGACTTTTCCACCACCCATTTGCCAAGTACCAGAATTAAACGTTGCGTTAGGATCAAAGTGACCTGAGTCAATTGCAGCACTTAAAGCAAATGTCTTCATCGTTGAACCTGGTTCATAAACATCCTGAACTAGCATATTTCGCCAAACAGGATTCTTCTTTGAACGGAGCGTTGGCCGTTGAGAAGCTGCAATAATTTTACCAGTTTTGACATCCATCACAACCGCGATCATTGACTCGGCTTTAGATTCCTTATATACCTTGGTCAGTTTGTTTTCCATAATATGTTGGACCTTGGCATCTAGAGTTGTATAGACATTGTCACCATTAACTGCTTTTTTTACAACCCGGTTACTATTAGCTAATCGATAGCCGTAAACATCTCGTTTGTACTGACGAAGACCGTTCTTTCCGGTAAGTTTTTTATTGAAATAACTTTCTAGCCCGACCTGACCAACTAATGTCATTTGACCAGTTTGTTTATTTGTAATTTTTGGAGTAGCCATTCCAACTATCTGGGAGGCAAATTCACCTTCTGGATAAGATCTAGCAGGAGTGGCGATAAAGCCAATTCCCGGTAATTTTTCAGCCTTAATTTGTTGCATTTTAGCAACTGAAAGATTTGCTCCAGCACTCCCGAATTCAACCTGATAAGATTGCCCCTTTTTGGAAAGAGTCTTTAAAATCTTTCTTTCTGGCATCTTGATGTACTTAGCAAGAATTCTTGCAGTTCGGCGCTTATTTTTCACATATAATGGTTTGCCATCCGCTGAACGCTGACTCTTATCTAAAACTGCATAAAGGGTATAGCGACTTGTATCTGTCGCTAAAACGGAGCCATGCTGATCATAAATGTTGCCACGTTTAGCAAGGATCGTTCTCCTTTGCGTATAAATCTGTTCGGCTTGAGAACGTAAATTAACATGCTGGACATCCTTAGTAATCGCAATATACGCAAAACGAACGATAAATAACGTAAACATTGCAACTACAATTATAAAGAGCCACTTACCAAAAGTTTCTCTGTTGCCATTACTTCCGTTATTTTTCGTTCGTTGAGTCATCTTATTCATTATTTATTAACGTTCCTTACGTTTGAATTATGATCCACTAACCCATACTTCTTCGCCGCTGACCTTAATTGGGACTGACTTGTCATTTCGGCAATTGCTTGTCGATGACTAGCATTATCATTTTTTACTTGATATACCCTTGCTTGTAAATCCTGCAATTGATGTTGACGAGTATTGATCGTATTTTTTGTTGATAAAAGCAAAATGGTTAAACATAAGGTTAAAATACTACAACCAGCCACCAAGCCACGTTCTAGGTTTGTCCACGTAACCGTTCGAACAGTAGGGCTTAGTCGTTGTACCTCCCGTGTGCCATGGTTTACCCTCCGCGGTTGCACACGAGAAATCTTTTTTGCAGTATTTGAAACCATCTTAATCACTTTCCTTTTGTATCCTACTTCTTAATCCGCTCAATTATCCGTAATTTAGCACTATGAGCCCGATGATTATTTGCTAATTCTTCTTTGCTAGGAAGAATTGGCTTTTTATTAATTAACTTAAATTTTGGTTCCATTTCCGGTGGAATAATAGGTAAGCCTGGTGGTAACTCATCCGCCAGCGAAACCTTTTCATGAAGCATTGTTTTTACAAGGCGATCTTCTAATGATTGAAAGGTAATTACACTAATTCGCCCACCAACATTAAGTAATTCAAGTGCTTGCTCTAGTGAATCTTCCAACGCTCCCAATTCATCATTAACGGCGATCCTGATCGCTTGAAAACTCTTCTTAGCAGGATGCCCACCATGACGTCGAGCAGCAGCTGGAATTGCTTCTTTAATCACATTAACCAATTCAAAGGTTGTTCGAATCGGCTTTTCTTTGCGCCGTCGTTCTATTTTTCGTGCAATCTGCTTAGCAAAGCGTTCCTCCCCGTAACGATAAAGGATCCTTACTAATTTTTCATATGGCCATTCATTGACCACATTCATTGCAGAAAGCGACTGTTGCTGATTCATCCGCATGTCTAATGGCGCATCTAATTTATAACTAAAGCCACGCTGGGCATCGTCAAATTGTGGTGAGGAGACTCCTAAATCATATACAACACCATCAACACTCTTCACACCGTGTTTTAACAAGGCAGTCTTCAAATTGCGAAAATTATCTTCAATTAAAACTGAACGACCAGCATCAATAAATGTTTTTAGGTGTTGTTGATTATATTTAATCGCTGTTTGATCCTGATCAAATGAATAAAGGCAACCAGTCGTTAACTGCTTTAAGATTGCAGCACTGTGACCACCGCCACCTAAAGTTGCATCAACATATGTTCCTTCTGGAAGGATATTTAGACCAGCAACAGCTTCGTTTAATAATACTGTCACATGTTTAAACTCTGTCATCTAAACTCCTCCATTAAAAATCAATATTTAAATCTTCAGCAATTTGATCAAAATCTTCTTCAGTGGCATCCGTAAATTGATTCCACTTTTCAGCACTCCAGATTTCAAGCCGGTTTGCAATTCCTACGATAACGCACTTCTTTTTCAAATCAGCATGTTGACAAAGAGTATCGGGTAAGTTAATTCGTCCCTGCTTGTCAAATTCGCAATCTGTTGCTGCAGAGTACAAGAAACGAACAAATGCCCGAGCATCCCTCTTGGTTAAAGGTAAAGCCTTCAATTTCTCCTGGAGCTGTTCCCATTCATCAAGTGGATAACCAAATAGACACCCATCTAAGCCACGAGTGACAATAAAGTGAGTGCCTAACAATTCACGAAATTTTGCGGGGATAATTAGTCGGCCTTTGCTATCGATCGAATGAGTATATTCGCCCATAAACATTAGCATTTACCTCCCCACAACCACTTTATAGGTAAAGTCTACCACAATCCCCCACTTTCCACCATAACATTTCAAAAATAATCAATAATAATAAAAAAGGTTAGTTAAAAGACACTAATAAAAGGATTGTCTTCTAACTAACCAATAATTCCCATTAGTAATGTTATATTAACGGCAAATGTTGACAAAAGAATGAAATAATAAACGTGAGCCCACCTAAAACCACCGACAGGCGCCAAAACGCGGGCCAATAACGACGATAAATAAATTCACCATAATGAAACGTTTGTCCGATCATTAAAAGGATGGCAACTACCATCCAGATTGCAATTGGATATGCAATCCAATAGAGACTTGCAATATTATAAATACTTAATAACCAAAGAACCACCGTCCAAACAACCGGATGATGCTTATGGCGGTGTTGACGAGCGGAATGAAAGATTTTACTGATTAAGTTTTCAACGAACCAAATAATAACCAATAATATTATCTGGAAAAATGCTATTCGATAATTCATAACTAATTTTAACTACTCCTAATTAGCTTCTATATTAAATAGTTTAGCACAGCTACTAAGATCGTTTGAAATAACCTTATAAAATGATGTAGACTATTACTATTGTAAATTTAACTGCGAAAGGCGGTAAAAAGATGCAACGGAAAAAGAAAACACGTTTTCAAAAGATAACGATGGTTGCCATTTGGCTGATGCTGATCGCAATGCTCGGCTCATTAATCTTTGGGGCAATCGCATCGTTAGGTGCAATGTAATTTTCTAATCAATATTAATAACAAACATTAAAGGACTAGTTATTCAAAGGTAACGAATAGCTAGTCCTTTTATTAACTTTAAACGAATAAGATTTAATCTTGATCCTTTTTCTTAAAGACTTCTCGAGGCTTGGATCCATTAGCTGGGCCAATATATCCGCGCTGCTCCATATCATCAATAATCCGCGCTGCCCGGTTATAACCAATTCGGAATCGTCGCTGAATTAAAGAAGTCGATGCCTTTTGCTGATCAACAACAAATTTTAACGCCTCCGGGAATAGCTGATCCTCATCTTCGCTTTGTTCTTCTTGCGCAATTTCGTTGTCAGTAACAACCATTTTCTGATCATACTCAGCAGGACGCTCATCCTTGATGAAATTAACTACTGCTTCAACATCTTGATCAGAAATGAATGCTCCCTGAACCCGGACAGGCTTATTCTGGTCGATCGGCTCAAATAGCATATCACCACGACCAAGCAATTTTTCTGCACCATTGGTATCAATAATTGTTCGAGAGTCGACACCGCTTGAGACTGCAAAGGCAATTCGTGACGGAACATTGGCTTTGATTAAACCGGTAATAACGTCAACTGAAGGGCGTTGAGTAGCCAAGATCATGTGGATCCCAGCTGCCCTTCCCATTTGAGCAATCCTAACAATTGCGTCTTCAACATCGTGTGAAACTGTCATCATCAAATCAGCTAATTCATCAACAATTACCAAGATTAGAGGTAATGATGGCTGTTCAGTATTTTCCTCTTGAGCATTATTATCATGGACTAGCTGGTTGTACCCCTTTAGATTTCGCACACCAAACTTAGCAAACAACTCGTAGCGTCTTTCCATCTCCCCAACAACTTTTCCTAATGCCCGAGCCGCTTTCTTGGGATCAGAGACAACGGGACTTAGTAAATGAGGAATTCCGTTGTAAACACTTAGTTCGACCTTCTTTGGGTCAATCATTAAAAACTTCACCTGATGCGGCTTAGCTTTCAGTAAAATACTGGTAATAATATCATTGATCGCAACTGACTTACCGCTTCCCGTTGCCCCAGCAATCAAAAGGTGGGGCATCTTAGTTAAGTCAGCCATCATGACATCACCCGTAACAGTTCTTCCCAACGGAACATTCATCGGATGGTCATCATGGGGCATCGATTCCACCATGTCACGAAAACCAACAGTGGCAATTTGCTGATTAGGAACCTCGATTCCGATTAACGACTTACCGGGAATTGGTGCCTCAATCCGAATATCCTTTGCTGCTAACGCCAATGCCAAATCATCAGCTAGGTGGGTAATTCGGCTTACCTTGACACCAACAGCAGGGCGCAGTTCATATTTAGTCACCGATGGTCCCAAATTGACATTCTCTACTGTCGCGTCAACTCCAAATGACTTTAGCGTATCCTGCAGTTTCTTAGTATTTTTTTTAATTGCATGCAGATCATCCTTTTGATCCGTTACCGGAATCTTAGTCAACAGGTCTAATGGTGGTAACTTATAGTCGACATCTTCCTTTGCAGTCGTTGCGGTCAGCTGAAGATCGTCCCCTTCCCCTTTCTCCTTTTTAGCTGCCTTAGGGGTCGTTGACGGTTGTTCGCTATTCGTACTTGCAACCGTGATTCGTGGTTCAGCCTTTGGAGCAGTTGATGATTGCCGCTCATCGTTAGTCGATGGCTGTTCAGGATGCTTCTCCGCAGTCTTTTTAGCCAGTAAACTCGTACCGTTTTTCTTTAATGACTGTTTAAGTTGTGGCTGCTTAGGAAGGTGCTGTTTTACGTTGCGAGCAGCTGCTGGCATTTTCTTTAATTGATGACCAAAAGCAGTTAAGAATTGATCCCATGGAATTGCAAAGAAAATGATTACACCAGCAATAATCATTAGCCATGCCAAAATTGCTGTGCCCTGGCGACCAATTAAATAGTTACTACCGGTATAAAGGAGAGCACCTAGCATCCCCCCACCGACATTAGTGGAGTTACTTGTTTGAAAGAAGACCTTGCTTAGGTTGTTCCAGGTTGTAGAAAGAAAGTTGGCGTGTAAATTTAAATGATTAAACATTAAGTAGTGCAACCAGATTAACACACCACAATAGGAAATAATGAATCCGCCAACCCATCGGCGATTATACTTCAGACAATGACCAAAAAGCATTAATGACAGCCCGGTGATAAGAACAAGGATCATTGCGACCGGATACGACTTACCTACCAGGATACTGAAGAAACCAACCAATAACTGACCAATAATTCCTAAGTTAAATAACCCAATGATCATTAAAAATGAAAGAATTATTCCCATTAAATTATCAACCATTTTAGTTTGGCTCTTCTTATTTACATTTCGTCGACCTGTTCTTGATCGCTTCTTCCTTGCCATGTTAATCCTCACTTACTTTAATTTATCAAAATGGTATTTATGGACCCGTGCTAGGTTGGGAAAACTTTGCTGACGAAGAGCCTCATAAATTACGATTGCCGCACTATTCGATAAGTTAAGGGCACGAATATTATTATCATTTTGGGGAATCCGAATTGCGTTTTCCGGATACCGCCGCATAAATTCTTCCGGTAGCCCCGTTGTTTCCTTACCAAATAGGAAATAATGATCTCCAGTGGTCGTGTAGTCAACATCAGTATAATCACGACTGGCAAACTTGGAAACTAAATAAAGCTTACTAATATCAGGAACCGTTGAAACGAACTCGCGGAGATCATCATGGTAGGTAATCTTAACCTTATCCCAATAATCTAAGCCGGCCCGTTTCATGTGTTTATCATCGGTTGAAAAACCAAGCGGCTTTATTAAATGTAATTCGGTATTCGTTCCGGCACATGTCCGTGCAATGTTTCCCGTGTTAGCAGGAAATAGTGGTTCGAATAATACAATATGGTTCGTCATTATCTTTCGCTCCTTAACCTAAACAAATAAAAAAAGCAGGGTCTCGGTGTTGGCACGGCGAAACGCTGCTTTAATGAAGTACTCCTTGGCAATTACCAACGAATCTGTTCGATGTCAATTGCCAAACGATTTCTCATAAGATAATTTACCACCTTTAATTATAATTGGCAACACCCTTAACTAGATTTTTATCATAAATATTTCAGATTTTGCTTTTCTCCTTTTTGGCGACTAATAAACTAACATCAACGGTAACCGAGTTTAGGTTTTCTAGCTCCGTCTTTGTCGGCTGATGAACGTCCTTTCCCCAGCTCATTGGGGTCATTTTAATCATGTCAGTAACAAGAGAACTTGGCAGCTCAAACTGATAACGAACACGAACCACGCTCGCGTTTGGATAATGTTTCTTAAACAATTTGAGAACCTTACTATTATCGTAATCATAATGCTGATTATGATCGCCATATAATAAGTGACGCAATTCTAAAAGATAACCTGCATTCGGAATTACTTTAATGAGTGTGCCATTGTCTTTCAGGACCCGATTAAATTCACGATAATCTGATGGAGAAAATAGTTCTAGTATTGTATCAAATGAATGATCCGCAAATGGCAAATGACGCAAATCAGCGATGCAGAAGAAGGCATCAACATCAAGCTGGGTTGCTAAAGTGATTCCGGGTTTAGAAATATCAAAGCCAACATAGAAATCCTTATTATTACGGAAGGACGCTAATTGTACCAATGGGGTTCCTTCTCCCGTCCCCACATCTAAAATAGTTTGCGGATCCTCCGGAATGATTTCATTCACTTGTTCAACTATGGGGCGGAACAATCCGGCATTTAATAACTTTCTTCGTGACAAGAACATTTCCCGATCGTATTCAGTTGTCCCCTGAGTATTCAAGAAATGAAGATACCCATGACGGTTAAAATCAATCGTATGGCCCTGTTCACAAACAAGACTATTTCCACTTAGCTTTGAAAAGGCATGTTGACAAACAGGACACTGAAATACCTGATGATGGTCCCAGACTAACTTTTTTGCACGTTCAATCTTTTTCACGTTAATTTCTCCCATTTTTTATTATTTCCAGTGTACCATAGCTAGTATTCGTCTTGCTGAATTGCTATCATAGAAGTAAGCATTTTCAAAGGAGGCAGTTCAAATTGACTGAACAATTTTTGATTGGTACATATACTAAAAAGGACAGTAAAGGTGTTTACAAGGTTACTTTAGATCCAGAAAAGAAGGAAATTACTAAAGTTGAATTAGCAATTCCATCACAAAAGCCCGCTTACTTACAAGTTGGCTCTGACAAACGCGTTTATGCGGTAAAGCAAATTGATGATCAAGGTGGCATTGCATCATACTCACTAAAGGACGACAACGCTAAAATGCTTAGTAAAGTTCTAGCAGCAGGTGCTCCTCCTGCATATGTTGGTCTCGACGAACAACGACATCTCCTTTACAGTGCTAACTACCACACTGCAAAGGTTGATGTTTTTAAGATTAACGATGACGGGACACTAGTTCAAACTGACTCAGTACTTCACCAGGGAGCTACTGGTCCTCAACCAGAACAAGATAGTCCTCACGTTCACTTTGCTGACTTAACACCAGATCAACGGTTAGTCGTTTGTGACTTAGGGATGGATTTAGTTGTTGTTTACGACGTTTCTGCTGATGGTAAGCTAACCGCCGTTTCCCGTTACAAGTCAGAAGACGGCTTTGGTTCACGTCATATTGCCTTCCATCCTAATGGCAAGTATGCTTACCTTCTGGGCGAATTAAGCAGCAAACTTGAAGTATTAAAGTATAACGCTACTGATGGTACCTTCAGTCATATTCAAACAATTAAGACAATTCCTGACAGTTGGACTGCTCACAATGGTGCCGCTGCAATTCGTCTTTCAAAGGATGGTAAATTCATCTACACTTCAAACCGTGGTGAAAACACGATCGCTGTATTTGAAGTTCAACCAGACTTTACCGTTAAACATATTCAATCAATCTCGACTGAAGGTGACTTCCCTCGTGACTTCAATCTCAGTTCTGATGAATCATTCTTATTAGCATCAAACCAAAATAGTGATAACTTAACCCTTTATGCACGTGATGCCCAAACTGGTAAGTTAACCTTGTTACAAAAAGATGTTAAGTGTCCTGAACCCGTTTGTGTTCAACGATTCTAAAAAGCTAGGAAATTTCTTGACTTAAACTTAAAAACGACCACTAAAGTGCTATTTCAAGCATTAGTGGTCGTTTTTGTTAGATTAACTGAATTAGTGATTGAAGATCTTCGGGTAACGGTGCCTGAACTTCAATGTATTGCTGCTTAAAAGGACTATAAAACTTCATCCAATAACAGTGTAACGCCTGACGCGAAATCAAAGGGATTCCTCCATACATATCATCCCCGACTAACGGATGACCAAGATAGCGGAAATGAACTCTAATCTGGTGAGTTCTTCCCGTATGGAGGCGGATTTGGAGCAATGACATTTTTGCTGAAGACTTTTCTAACCAATATTCCGTTACGGAAGGTTTCCCCGTAGAGATTACCGTTCGGGATACAAATTTCTCAGGATCACGATCAATTGGAGCGTCAATGTAGCCATGCTTAGTCTCAATTTGCCCGCCAACAACAGCAAAGTAATTTTTCTTTACTTGGTGTTGTTTTAATTGCTGGTCCATAACGGCATGGGCAAATCGGTGCTTGGGAAAGACCACTAAGCCACTGGTATCCTTATCCAACCGCGTTGCAACATGAATAACTAAATTCTCATACCCTTGGCGTTCGTAATAACCACGAACACGGTTCACTAAGCTATCGGCAACTGTGACGTGGTGAGCCGGAACGGTCGCGACTCCTGCTGGCTTGTTTAAAATCAAGAAATCCCGATCTTCATATACAATTTCAATCGGTAAATCACTAGGGTTCACATTATCATTTGGCTTTTCTGGTGGAAGGATCAGTGAAAAATGATCTCCTGGCTTAACTTCATCAACCGTCCACCGATCCTCTCCGTTAATTTGCATTTTACCGCCATGGTAAACGGCAACTTTAATCAGACTTGCACTGACTCCTTCATGCTTCAGCGCCGCACGTAATTTACGTGGTTGCTGACCTGTATATTGCCACTCGAATTTCATTGTTTGATGCCACCAATAAAGGAATCATTTACACGGTGCCAAAAATTATTGTGACGATATTGTGCAAAGTTAATTCGCTTCTTCGCAACCTGATACGTTATCTCCACTAGCTTTCTTTCACCTACCGAGGGCTTTAACCGTACCTGATCCCGATCACAAGTCATTACATGTCCATTAAGGTCCTTTAGTCGAAGCATTAGTTTTGCTTCAGAGCCAAAAATAATTGGTGAACCTAATGTCCGGAACACCCGGTTATTTAGCGACGCCATTTCAGCAAGTTGGAAACCAACAATTCGCGGATCCATAATCGCACCACCTACGGACTTATTATAGGCAGTGGAACCCGTTGGTGTTGAGATACATAAGCCATCACCGCGGAAAGTTTCAAATAGTTCATTATTAACGAAGACATCACACACCATCGTCTTGGTGATATTACGAACGGTTGATTCGTTCAGTGCTGTGTAGTGATCAATTGAACCATCAGAATAAATGGCATGCATATCAAGTAACGGGTACGAAACTGATTGACCACTATCATTAACAAGGCTATCAACCAGGTCATCAATTTCATAATTGCGCCAATCAGTATAGAAGCCCAGGTGTCCTGTATGAATCCCAACGAAGCGAATCTGATCTAGTAAAGCTCCATAGTGGTGAAATGCGGACAATAGTGTCCCATCGCCACCAATCGTAATTACAACATTGGGTGCATTTTGGTCAAGAACTAACCCGGCTTTACTCATTTCTGCCTTGAGTAGCTTAGTGATTCGTTGTGATTCTGATGTTTCATTATTAAAAATTGCGACTCGCATATGGTCTCCTTATCTATCTGGAATGTTTTGATCTCCCGGCATTCGGTTTGAAAACATTGTTTGGGCTTCTTGAATTTCCTCACGAATTTCGGACATTTCATTATCAAGTTTGAATGCCGCTTCAGCAGCTCGCTGAAGACGCGCCGATAATTCTTCTGGAAACTCTCCCTGATACTTATAATTCAATGAGTGTTCAATTGTTGCCCAAAAATTCATTGCTAAAGTCCGAATTTGAATTTCAGCAAGGATCTTTTTCTCGCCAGTAACTAACTGTACCGGGTATTCTATTACAATATGGTAAGAACGATAGCCACTTGGCTTAGCGTTGCTAATGTAATCACGTTCTTCAAGAATAGTCATGTCACTTCTCTGCCGAAGCAAATCAACCACCTGGTATATATCCTCAACGAATTGACACATGATTCGTAAGCCAGCAATATCCTGCATATCTTGTTCCAAACGATCCTCTTGAACATGACGACGGATCATCTTTTCCTTAATACTATCTACTGGTTTTACCCGACCCGTAACAAATTCAATCGGTGAATGCTGAGTTTCATCCTGATATTGCTTACGGATTCCTCTTAATTTAATTTTAAGTTCATTAACGGCTTGTTGGTAAGGTAGTAAAAAATGTTGCCAATCATCAACCATAAATAACCCTCCCATTAAAGTTCGCATTTAATTCTAGCACAATCAGCCCCTCAACAGCATCAATCTGGTTCATAAATCATAATTCTTTACAAAACCAGCTTTTTTTGCAAAAATAAATTTGTTTAGAAAAGTCATCAAATTAGTATTAAACGAGGGGGAGCATTTAATGCTAGAGATACATTTATTCGTCAATCCACTTGGGAGACGTTGCTTTCGGTGTGAACATGACGTTCTTAAAGTTGATCAACAACTTAATACCAAAGTTAACTATCGCTTCATTCCGTTTTTCAACATGGCAACAATCCAACAAACAATTGAATTGTATCATTTGGATCAACATAGCTTAGCTGTTCGCCAAAGCGTTTCTAATACCATTTACCGAGTAATTCTCGATTACATGGCCGCATCTTTTCAGGGACGAAAACGGGGACGGCAATTTCTGTTGATGATGCAAAACGCATTAATCAAGGATAACAATAACTATAATGATAAGTTAGTAGAAAAGATTGCTTTAGCGTCTGGCCTAGACTTAGAAATGTTCTTAGAAGATCGTCACTCTAGTTTAGCCAAAAAGGCATTCCAAAAGGAGCAACAAATTGCGAAGAGCTTAGGAGTGAAGAAACCAGCAACTGCAGTCGTTTTTTATTATAAAAAAACAAAATATTGCTTCTTGTTAAATGATTTTGATTACGAATCATTAGTGACCGCATACCAAAACAAGCAACTTGAAAATGAATTTTCCGTAGCTAACTTTATCAAAAACCGCCGCTTACATTCCCAAACAAAATTAGTTCAAAAGTAAGCATTAACAGAATGGCCTTCAAAGTCGATTAATCGAACTTTGAGGGTCATTTCGTTATCTATTTAGTATTGAAGTCGTGCGTTCTTAAATCCGTATTCTACTAATTTGCCTAATAGCTTCATTGACTCCTGATAGGATATTGTGGCCATTTGTTCATTAGCCTTAGTTAAGAATTCAGCAACATCATCCTTCTTAGTAAATGCATTATCGGTTTGATGCTGGCAAATCAAGGTCTTGGTCATTACCTGCTCTGAAAAATCTTCAAGTAGTGGCTCAATTTTCTGGTAGTGCTGATCAGCAATTGCCATAATAACATGATTAAGCCAATAAATATTATTAATATCAAACGTTATCGCGGTATCCCGGTATGGCTTTGGGGTATCCTTAACATTTGCATAGAAAGGAACCACTGCATTGACTGTATTCGGTCCAAATGCCAACCATTGAACACCACTAACCCTTGGATCAACATTATTCCTGATTTGAAGGATATGGAGTTCCAAATTACGGTTTAATGCAATTGAACGGTATGGCGCACCTTTACTCAAGTATGGATCATAATCCGTGTCCTGGTAATGAGAACTCATTACTTCTTTAATCTCTTGGATAGTAATCTTATGACGTGGGTAATTAATAAACGGTAGCATTTGGTCAATAGGCTTAGTTCCCTGAGCACCGCTCAATTGTTGCTCCACATACCATGCTCGTGGATTATTATAATGAGCATCACGATAACTGCTACTCCCAAAAATCAGACGTAAATTATAATGATTTTCTTCTGGGTTAAGGTGGTTCAAATCAATTAATTCTTTCAGATCAGCAGAGCAAAGAGTTTCATTAGCTGAAAAATCAAAGTCCGTGATATTTAACCGATTTGGAGCAATAACATATGCATTATCAGGAACTTTAATTGCAGCCCAGTGATGACCACCAATTGTTTCAAGGTACCAAACTTCATTTTGATCACCAAAGGCTAAGCCATTAGCCTCATATGTCCCGTATTTTGTTAGCAGTTGGCCAACCCGCTCTACAGCTTGCCTAGCAGTTCTAACATATGGCAAGACTAAGGTTAAAAAGTCTTCCTCGCCGATTCCGCTCTCCTGATTATATGGATCAAGGCTAAGGATCCGAGAATTACTAGTAATCGTTTCGGTTGCGGTCATCGAGACGTTTGCTGAATTAATACCACTTGCACCAAAAATTCCGGCACTACTGTCTGCATCAGGTGTTGATGTATACCGTAATGGGTTTCCGGATAAATCAATCGTAAAATCTGTTGTCTTACTCTTATAATGACGTGACTGCTTTTCTGGTGTTACCACGACAAATCTTTGTGGATCAAAATCGTTTGAATAATCTTCTACCCGACAAACAATCGTGGATCCATCAATTGTTGCCTCTTTCCCAGCTAGAAATGTTGTACATGTGTGCTGCCTCATTTAAATCATCCCCAATTATCTTTTTCACCTCTTATTATTTCATACTTTGTTAATATCTACTAAGTAATTCCGCCAATTTAATTGCTTTAGAGACTGATATTGTCTCTCAAGTGAATACCGACGACTAGGACGCTTGATTAAAATTATCCTTTGTTTACTAATTACAACAAAGCCGCACATTATTAGCTGCTTAGTAAATAACTTAAGGTAAATATCTACCAATCCGTATTGAGAGACACAAGGAAATATTGACCACTCCGTTATCCCAGTTTTTCTTAACATCCCAAGCCACTGCTGCCAACTAAAGCTGGAAAATAGTGGAAGCTTTTTTAATCTCCTAATCACTAAACATCGCCAATATATCTCTGGACGGTTTGTAAAATGGATTCCAGTAATTTTCTGGTGGCAAATGATGGGGAGGTTCATTGGAGAATCTACTATTTTAACATCATTTTCTCTCTGAATTGCTAACTTATGCAGGAGTCGATAATCCTTATTTATTCCTTTTAACGTCGCCTGTTGAACCTTAAGAACCGGTGTAATTAATTTTAACGTGGCCTTCTTAACGTCCCAGAAAATAATCTTATATTGATGGTTAATTTTTTGAATAAATTTTTGTGTTTGCCGGTGAGTTAGTTTTTTCATATATGGAGAACCAAGCAGCCAAAAACATTTTATTCCATTCTTTCTATATCCTTGGGTCCGTTCATAAAGGGTCTTGGCTGACAGTGGACTACATTGAAACTCAATTGCAACCCGTTGACCACGAATATTAAGCAGGATATCCGCCCGTTGCTCTAAACTGGCAATATAGACTTCGACTTCTGCATTCCAACCATGCTTTCGTGCCCATTCAAATATCTGCTGTTTCCCCAAAAGATGCTCATAGCTTTCTCCTTTACCAAGGACACAGGAACTATTAGCATAATGAGCAAAGTGAGCAATCTTATTTTTCCCGTGTTTAAGAATAAGGTGCTCGCTACATTCAGGACAATAATATTCATTGTCCTTTTGAGCATCACACGCATTCATTAAATGATCATTTATCTTAGCAACTAACATCAAATTACCCCCCCTATAATATAAGAACGGTAATTTTTTAAAAATGCACGAAAAAAGGCCAAGAATTCTCTCAGCCTCATTTCAAGTAGAACTGTATTCTACCAATTTTAATTTTTACTAACCAAAGTAATGACGAATTAAATGTAGTGCCGAAATTTCCATTAGTTTTTTTGAATGCTCTGCTAAATAATCAGACGCAATATTAGTAGAGTCACCGTATTCATAAGCTAATGCAACCTGGTTTTTTATTCCCTCATCTGTATTCTCATCAGTTACTAAATACTGTAATGTCAAATAATACTGACCTTCATACTTATATAATTCACTTACCACGTTATGATCTTCTGCAACTTTAGCATATTGAATCAAGTCTTCAAACTGGTTGAATTTAACAACAATTAATTTTGTCATTGAATCCGACTGATTAATTGGCGAAGAATAATCATCCTCTAAGGATTGGGCCTTACTTGCTGAAGAATCATCGTTTTTACGTTGTGCAATACTCTGACGGATGTAGTCCGTAATTGCATCGGTTCGTCCATCACCTTCACCATTCACTTGGTCATTCTTACTAATGAATAATTCTAAGCCATTCCCAGTTGGCATAACTTGAAATGTCACTGAATCATTATCTTGAAACTGGTGAGTCGAATCAACTTCTTTTAAAATACTATAAAAGAAATCTTGGATCTGCTTATGATCACTAAGCAAGTCTAGAATCTTAATTCCTCGTTCTTCAAGATCATTCGAGTCGACTAAAACACGAATTGTATTTTCATTAATGCGCTCCATTTCCATCTAAAGCACCCCCTTCGACTCGATACATATATTATGTATTATTCTAACTAATTTATGGCAAAAGTAAAGCCAGAAAAAAGGCGCAATCCACAACTCATGAGAGTCAGTACATTACGTCCACTTAATTTCACTAAATTGTGTTAGCCTTCCGTTCTGCTTCAGCTAATTCTAACTCACGAACCTGACGAGGAAGGAAGCGCCGAATTTCATCTTCATTATAGCCAACTTGAAGTCGTTTATCATCAATAATAATTGGCCGCCGCAATAAACCTGGATTTTTACTAATTAGTTCATAAAGCTGTTTCATTGGAATTTCATCTAAATTAACCTTCAGTTCTGAGTATGCTTTGGAACGCTTAGAAATAATATCTTCAGTACCATCTTCAGTCATTCTTAGTATATTCTTAATTTCGCTTACGTTTAACGGTTCAGAAAAGATATTCCGTTCCTTAAAAGGAATTCCGTTTTCTTGCAGCCAACTCTTGGCCTTTCGACATGAAGTACAACTTGGAGACGTATAAAGTGTAACCATTAAGCAAGAAGCCTCCTTCTAGAGTTAATTCATTTAGCAACTTATAACTACAACTATAATTATACAATATTTTTTATATTATTAAAAGGCACGAAAAAATATATATAAGTTACTTTTAGTAAGTAAAAGTATAACATATCCCTAGTCTTTTTCAAGACCTTTTAGAAAATCTTCGTGTTTTCTGATCATGGTATTAGATTAGTAACGATAATTAGTAATTAGCCAAAAGAAAGTATTATAATAAACATATAGAAACATAGTAAGGAGGAACTGTCATGTTAACAAAATTAAGCTTAGCTTTCGGATCACGGCAGATCTTACAAGACATCATTGATAAATACCCTGATAGGAAATTTAGACTTATGCAAGCCTCAGTTCACAGTAACAAGTTAGCCCTATTTGATTTTTCTAATGAGACAACGATATTCAAATCACCTGTTAAACTCACGGTCTTAGGAGAAAAACTTAACAGTAATTACAATGGAATTCTCTATTACCAATCATTCCAGGTTGATAATGATCACCAAGAGGTACTCTATAATACTCTTAACAAGATCGTTAACAATTCAACTTCATTAATCAACGGTCAAGCTTTTCTTGAGGTTGATAGCAAGGCTGAGAGTACAACTCTTGTTCTTCTTAGTGCAGCAAATGATTTCGATGACCTAATGGCTTGGAAAAAATCTGATTCCTTTAAGCAACTTGATAGTTTTACTAGACGTGATCCCAATAACACATACTATGATGAAGTATATCGTTCAGAAATGTAATTTTAACTAAAATCCCACGTGATAATGACTAACTCCTATCGTTAATTATTATCACGTGGGATTTTGTTTCTAGAAATATAGCCGAAGTACCTTGCTTCCTTAGGTTTTACAATTTGATGTAGGTTAAAAATGTTGCTGTTCTTTTCTGTTTAACAATCCCTTTAGAACCTTAAACACGGCCAAATTATGAAAACACTTCTTACTATGATTTCCTTAGGTCAATTTCATGATGTAGGATAGCCGATTCCTACTCACCACTACTTGGTCTAAAGCATGGAAATAAAGCCAAATAAAAAAGCCAGATAAATCTGACTTTCATAATTCATGACGGTCCGTACGAGACTCGAACTCGTGATCTCATCCGTGACAGGGATGCGTCCTAAACCAACTAGACCAACGGACCAAAATTGCGGGGGCTGGATTTGAACCAACGACCTCCGGGTTATGAGCCCG
>NZ_JALCQI010000020.1 GCF_022651205.1 Limosilactobacillus sp.
TTGGACATATCTCTCAACCATGGCTCGTTCCGTCAGCAATTGTCAAAACAACTACTTTAACCATTTGTTTTTTCGCCTTAATTACGATTATTGACTTGATTAAACTTCACCGGTTAACACCTAGTCAACTTTGGCATCCCGGATCCACCAACCCCAAAAAGCATGGTGTTCTCTACTCACTTGCCGGTATTCTTGGCTTTGCACTTTTAATCTGGGCATACTACATTACTCTAACAATTAAGCCAAAAATTTCCTCCATTTCACATTTCCTTTTCGCCGTAATTCTCCTAGTGATTGGGACCTACCTGCTGTTCATCATCGGCAGTATAATCTTCCTGAAACTCCTCCAGAAGAACAAGAAGTTTTACTACAAGCCTCGTCACTTCATCGCTATTTCTGGAATGATTCAACGGATGGAACAAAATGGGGCAAGTCTTGCTACAATTTGTTTGCTCTGTAGTTCAATTTTGGTAATTCTCTTTACCTCAATCACTCTTTATGTGGGAATCAGTAGTACGGTTAAGTCGTATGCGCCAAAAGATGTCGTTATTACCAATACTAAAGGGTTAACTAAGAGCCAAAAGGCGACGATTAATTCTACAGCCCAACAACATCACGCTAAAATCAATCACTACTTAGCATATAAAATGTCAACTCCACAATACGGTTACTGGCATAACAACCGATTTATCAGCCAAGGCAGTCTCCAAAAGATGAATAACAAGACTAGCGGTTCAATAATTCTCTTGACGGCTAAGGAATATAATCGAATCACTAATCAGCATATTCATCTCACAGATAAGCAGGCACTGACTTACACAAATAGTAAGGGGCGTCATGGGAAAATTATTGTTAATGGTCATCAATACCAAGCAAAGAAACTCAATCACTTTGCTCAACACTTCAATCCTGACCACAGTATTTACACGCCAACCTTTATTATCGTTAACCAACTGCCTAAACCATTACCATTAACAACCGTTACCACTTTTAACTATCAATTAAGGGGTAATCAAAAGCAGCGAATAAAGTTTGAAAACGACTTACAGTCAAAGCTAGCAATCAACAACCTCGCGTTTACGGGAAAAGCGACGATCACATCATTAATTAATGGTCTTTATGGCGGTCTGGTTTTCGTTGGAATCCTCGTTAGTTTAGCCCTTGCGATTACGACAACAATCGTTATCTATTTCAAGCAAATCTCTGAAGGATACGCTGACCGAACAAGGTTCAAGACAATGCAACAAGTTGGTCTTAGCGAAAAAGAAACCGTTAAGAGTATCCACAGCCAAGTATTGATGGTCTTCCTACTACCAGTAGTTGGCGCAATTATTAACCTTTGTTTTGCTATTCCAGCAATTCGGCAAATTATGATCCAGCTTAACTTCTACGATCTTCCATTAATGATTACTGTTGGGATAATCGTAGCTGTCAGTCTTCTTGTCCTTTACCTTATCCTTTATGGGCTAACTACCAGAACATATCGGCAAATTGTTGATGAACCAATTGCAGAAAATTAATTTTATAAACGAACAACCTCTTAATATGCAGACATCTCCGCATACTAAGAGGCTGTTTGACTATTTATTAATTTCCTTTTGATAAGCTGCATATGTGGTTGGATCGAAGCAAACCATCGTGACTTCATCGATCACATGATCAGTCTTAAGGAAGTCACGAATTGTCGTAACCGCAATACGAGCAGCACGATCTAACGGAAATGCATAAACTCCGGTACTAATTGAAGGAAAAGCCACTGTATGACAGTTGTTTTCTTCCGCTAATCGTAAACTATTACGATACGAATTAGCCAATAATTCGTCTTCTCCATGGTTCCCACCATGCCAAACTGGTCCCGGTGTATGAATAATATACCTAGACGGTAAGTTAAAGCCACTGGTAATCCTTGCCTCTCCGGTTGGGCAGCCATGGAATCTCTCACAAGCGGCATATAGTCCTGGTCCTGCAGCCCGATGAATTGCACCATCAACACCACCACCGCCCATTAGCGTTGTATTTGCCGCATTGACGATGGCATCTACACGAACCTGAGTGATGTCTCCTTGAATTGCTTTAAGTCGACTCATTTATTTCCCCTCCCCTGATAATTATTAATTACCAAGAATTCTATTGACTAATCTTAGTCTTAAATTGTGGATATAACCAAATCGTAGCAGTAATGCAAAAGCTTACTAAGATGCTTCCGGTAAGCTTTCCAAGCTCATATCCTAGTTGATAGTGAATATTCCCATCTAATGTTGAAAGAGTTAGTCTAAATTCCATAATGGTTAACACCAACCAACAGGTATAAAAGCCATACTTCATTTTAAGACTTTTCCAGTTAATGTAATTACATAGTACCCAAGTATTGAAAATTAACGCTAAAGCAATTACGCCAGCGAACTTATTAATAATTGGAATATTAACTAAACTAAAATGTAATACCGCCATAATGGAAATAATCACATTGACTCCGTAACTAACAATAAAGAACCGTTGCTCTTTTTTATTCATTTCATGTTCTTGCTTATAGTTATCAATCATTTCATGATCCTCCCGTAACAAATCATCTAAACTTACCCGATAAAGGTCGCTAATCTGCACTAACATAAAAATATCTGGATAACTTCGACTATTCTCCCAACTAGAAATTGTTTTCCGTGAAACATCTAGTCTTCCAGCAACTTCTTGCTGTGTCCAATTATTCTTCTGTCGATACGATTTCATCTTTTGTGCAAAGTTCATTAACATTTCTCCTCTACCGATGTCAAATTAATTTCCCGGGAAATAATTCTTGATTCTAAGATACCTGCTGAGAGAATAAATGTCACGCTAAGATTCATGGCATTTTAAAAGGTTCCGCTTGTCTAATTACACAAGACAAGCGGAACCTTCTATATTCTTTTCGTAAATGTGCTTGTAGGTGACTTGCTAGAGCTAGCAACCTCCTTCCTAGGCGCAAGTCGCCTTCGTCAGGAGAAATTGCTAGCTTTCCGCAAGTCCTTCGCTGGCTCACACTCTCCTCTTCACCATATTTTCACCCTCTCCTCAGGGGCTTTGAACATGGGGTCGTTGGGTTGGATGTTGAAGGCGGTGTAGAAGTCGTCAAGGTTTTCGGCTTGAACGTTAGCCCGGAGTTTTTGTGGAGCATGAACATCGATTGAAAGTAATAGTTGTTCATACTGCTTAGTGGCTTTCATTCGCCAAATAGTTGCCCAATTAATAAAGAACTTTTTGGCATCAAAGTCGGCTTCTTGCTTAGCGGCTTCTAAGGCACAACTTAGGCCCCCAGCATCAGCAATGTTTTCGGAAACGGTCAATTTTCCATTAACCTTTTGCCCAGCGAATTCAATCCCATCAAATTCTTTGATCATCTTTTGTGCCAGCTGCTTGAAATGGGCGGAGTCTTCTTTTGTCCACCAGTTATTGAGGTTTCCTAATTCATCAAAGAGGGCACCATTATTATCAAAGGCATGCGAGATTTCGTGAGCAATTACCGCACCAATTCCCCCGTAATTTTCACTGCTACTTTGTTTAAGAGAATAGAATGGTGCTTGTAAGATCGCAGCCGGGAAGACGATGATGTTCTTAAATGGGTGGTAGTAAGCATTCACGGTTGCAGCACTCATTTCCCAACGCATCCGGTCAACTGGTTTATTCCACCGACCAAACATTTCCCGATTTGCGACAATATTTGCTTGGTTCAAATTAGCAATTAGTGATTCACCCTCGTCAATCTTGATCTGATCATAGAGTGCGGGAATCTTATCGGGATAACCAACCTGAATTCCAAGTTTATCCAACTTCAAGATGGCCTTATCACGGGTCTTTTTGCTTAGCCAGTCATTATTAGCTAACCGTCCCTTGTAGACCTTGATCATTTGTTCAACCATGTGGTGGACGTCTTCCTTGGCTTGCGGGCCAAAGTACTTTTTCCCGTAATAGTCTCCCATTACTTGGCTAAAGACGTCTCGAGCTAGGTAGTAAGCAAACTTCCGTTGGTTAATTGGCTTCTTACTACCAGAGAGGGCTCGACTGTACCGGCCATTAATTTCCCGCATTTTGTCATCAAGGTAACTAGCATTGGCCCGAATAACTTCAATTAGTGCCCAGCTCTTAAATAACTCAAAGTGATCCTTCAAAATCCCATCAAGGGCTTTAAAGTATTCTGGTTCGGTTACGATTACCTTTTCAGGAGTCGTCTTAACCAACCGCTTAATTACTTCTGCCAAATCAAGTTGATCAGTCGAACTAGCTAACTCTTCAACAGTTCGTGGATTATACATCTTACTGTAATCAGCTGCTTCTTCTGCACTCTTGACGTTTGGTGCAAGTAAGGCATCAAACTTCTTAGCATTTTCAATATGCTTAGTAGCCTCGTCTTTACTGTAACCTAACTTATCCATCAAAGTGGCAACCATTGATGACCACAGTTTCAAGAGTTGGTCGTGTTGCTCTTTCTTATCGTCTTCATAATAACTTTTATCTGGCAAAATTAATGAAGGAGCTGAAGCAAAGAGGGCATAAACAGTGGCATTCTTCATATCAGCGTCAATATCAAAAACAACAGGTGATGGCATCCCCGCCATAATCCAATTCCGCCATTGTCCTTGATATTCATCATATGATTGCAGTTCTTCAACACTAGACAACATCCGTTTAAGGGGCCGTGGACCAACCTTCTTCCGGAAATCAAATTTCTTGGCGATCCGGTATAACTTTACCATCTCGTTAAACCGTGAATCATCACTCTTTTTCTTTCCATCTGCATATGCATCAAGGTCATCCATGAGTTGCTTATCAATCTCATCTACAAGATCATTAAAGCCCCCAGTAGCTGGCTTATCATCAGGAATCTTGGCTGTTTTTAACCATTCCCCATTAACCGCATCATACAGATCCTTTTTTATTTCTTGTTCATTCACTGTCACGCTCTTCATCCTCCTTATCAGTCATAATTCTATTATACTATTTTTAAGTAATTTCTAACCATTAAACGGCTTTAGTAGCTCAAACCGCGCAGTCGCACTAAACCATTGAGAATGCTGAGTTAACAGTTGACCCACCGCCTGATAATCATCGAGATTAACATTGCCAATGATTAAGTGGTGGTGCTGTAATTGACGGGCAAAAATCACATCTGCTGCCGTAACCCGATCCCGGAACAACATTTGATCGCCGAGATCCCAATCAACATTAAGAAGCTTCAAAGCCCGCTGATATTCTTTGGAATGGGTTAGGATGTGCTTCATTACCGCTGGTTTTAATAGTTCGGTCATATTATCCTCTTTCCTAAATTAAGAACGCGGCCAACCGGGTGTTTTACTGATAGATCAGTTACCGCACCAGTTAATAGCCAATCAACATGGTGAAAATTATACGAATTAATGCTTTCTTCACCCCAACCATCGGTCATGATAATTACTTGCGAAGATGTTGGATTAACTCGCTGATTGTGGAGAAAGTCAAAAATACATTGGAAACTCGTTCCACCACCCCCAACACGACGGAACGTTACTCGACCACCATTAATTAATTTTTGCCGTTGCTCTGAATGGACTTGGGCATCAAAGGGATATATTTCTAACGGAAGGTGCTTATTACTTGCTAATCGACTGAGCTGGCTTAACATCCCTTCGAGTTCATCATCAGTAACTGAGCCAGAATTATCCACAAAAGTAAGGATCCGTGGAACTAGCCGACTAACCGTTCCGGGAAGCTCCATCCGCCATGGCTGTCGTCGATTAAATCGGTATACTACTTCTTCTCGACCAGCCGCAATTGTTCCAAATTGATAACTGATTACCTGTTGCCAATTAAATTGGTCTTTCTGTGATGGTGTATCAAGCATCGCCACAACATCACCAGGTAAAAGTCCCCGATCCTTCTTCGGGGTATTCGTCCAAGCTTGGTGAAGGATCTTTTTAATTTGTGCTAATCGTAACTGCTGATTGCCTGGAAGAAGCTGACTTTTACCTAGCTGCCACCCCTGATGCGTTTCCTGACGTAAATTAGCGTCCTTAACAGCCGGATCAATTGAAATACTATTTCTACCGGTGGTCCGTAACTTTTGCTTCTCCTGATCCGACAGACTCAATAATAGGTGAAGGTAATCACTTGAATCTTGATAAGGCGGCACTCTTCGTTGCAACTGACGCTCTAGTTTTTCTAAAGTCATTGTTTTTCGGGGTGCTTCCGGTAAATACTGATTCACCGCAATATCCGTTGCTATTTGAACCAACGCTGGCGTCGGTGAATCCGCATACCGTAACGGGTGCTGCCACAATAAATGTAACGCCTCATGTTCTAAGAGAACCACTACTTCATCGCTCCGTAATTCAGCTAATGGAGTGGGCGCGATCCTTATTTCAAGCTGATTTTCCCGCCAAGAAAGGCCAAGGATAGCATCTTGTTCTTGATCAATTTTTCTGGGCACCTGCAACAAGATTTCTCCAAGAATTCGTTGGCTCTGCAAAACCTGAATAATTGCCTGTGTCATGACCTGATAAACCAGAGCATAATCTTGCGGATTTCGTCGTAATTGCTCAAGTAATTTTGCTAACTGGTTCATTCGCCCTTATCTCCATAAGTTGCGATCTGCGCACCGGTCTCGTATAGTTCGGCAACTGCACCCTCCGGATTATTCTTAGCAGTATCATACATTTGGTTCAGTAAATCATCATTCTCCCCGACTTGCTGAACAAGTGCGTACTGACCATCGGGACTGATATCCGTCAAATAGGAACTGAAACTAGCTGCTCCTTTATCCTCAGCTAACGTTTCTGGGTACTTCTTCACCCATTCACGCAGGAGCGATAACTTATCCGCTTCTTCTAACTGTTGAAAATCGTTCTCTAATTCAGCGTGGCTAATCATATCGCTAACTCGCAGTCGCACTCCATGAGCTTGAACAAACTTAGCAAATGAAACACCAATTTCCGTCCCTAGATCTCCACTAAAGAGGTCGGGGGCAAGTTGGGCCTGCATTTTCCCGGAAAGTTGCTGTAACTGGTCAAGATTTTTTGATACTCGTTCCCACGCTCGCGGGGTTGGGGTTAGATCTGAACCAAATTGATGTGGTTGAACCAGTCGACTAGAATAGCGGGTTAGGTAATCAATTACTAAGGGATTAACCTGTGAACGGTGATCATTTCGTGGCCGCTTTGCCCATGCAAGCCATTCATCAGTTGAACTTGTCATTACTAAGCGAACAGTTCGATCCTTAATTGCAGCATCCCCGGTTGAGACTGCATACTCACTATTTTCAAACCCCTCCATAGTATTATCGGGATTTTCAGCAATCACAATTTTTACCGTTTTTGGTAACCGAAGGCTGTTAATCTGCCGTTGCAAAACCAAATTCATTAATTCACTCTGGACCGCTTGGGGACCCCGATTAAATTCATCAAGAAACCAAATAATTATTTGTTCGGGATTCTCTTCAGCATAACGGACAATCGACACTAATGTTTCTGAATAGCCGAATTGAACATTGGCCAACCGACCATGTTCTTTCGTCTCAACAAATGAATCACTTGTTAGTGGAGGAACCGGGATTGCCAAGTCTCCCTTTTCACTTAGGCTCACCACTGTCGTGAATAACTTGGCTTTCATTTGTTCCGCGACTTCTTTAACCAATGCCGTCTTTCCTAGCCCCGCTTCACCAACAATACTGGGAACATTTCCGGCCCGTAGAACTAGCGGGATAGTAACTAAAAGCTGTTGATACGTTAAGGCCAAGCCTATCCCTCCCATCCATAATTTGCTAAGTTCATTTCTCGTTTACGGAGTCCAGAAACATAAGGATTCCCCTTTACATAAAAACGATATGGTTTTCGGCCGTCCTTACCTTTAAGATTTACTCCAATCCTGCTCGTTGTGGTAATTTCTTGTGGCTGACGACCACCTGTAATTTGGATCGTTAGCGGACTGGTTTCTAAAGGTTTACCGTCCAAAGCTCGAGAATGAATTCCCAGGGCTTGAACTAGTTTGGCAGGTCCATTGCTAATATTAAAACTGGTCATCCCCCGATTGGCAGCCATCTGTTTCTGGTTAATTGTTGGCTCTAAACCACGAATAAGCACTCCCTGCGGTTCCTCGGCATCCTGAACAACCACGTCAAAGCAATAATGACCACGAATCTGATAGAGGTAAATATTTCCCGGGTTACCGTAAAGGGATTCAGAATAATTCGTTCGTCGACCGTTATACGCATGCGAAGCGGAATCATTTTCACCAAGGTATGCCTCAGTTTCAACAATCAACCCACCGGTTTTAGTCCCGTCAGAATTAGTATAAATAATCTGCTTTCCTAGTAGTGACTGGGCGATCTCTTCGGTTGGTCGACCAGTAAAGAACTGTTGATATTGTGTCAGCATCTTTGATTCCTCCTCAATTTGTACTATCCTAAAGGTATCACTAAATAGAAGGCGATTCACTATTATGAAACTAAAGTTAGAGAGAATTTATACCAAGCCAGCCGATTTAGATGGTTACCGAATCCTCATTGACCGTATTTGGCCACGGGGAATTTCAAAGGAAAAGGCCCATCTTGATCGCTGGATGAAAGAAGTTGCCCCAAGTAGTGAACTTCGTAAGTGGTATGGTCATGACGTTGCTCGTTTCCCTGAATTTAAGGAACGCTACCTAAAAGAAATCGCAGCCACTCCTTCTTACTACAACACGTTACGGGCAATCGTTCAGGAAGAGTTAAAGTCACAAAACGTCATTCTCCTTTACGGTGCCAAAGATGAAGAGCATAACCAAGCAGTTATTCTCGCGGATAAACTTGCTAGTGATCTAAATACGGAAGTTCAAGTAATTAAATAAAAAGTGGAGACCCAGATTCCTCAGATGAGTTCTGGATCTCCTTTTATTTACCGTGTTATTCCATCAATTTCAACCCCTGTTGCAAAACATCATCATCCACAAAAGTTGTCAAAAACCTTTGTAGTGGTGTTTCACTGTGACGATCCTTAAAGGCCATCGGTTCAGCTGCAACGATAACGGCGATCAGGTTATTTTCCGTCATCATTAGTTGACCAGGGCGTTGATACTTTCCTTTAGTATGCTTTCCAGTTCGCCAAATGTGGATCTTGGCTTCTCCCTGCTGATCGGTCTTTAGTTTATACTTACCATTATCGTCCGTTTCAACCGGAATACACGTAAACCGCTGAACCTCATATTTTCCCTTTTTACTCAATTTCCTTTTCCCCCGAACTTTTATTAAACTACCCATATTTTACCGTTGTCCCATTACATACATCAACAGTAAAAGTGCTAAGCTAGAGTTAGATTATATTCAGGAGGTTATTATCATGGCAAACGATGCAATTACCGCTGAACAAATGCGGCACTATGATTCATACACAATTAATACAATCGGAATTCCGTCACTCGTCTTAATGGAACGGGCCGCTTTGGCTGTTCGTGATGAGGTACTAAATGCGTTCCCATTGAACCTACAAAATGTCGTGGTTGTTGCCGGAAGCGGTAATAATGGTGGGGATGGATTAGATGTTGCCCGTCTCCTTCATATTGCTGGCGTTAAGGTTACTATTCTGAATATTGGTAATCCCGACCACGCTTCCGATGAGCACCAAGTCCAAGATCGGATTTGTCAGTACTACAAAATTCCTCAAACAACTGATCTCGGTGTTCTCAATGATGCTTCACTAATCGTTGATGCTCTTTTCGGGATCGGTATTGACCGTCCAGTTGAAGGAAGTTACGCTGACGCAATCAAGGCAATTAATGAAAGTAATGCTGTAGTTGTTGCTGTTGACATGCCTTCTGGAATCAATACTGATACCGGAGAAATAATGGGAGTTGCTGTAAAAGCTACTACTACCGTCACTTTTGCTATGAATAAAGTTGGCTTAACAAAAGCTGCCGGGAAAGATTACGCTGGTCGAGTTGTTATTGCCAGTGATATGGGAACGTATAAGGTTGATGATTAACTAGCTAGCGCCCTTATTTAAAAATCTCCTGAGGATAATCCTCGGGAGATTTTTTACTAATGTAAATATTTTGTTGGTTCTGCAACAAAGTCAGCAATCTTAATATCTTGCGTTTCTTTAGTTGCGGCGTTCTTCAATTGGAATTGACCTTCATCAACTTCCCGTTCACCAAAGACTGCAAAGTACTTTGCATTTCGCCGGAAGGCTTCCTTAATCTGCTTCCCTACCTTAACGCCGCTGTAATCCTTGTCAGCAACAACGCCCTTATCACGAATTTGGTTCAAAATCTTAAAGGCAAGGGCATCCCCATCTTCGTTTGCACTAGCAAAGAAGACGTCCAGTTGATCTTTAGGAGCGAAGTCTGGATTTTCTTGTTGGAGAAGAAGCATCAACCGCTCTACTCCCATTCCAAAACCAATTCCTCCCTCTTCAGGACCGCCAAGTTGGTTAATAAGACCATTGTAACGACCACCCGCACAAACAGTAGTGTAGCCACCACCAAATACTGGTGAGTCTGACATGATTTCAAAGATTGTGTGGTTGTAGTAATCTAATCCCCGAACCATGTTAGTATCAATCTCATAGTCAATTCCTAATTTCTTTAATAGGGATTGTACTTGGTCGAAGTACTGTTGTGATTCATCATCTAAGTAGTCAAGAATCGATGGTGCTTGAGCAACAATCTTTTGGTCACCAGCATCCTTACTATCCAATACCCGTAATGGGTTCCGGTACATCCGTTCTTGAGAATCAGAACTTAATTCGTCGTAGTGAGGCTTTAAGAAGTTAATTAATGCTTCACGGTAGTCTTCCCGAACCTGCTTATCACCCAAAGTATTGATCGTTAGCTTAACGTTAGGAACACCAAACCGCTTAAAGAGTTGCATTGCCATTGCGATTACTTCAACATCAATTTGTGGTGACTCGTTGTTTAACGCTTCTACACCAATTTGGTGGAATTCCCGTTGCCGACCTGATTGTGGTCGTTCATAACGAAACATTGGTCCCATGTAGTAAACCTTGTATGGCTTTGGGTATTCTGGTCCGTACAATTTATTTTCAACGTAAGCCCGAACTACTCCAGCGGTTCCTTCTGGCCGCAAAGCGATGTGTCGATCTCCCTTATCATGAAAGTCATACATTTCCTTTTCAACGATGTCTGAAGTATCACCAACATTCCGTGAAAAGACATTATAATCTTCAAACATTGGTGTCCGGATACCACGATAACCAAATTGGTCAAACACCTCTCGAGCAACGCCTTCTACCTTTTCCCAAAGGTTAGTTGTTCCTGGTAATAAATCCGCGGTTCCTTTTGGCTTTTGGTATTCCATACTAGTTCTCCCTTCAAAACAAAGCGCCCTCCTAAGACAAACAGCCTTAGAGGGCGACTAATAAATTAAATCGTCTCTCTATAATTAATTCTTAAACTTAATTGTTCTAATTATTCATGTGTGATTTTACCATAGCTAGCAGACTTTTGGTACCTTTCACCGGCTCTGTTGGTGATGAATATGAAATAATTTAAGGCCCACAAACATCAACGTTATTAACATTAACGCAAAAACCGAAAGAAATAGCTCCTGATAACTGCCGTTTTCAATTATGTAACCACCATATAAGGGACCAATCGCCCGTCCCACTGAGAT
Organism: Limosilactobacillus sp.; assembly: GCF_022651205.1. Taxonomy (GTDB): domain Bacteria; phylum Bacillota; class Bacilli; order Lactobacillales; family Lactobacillaceae; genus Limosilactobacillus. The sequence goes on from NZ_JALCQI010000020.1 coordinate 11,609, forward strand.
GACAATATTATATAGTCCCTGGTAGTGTCCCGCGTTTTCTGTCCCAGTTAACTGGGTAATCCACGCGGGGAGGCCCGCAAAGCTTAACGTTTCACCAACCGTTAAAACCACAAAATCAATCACAAACTCCGGTAAGTTCTTTGCAAAAATCAAGAAGAAGAATGAGCTTGCAAAGATTAGAATCCCCAACACGATTTGTGTCGATAACCGCATATAAGGGCTTAACTTATTAACCAGTGGCTGACCGATAATTATGATAATCCCGTTCAGTGTCCATAACATACTGTAAGCATAGAAAGGAATCCCCATGTTTGTCATGTGGACAGCCATCACACTTTCCCAAAGTGAATAACTAATGTGGATTGTCATGACGTTAATCAGGATTAGGACTACCAGCATCATCATTTTTGGTCTTCCCTGAGTCTTCCCCGTTGCTTTGGTTTGCTGCTTTGTCCCGCCTTTCACTTCAATATTGAAAGTTAGCAAGACCATCATCGTTAAAGCAACATAGAAGATCGCAGCAACACTAAATACCAAAACTACACTAATTGGGAGTAGGATCCCGACAAGAAGTGTTCCGAGAACAACCCCAATATTAAATGCCATGTAAACATAATTAAATACGAAGCGGGCAGGATGATCAGTGACAGCCGTTCCATAGGAGTTAATAATCGTCATGTTAACCCCATCCCCAAAACTATTGATGACCATTAAAAGTGCATACCACGGCCAATCATGGATAAAAATCAACAAAACTATTGGCAGTGTTGAACAAATCACCCCTAACAAAGCCGTTCGATAAGAACTCCAGTGATCGAATAGCCAGCCACCACTATAGTTACCAATCATCATCGAAACTGATATCAAGAGCATCACAATCCCAGCGGTAGTTAACGTTTGTCCTAAGTACTTATTAACGTACATCGTCGTTAACGGCCAGATAAATGCAGCTCCAGTGTTATTTAGCAAACTCGCCAAAGCAATCCATTTTAATTGAACTGATTTTTCTTTTATCATTCGTTTATTTTTCAAACTCCCCCAAAAATAGAAAGAGAGTAGGACAGAACTAGCTTGTCTAGTTCGTTGTCCCACCTCCGTCGACGCGTAGCTAGCCTATTGGAAGGATGGCTACGACGCGAAGCTAGCCTACTAGGAGTTGGTCAAATGCTGATTTATCAACGTTTGAACTGCCAGCCAGCTACTGCGCTGTTGTATTCTTATATTTAAAATAGTTAAGAGACTGGGTTAATTCCCAGCCTTAACTTTTAAATACAGCAAAAGTTACTAACGTTCAACAATCATATTCTCTTGCGGTACCCGAATCAGTGTGTAGCTAGAAGCAACATGATTGGCTCGAAGACTCAAACCGTTTAATGGTGTATTCCGGTAGTGTCCCGTCATTACCGCAGCAAATGCATGTCCGGATTCGTTATCGATCTTCTGTAACTTTTTCTCGTTCCAAGGCAATGTTGTTGCTTCAACCGGAATAAGGCGAGCTCCATCACTAATTGAACTAAAACGGGAGCTAACCATGTACTTTGAATCATTTGCCCAGTAAGTGTAAGAAACAATTGGTCGTTTTCCAGACGTGCTCCGCTTAGCGAGAACATAGTAGTAATCATTTCCCTGATCGTGCAATTGTAGCGGCTGGTACTTTGTTGATAAGCGTACTCGTTGCTGATTATTATAGTTAACTGGTTGAATAAAGCGGAGGTAAACCAATCCACCTAACCAGATAATAGCTACTAGACTCATAATTACATACTGAGTAAATAGCCTGCCATCAAACCTTTTTTTCGTTTTTGCAATTAACATTAATTGCTTTACACGAATATAGTGAATAACAAAAGCTAAAAATCCGATTCCTAAAAGCCACATTAACCAGCCTAGCCAGTTCCAACTCATAATTTTAATTCTCCATTTCTTCTCAATAGGTTTATATTGATTATCACACAAAAAGATGTCCTTGTCCGCTCACATCAATAAAACTTAAATATTTATTCCATTTCATTTTCACAAACTATGATAAACTTAATTTTGGCATCAAGTTAAAGATTGTCTTACAATATAGATAGTGAATTTTAAATTAACCACGCTATGTGCACTAAGGGGGGAAATTTATTTCATGGATAATTTGAACGAAATTGCCCAAGAATTAATCAAATTTGAACGTGAACACGATATGAACGATAACCAGGTTGCTTTTGGTAGCCACTTGTCTGTTGAACGGATTCACGATATCAAGTCTGGAAACAGTGAAGCAACGGACGAAGAAGCAGAACTGATTGAACGGTTCATGCAAAGTAATAACAGTAAAGAAGAATAAATTGTTGATAATAAAGGACCCTAGCATTCGAATGTTAGAGTCCTTTTTTGGATATAACCTATGCCCGAAATTTAACTGGTAAAGTTACTGACTTAACCTTTTTCGTTGGGTTAGCAACCCGTTCAAGTAATGTTGAAATTAGATTTTCAGCAAGCGCGTGAATTGGCTGAACAACTGTTGGTAATTGTGGTGCAATCTGACAAACAAGTTGCGAACCATCATAACCTGTAACAAAGAAGTCATCGTTTAGCTTATAACCGCTTTGTTGGTATTGAGCAATGATCTCTAATGCTTGGATATCGTTTGAGGCGATTACACCATCAAATTTGTCGGCAAATTTTGTTTTACCGATTTCTTCCTTAGCTAGGGTTACAAAGTTCTTGTCCTGACGGTTCAAATAATCGACTACCCCTTGAAGACGGTTCAACGTTGGTGAAACTGAAGTATCCTCATCAACAATTACGGCCAACCGTTTCACCTGGTGTTCTACCATAAATTGGGCAGCCAGCTGTCCACCACGGTAACTATCCTCAGCAACAATCGGGATATTATCAGAAAGGTAACGATCAAATGAAACAATTGGGGCCGTTAATTGTTGATATTCCTCAATCCCAAGATTATGTGAACCTGAAATAATGCCGTCAACCTGATTGGCAAAAAGCATGTTCAAATACTCATGCTCAATTTCCCTGTTTTCGGCGGACGAGGCAATAATCGTTTTATAACCCTTTAGGAATAACTGGTGTTCCAACTCATTAACTAGTTCCGCAAAAAAGGGGTTAGTAAGGTTTGGAAAGATCAAGCCGATAAACTTCGAAGGCTTCCCCTGCATCGCTCGTGCTAAAGCGTTTGGCTGATAGTTCAACTGACGCATTGCTTGATGGACCTTCTTGATGGTTTTCTCACTTAAAGAACTATAATTATTGATTACGCGTGAAACGGTCGTTACGGAGACCCCTGCTAACTTCGCCACGTCTTGTAGTTTAGCTACCATACTTTTTCCCCAATCTTTTTCAAACTGTTTTTCATTATATCCTAACATCAGATGAATGAAAGAAATAAAATTATTTTAAGTGAACGACTTTTAAAATAATGTCAATTATGATCAACTAACTATATTTCAACCTTTCAATTGATAAGAAAGGTTTGTTATTATTTTTGTTATGATGATAATTGTTAAAATTGCTTGCTCTTTTTATCCATAAATGATATTTTTTACTTAGCTTGGAATCTTAATAACTTCTTAATAAAGTTTACTTTTTATTACTTTTTAATTATTGTTCGATTAGCTGATAATTTTTCAAGAATCTTATCTAGGGGGAGTTAGAATAATGAATCGTTCGGAACTAACAAATTCGACAACGCATTACAAGATGTATAAAAGTGGTCGAAAATGGATGTTCGCCGGTTTAACCGCAGTCACCTTATTAACCGCTACTGGTGCTGTAGCTCATGCCGATGAAAGTCAACCAAATAGTAACGCCACTGAGGTTACTGCTAATACTAACTCTGGTAGTAACAACGCTAATAGCAACTCAGCAGATTCTGCCGCAAGTCAAAGTGCTAACAGTAGTAATATCACTGCTACTACCTTAGCATCCAATGTCAAAGTCACCAGTAGTGCAGTTAGTGATGCCAGTGCCGCAACTTCAGCAGTCAGCTCTACTTCTTCGAGTACCGCTACTGCTAGTTCTGCACCAGCAAGCAGTGCTACTAGCTCAACTGCTACTCCACAATCAGCAGTTGCTTCAGCAAACACAACAGCAGCCTATGCAGCACAAGCACCTGCCTCGGTTAATTTAAATTCTCTTCACTTTAGCAACAATGCCCACTCACAACAATTCATTCAAAGTGTTGCTCAAGGGGCAATTGATGGCTGGAACCAATACCACGTTCTTCCTTCAGTTACTGTTGCTCAGGCGATCGTTGAAAGTGGTTGGGGCCGTTCTAGCTTATCCACTAGCGCACATAACCTTTTTGGAATTAAGGGCTCTTATAACGGTCATTCCGTAACCATGCGAACACGTGAAGTATACGGTGGTCGTTCTGTTTACGTTAACGCTAACTTCCGTGCTTATGCCAATAACTCTGAATCGGTTGCTGATCATGGTCGTTTCTTAAACGTTAACAGTCGTTACCGGAACCTCCTTGGTGACACCAACCCTGCTTCAGTTACCCGTAAGCTTCAACAAGACGGTTACGCAACTGATCCTAGTTACGCTAATACTTTAATGAGTATTATCCGTTCAAACAACTTAACCCAACTTGACTCAGTTGCTTTATCCGGAAAAGTTGTTATTAATAAGAACAACAACGGTGATAACAGCAGCTACAATAGTGGAAGTGCAAGTACAAGTAATACTGGTTACTACACTGTTCAAGGCGGTGACACCCTTTCTGGAATTGCCAACCGGTTTAGCACAACGGTTAACCACCTTGCTTCACTAAATGACATTAGTAATCCAAACCGGATCTATGTTGGTCAACATCTTCTTGTTCGGCAACAATCTACCCCACAAATTAACACTTCAACAAGCACCACAACTAATGCTAGTTCCAGTTCATCTAACGCTAGCGGAACCTACACTGTTCAATCAGGTGATACCCTCTCTGGAATTGCTAATAAGTTCGGAACTAATTACCAATCCTTGGCTAGCCTCAACCACATTTCTAATCCTAACCGAATTTACGCTGGTCAAGTATTAAAGTTAAGTGCTAACACTAGTGCTCCAGCTCAAAGCCACCAAACAAGCAATAGTAATACTTCTGCTGGAACTTACACCGTCAAAGCTGGTGATTCACTTTCAGCAATCGCTTCTCGACTCGGTACTAACTACGAAACTCTGGCACGGTTAAATAACATTTCTAATCCTAACCGGATCTATGCTGGTCAAGTATTAAAGTTAAGTGCTGACGCTTCTTCAACTGCTGTAAGTCATAGTGCTTCTATTTCTACCTCTTCCGCTTCTGGTTCATATACCGTTAAGGCTGGTGATTCATTATCAGCAATCGCCGCTCACTACGGGATGAGTTATGAAACATTAGCACGGTTAAACAATATTTCTAACCCTAACCGAATTTACGCTGGTCAAACTTTAAACCTAGGTGGTCGTGGCTACACTAGTCACCGTTCTGCAGCTGCTACATCATCAAACCGTGGTGGTTCATACACCATCCAGTCTGGCGATACCCTTTCCGCCATTGCAGCACGTTACGGAATGAGTTACGAAACTTTGGCACGGATAAACCACATTTCTAATCCAAACCAAATTATCGCAGGACAAAAGATTGTTCTCTAATTAATAACTAAATCATTAACAAAAGGAGCGTGAAAATGAAGTCATAAATGACTTCATTTTCACGCCCTCGCAAGCACAAATAGGGCTTCAGTGCTCGGATTTTCCGAGCACTGAAGCCCTATTTGTGTACTGCGTCGTGTGTTATTTCATCTAGGTAATATAATTTATGTCACAATCCCTTTTGTTATATAATAGAATTATACACATATTGGGGTTTTGTTTAGATAGTGAAAAGAGTGATTACATGATTAGCCAGACGGGGAGAGATTTTAACGATATCAAGGAAATTAGTCAGCTATTTAAATTATTGGGGAATCCAAAACGTCTCCAGTTATTATACCTACTAATTCAGGATTCAATGAGTGTTACGGAGCTTAGTCAGCGAATGCATTGGGAACAATCAGGAGTTTCCCACCAATTGCAACTACTGCGGAAATTTAATCTCGTTGAACAGAAGCGAGAAGGCAAGACGATTATTTACCACCTTGAAGATCCCCACGTAATGACATTAATCGCAGATGTCTTATCACACGCTGAACAAATAATTCATCGATAAAAAGTAAGAGACGCAGAACTAGACGTTTACCTAATTCTGCGTCTCTTATCATTTTTAACTAAACAAACTTAAGTGCGACCTGATCGCTACTAAGGACATCTTTAATCGTGACTTCTTCCCCATCGTGAAATTCGTCATCAGCTAGCCGAAAACTCGGATGGCTGTGAGCATAAAATTTAAAATAATATGTTGGTGCTGTCTTTAAATCCTCCACTTTCAATACCCCAGTGGAGCCGTCGGAACAATTAAATTCTTGAGTTACCTTATCATCTTGAACATAAACCGTCGTCATTTTAACACCTCCACACTATATTATAACTCCATTTCGGTTAGCCTAAAAATATTTTTTACATTTTATGGAGAAAATAGCCATTTTCCAGTAAACCGTATATTATTCAACGAAAAACAACCAATGATCAGGGCTACTTTAGTCCTTGCATCACTGGTTATTTCCTCTTTATTCAATTTTAATCTGCCGCAAGAGCATCGATTGGATTTAGTTTAGCTGCCCGTCTTGCTGGTAATAATGCCGCTAGGAATGAAATAATCAACGCTATAACAAACGCAAAGACAATATTACCAAACGTGATTTGAATGATGTTGTACTTAATTAACGGGTACAAACCATGGTTAATTGCTAACGTCGCAACAAGAACGATTACTAGAGCTAAGATTGCCGAGAAGAAGCCGATAAACATTGATTCTGAAGTAAACAATCGCCGAATATCCTTCTTCCGTTCACCAAGTGCGCGTAAAATACCAATTTCCTTGGTCCGTTCCGAAACTGACATATACATTGTTACGATAATCATTAACGCGGAAACTAATAGTGAAATTCCCGCAATTGCAGCAAGGAGGGTTGAGGCTAACTTAACATAGGTATTAACCGTCTTCAAAATAGACCCGACCGTCACTGCACCAAGAATTCGTTTGTCCTGGCCATCACGTAAGTTGTTTATCTTTCCGGCAACGGTTTGTACTTGGTTAAGATCCTTAACGTTTACAGAAAGAAAATTAGGCTGAGGACTACCATTAGCCTCACGAATCATCTTTGTAATTGTCGAAGTATTGAGTGCAGTCCGAACACTGGTCCCATTAGAAATCCCCGCTACCTTAACGCTTCCTTGAGCTTGAACCGGTTTACCAGCCTTATCAACCCAGTTAAAACTGATCTTGACCGTCTTTCCAACTAACTGTTTGTACTTCTTAACCCCATTTAACTGGATTGCCTGCTGCTTAGTCAGGACAATTTCACCATCTCCAGGCTTGTGTCCTTTAATAATCCCGTGGGTAGTCATTGCATTAGTCCAACTATCCATTGATGCCCCACTCTGTTGAAGATCCTTATACGATAACCGATAACTTGGCAGGGTATAGCCTTTTTCAACAGAAGAAACTCCCGAAATTTTCTTTACTCGGTTAATCTCACTTTGTTTAATAAACATCGATTGGGGATCTGCCATCATATTCTGCGCCGACATTTGTAACTGATCCTGGGTCATCTTTTTCCCGGTTGTGTTCTTCAATATGGTAATGCTTCGTGGGTTGGCAAGTGAGTTAATTTGGCTTTGAATATAGCCATTAACCCCATTTCCTAACCCGCTAAACAGAAGTACAGCAAAAATTCCAATCGCAGTGCCAAGCATAATTAACGAATTTCGCCAGAAGTTATACATCAGGTGCTTAAATGACGTCCGGTAACTAGCAATTGCTGGTAATTCCCGGGATTCTAGTCGTTCTAAATCTTGGGGAACTGGATAAGCTGGTCGTAACCTTTGATCACCATCAATCTTTCCATCGGCAAGGTGAACAACTCGAGTACCATGATCAGCTACTTCTTGGGAGTGGGTAACGGCAATTACCAATTTCCCGTCCTTAGCAATATCATCAAGAAGGTTCAATACTTCTTTGGTATTTTCAGAATCCAAGGCTCCCGTTGGTTCATCCGCAATAATCAACTGGGGATCGCTCGCCAACGCCCGCGCAATCGCTACTCGTTGCTTTTGCCCACCAGACAAATGATTCGGATGCTTATTAACCTGGTCTGCTAGGCCAACACGTTCAAGCAACTCTAAGGCCCGCTTGCGCCGAGCAGTCTTATCTAATGTTGTCATGTCTAAGGCAATCAAAACATTATCAAGGACCGTTAAGTGGGAAATTAGGTTATAGGATTGGTAGATGTAGCCGACGGTTGAGCGCCGATAGTTATCTAATTGCTTTTCCTTACTGTGATCAATTAATTTACCATCGACAATTACTTTTCCCTCAAAGTTGCGGTCAAGTCCACCAATGATGTTCATCAAAGTTGACTTACCCCCACCAGATTCACCAAGGATGGAAACAAATTCACCCCGTTCAAAAGAGAGGTCAATCCCTTTAAGAACAGGAAATGCTTGTTTATCTAGGTAGTACGATTTGTGAATGTCCTTTAATTCTAAAAAGGCCATGAGTTCCTCCTTATTTTCCGAACTAAATGCTTACTAATTGTTAATTATACCAATATCTTCCCTCTTCAAGAATTAGCTGATAACAATCTAAAGCAAATCTTATTATCATCTTCGGCTCACTACTTGCTATTCCTTCTCCTGCAGTAATTTTCCGTCATTCAATTGGTAAATTTTGTCGGCAAATTGCTTTAAGCGAAGGTCATGAGTAACAACGATTACCGCTTTATTTCGTTTGACAGCTAACTTTTTCAGCAAGCGGCCAACCATCTCAACACGTTCACTATCGAGTGCAGAAGTTGGTTCGTCAGCCAGAACAATTTGCGGTTCAGTATATAGAGCACGAGCAATCGCTACTCGCTGGTTTTGACCGCCAGACAGTTCTGCTGGGTATTGTTTTAAGAGTTTTTCGATGCCAAGCTCCCGCAACAACTTTTGAAGCTCTTCCTGGTTCAAATTCCCCTTTGCCTTCACTTGCTGCACTAGCTTAAATTGATCGGCAATTGTTAAATAAGGTAACAGGTTATACGATTGGAGCACAAAGCCGATTTTATTTAGACGGAACTGATCACGCTTCTTACTTGGTAAGTTTAAAAAATCTTGACCATCAATGATTACTTTCCCACTGTCCGGTGTCTGCAATCCCCCAGCAATTGTCAGAAACGTGCTCTTTCCGGAACCTGATGGGCCAAGAACTAAACATAATTCACCGAGATTAGCTGTAAAATTAACATCTTTCAACACGTGAACTTTGCCGACTCCCTTGCCGAAAGACTTATTCACGTTTTCTAGTTTAATTGCTGTTTCCATATTTTTCTCCTTAATTAAGCGCTTTGACTGGATCAATCTTAAGGATTAACCGTACGGGAAGTAATGCCCCGAGCATCCCTAAAACAATCATCACAACTGATAAGCCCAAGATTAATGGCCAGTTCATCAAGATTGGCACTGTTGTTGGTAAGAGTAGTGAAGTTAATTCAGTCAGTGCAATCCCGCCAACATCACCAACAAAAACCAGGATCACTGCCTGAGCCAGCGTCGAACTAATTAAGTGCTTTGCCGGTACCCCCTGAGCCCGGAGAACCGCAAAGTGGGCCATTTTCTGCATCGTTAAGATATACAAAAAGACTGCAATAATTATTAACGAAATTACCATCAAGAAGGAAATCATAAAGAGGAACGTTGTGTTCTGCGCCCGGTATCCCGGTAACTTATCAATAAACTCCTTCACTGTATAATGTGCTAATTTAGGCTCCGCACTCGTCTCTTGTGTATCGTCACTAAAGATTCCACTAGCAACAACCGAACTATCTACTTCCTTTAGTTGCCGCCACGTCCCTAAATTTCCATATGCAATTGGTGCAATATTTAGCTTGGCGTTTTTAGCAAACCCAACTACTTCAAATTCTTGTGATAAGGAATTTAGTGTAACCTTTTGTCCTAAGTGGTACCCTTTCTCCTTCAAACTCTCATCTAGAACAATTTGTTGGTTATTTTTTGCTTGGCGACCACTGACTAGCTTCAATTTGTCTTGATAGATAAATTGGCTTGGATCTAGCCCGACAAACTGGATACTTTCCTTGTTACTTTTCTTTCCCGCTGTTTCGATTACTACTGGCGTTGCCCCAACTAGGGCGTCATGCTTTGAGAGACCCTTGATTTGATCTTTCGTAATCATTGATTGACTAAGGCTATCGTTACTATTCTTATTTAAGAAAACAGTCTGGGTGTCCCAAGACTTGATCGCCGCAGTATTCTCATTCGCTAAACCAAGCATTAACCCCATTAGAATAAGCATTAAATAACTAATGAGGATAAACATCGCCATGATTAATCCGTAACGAAACTTTTCGTGTAAGATTTCTTTAATTGCTAGGAACATTTTAGTCACGCTTCCTTTGTAAGAGCCTGAATTGCTTCATAACATTGATCAATAATTTTCTCTTCTTTTTCTGGAGTCTCTAGGCTTTCCTTAATTGCTTCGTGACTGAGCACCATTACTCCCCATTCACGACCATTCTTAGGTTGTGGGGTGTTTATATGATTGGCCTTAACTAGACCCTCATTTACCTGAAAATGGAGTTTAACTAGATCACGATATGGACTACCGTTAACCACATCTAAGAAAGCTTGGATCTGGTTTCTGTACTCCTTAGCACTAAGCATCTGCTTGCTACCTGAAATCTTCTTATGAATATCGCTCATTGCTTGCTGATAGAGATAGTTATATGCATCATGTAAATCATCAAAGTATTTGTAAAAAGCGCCACGAGCAATCCCCGCACTTTTGACAATCCGTGCTACTTGGGCATCAGAAATACTGTGATTACTAAACTCAGTCAGTAGCGCTTGATTAATCTTCGCTTTTTTTGGTTCGTTTAAATTGAGAAAAGTTGTGCTTGGCATTTTTCATTCCTCCAGAGTGACATCGTGTCACTAATTGTTAGACTAACTTTATCATTTAAAGTGACACCGTGTCAACAACTGAAATTAAAAAAGTGAGGCCAATAATTAAATTCAGCCTCACTAATAATATGAGTAATATGTTAGTAGTTAGATTTATGCTTCTTCCCCTGCTAACTTAACAACAGCCTTAGAAACACCCTTAATCCGGCCATTTACAAAGTCATCAACTTCTTTAAGGTCGAATTCGTGAGAAAGCAATGGTAATACATCAACCTTACCTGAACCCATCAATGCAATTGCATCTTCAAAGCAGTAAGGGTTAATGAAAGCCCCTTGAATAGTTAATTGCTTTTGGAATACTTCATAACTATTAATGGAGAACTTGTCGTCTGGGTTACCAACACCAAACATCAATACTTGACCACCACGTGCTGCTGCTTCAACAGCTTGTTCTTGAGTTTCTGGACGACCAACGGCTTCAATTACGATGTCGTAAGTATCATTAGGGATCTTTTCACCCTTAGCGGTATTGATTGTCTTAGCACCGAACTTGTCATGGTTCAACTTCAACTTGTCTTCTGAGAGGCCGCTCAATGTAACTTCTTCTACCCCTTGAGCAAGAAGAGTTTGAACAAATAATTGACCCATGAAGCCGTCACCGATAACCAATACTTTTTGGTATGGGTGTAATTCAAGAAGGTCAACACCGTGAACGGCACATGAAAGTGGTTCAGTAACAGCGGCTGCCTTTAATGAAAGACTGTCAGGAATAGGGTAAACAACTTTAGCTGGTGCAGTAAAGTAGTCTTCAAACCCACCATCACGGGTAACACCAACAGCATCAAGGTGTTCACAGAGTTCTGGGCGTGAAGTCCGGCAGTACTTACATTCACCACAGTAGATGTTTGGGTCAACAGAAACACGGTCACCGACCTTAACGTTCTTAACTTCTGAACCAACCTTAGCAACAACACCGGAGTTTTCATGACCAAGAACAATTGGTGGAACAGCATCAGCTGAACCTGGTAAACCAGCGTAAAGCGCGTGATCGGTTCCACAAATACCGGCATAGGCAGTGTGAACTAACACTTCATCAGGTTTAACATCTGGCATTTCAACATCTTTAACTTCTAAGTTCTTAACAGCAGTTAATACAAGAGCTTTCATTCCATTAATACCTCGCTTGTGAAATATTTCTTTTAAGTTATGTGTTTGATTATAAATGAATAATCGCCCTAATGTCAACCGGTTGTCATAGTTTTGTTTATCTATTAACTACCACAAACACTATTTTAAAAATAATTAACCTCTTTTATTATTTTTAAATTTTATTTTCGATTCTTTGAAAGCGGTTGTAATGTTATTAGGTCAACCAAATTTTCACTTTAGTTCTTCCTCATTACGACGATAAACGCCGTTAAATCGGCAATCTTCCGTTGTTATGCATTATTTTTTATGTTACCCTAACAAAGTAATCAATTTAAGTTAACCATTGTGTCCAATTCGTGTTAACAAAAAAAGATGAAAGGTGGATTTGGCGTGGACAACACAAAAAATCAACACCGTAAGCATCATTTAATTGAATATGCTAACGGTAAGTCTCTAGAAGAGATCAACGGAACTGTCAAGGTTCCACATGGTAAAGGTTTCTGGCGAACATTATTCGCTTACTCTGGCCCTGGTGCATTAGTCGCCGTGGGTTACATGGATCCTGGTAACTGGGCTACCTCAATTACCGGTGGTCAAAGTTTCCAATACACCTTAATGACTACTATCTTGATTTCAAGTTTGATTGCGATGTTACTTCAATACATGGCAGCTAAACTCGGAATCGTGAGCCAAATGGACTTGGCCCAGGCAACACGGGCCCGTACCGGTAAAGCATTAGGTGTTATTCTTTGGATTATGACTGAGTTAGCCATTATGGCGACTGATATTGCCGAAGTTATTGGTGCTGCGATTGCCCTTAACTTGCTATTCCATATTCCGTTAATTCCATCAGTATTTATTACCGTTCTTGATGTTTTAGTATTGCTATTATTAACCAAGATTGGATTCCGGAAAATCGAAGCAATCGTTGCCTGCCTAATTTTAGTTATCCTATTTGTCTTCGCTTACCAAGTTGCTTTATCACGGCCTGATTGGGGTGGCGTATTCATGGGCTTGCTACCATCAGCTAAGGCAATTGCCCAACACCCAGAAATCGGTGGAATTACTCCATTGAGTGGTACGCTTGGGATCATTGGTGCGACCGTTATGCCCCACAACTTATACCTTCACTCCGCAATTTCACAAACTCGGCAACTTGATCACAACAACCTTGATGAAATTCGGCAAACTGTTCGTTTCACCACTTGGGACTCAAATATTCAGTTATCATTAGCATTCATTGTTAACTCACTCTTGTTAATCATGGGTGTTGCTGTCTTCAAGTTTGGTGCTGTTAAGGATAGTTCATTCTTCGGTTTGTACGACGCACTGAACAACACCTCAATGCTCAGTAACCCAATTTTAATTGCCGTTGCTAAATCGGGTATTCTTTCAACATTGTTCGCCGTTGCCTTATTGGCTTCTGGTCAAAACTCAACCATTACTGGTACCTTAACTGGTCAGGTAATCATGGAAGGGTTCGTCCACATGAAGATGCCATTGTGGGCTCGTCGTCTTGTTACGCGGATTATCTCCGTTATCCCTGTTCTTGCCTGTGTTGCAATGACTTCTGGTGATTCCGTTATCCAACAACACACCGCATTGAACCTCTTGATGGAAAATTCTCAGGTCTTCTTGGCCTTTGCCCTACCATTCTCCATGTTGCCACTTCTAATGATGACTAACAGTGAAGTTGAAATGGGTGAGTTTAAGAACCGTACCTGGGTTAAGATTTGCGGTTGGATCTCAGTTATCGCATTAACGTTCTTGAACCTTTACAACCTTCCTTCAACTTACGAAGGCTTTGATATTTGGTCAAAGGGAACTTCTGACGTCCTTGCCTACCTCACCATTATCGCTATTCTTATTCTCTTAGCTTGGACTTGCATTGAACTTTACCGTGGTGATAAGCGCTTTGCTGCTGAAGGTAAAGGATTCGGTCAAAAAGAAGAAAAAATGAAGGACACAGCTAAAGATTAATTATTCTTTAGCAATCCGTCACAATTTCTTCATGACTTGTCTGTATATTAGGAAGCATAAGATAACTCTTATATCTTTTCCTCCCTAAATAAAAGTAATGATTAAAATTAGGGGCTGGGTTTATTCCCGGTCCCTAATTTTTATTGTCAAATATCACTAAAACGGTTAATTATTCGGTAAAATGTTATAATATATCCTTGAAAATATAAGTCTCATATTTGACTCTGAGGTGAATCCATTGAATAATCAAAACAATAATGAACGCCTTACCCGTGTTCAACTATACGATTCAAATAACAAGCAACGCCGTCCTGGTAAAGGTGGCAAGAAGCCAAGACTGCCT
>NZ_JALCQI010000021.1 GCF_022651205.1 Limosilactobacillus sp.
CCCTGCTACACAAGGGTTCTCTATTGCTACTTGTCACGACGCTTTTCAGCAATCCGAGTAGCCTTACCAGTACGTTCACGTAAGTAGTACAACTTAGCACGACGTACACGACCATGACGAAGAACGTCAATCTTAGCAACACGTGGTGAGTGTACTGGGAAAGTACGTTCAACACCAACACCGTTACTAATCTTACGAACAGTGTAAGTAGCACTGATACCAGCACCGTGACGCTTGATAACGATACCTTCGAACATCTGAACACGTTCACGTGAACCTTCAACAATGAGGGCGTGAACCCGAACAGTATCACCGGCACGGAAATCTGGAATATCATCCCGTAATTGACTTGCAGTAATCTTTTCGATTAACTTGTTTTGACGCATAAAAATTCTATCCTTTCGCCGACATTCATGTCCAACTTGGGCAGCGGAATACCGTTTCTTATGGCTAAACAGCCATTTATTACTATACTAGGTTTTCTCTTCCCTTTCAAGGGTTATTTTGATTGATGTTCCTTATTAATGATCGAATGACGAATTCCGTAAACAAAATAGATGAGTAGGCCAATCATAAACCAAATGATCATCATGATCTTGGCATCGACGTTTAATCCCCAGAAAATCACTGCCGAGAATAGAGCGGAAATTGCTGGCAATACTGGGTAGCCGGGCATTCTGAATTGTGCCATCGGGAGATCCTTTCCCTCGCGCGGACGAAGAGCATAGATCCCGAATGAGACAAAGATAAACGCAACTAAAGTTCCAGCAGATACTAGAGTAGCTAAAAACGTAAACGGAAAAACGGAGCCAAGGATCATGGCTAGAAACGTAATCATCCATAACGCACGATTAGGGACATGCTTGTGGTCAATGTGACCGAGGCTCTGTGGAAGCAGCCCATCACGACCAAAAGCATAGATTAAACGGGATGATGCAAGCAGGATGGCAATTAAAGCAGAAAAGATTCCGACAATCGCAACAATCGACAATAAGTTAGCGGTAAGGTAATGCCCCGATTGACGTAACGCCCAGGCAGCTGGTTCTGCATTATTAGCGTAGCGACTGTACTTAAACATCCCCACAAGAACAAGTGAAACTGCAATAAAGAATCCAGTTCCCAAGACAAGGGTCCCAATCAACCCCCTTGGCATTGTCTTCTGCGGATTAATCGTTTCTGCGGTATTTGCTGCGATTGCATCAAAACCGACATAGGCGATAAAAATTTGGGCGGTTCCGGCAAGGATCCCCTGCCAACCACCGAAAGTTGTTCCAGCAACGTGTGGTGGGATAAATGGTGAATAATTCTGTGGATGAATTGCTGTCATCCCAACCACAATAAACATTAAAATAACCAGGAGCTTGACACTCACGATGATGTTCTCGATCCGGCTAACCTGATGAACACCACGTGAAATTAGGATTCCCACAGCTAAGATTGCGACTGCAGCAAGGATATCAACGTAGGAGCCCTTTTGTGGGTTGAACCCTCCCGTTAACGCTACTGGCAATTTAATGCCAAAACTAGCAAGGAATCCCTGCATATAAGCGGACCATCCTGAGGCAACAAAAGCAACCGAAATAAAATATTCCGCAAGAAGGGCCCAACCTGCGATCCAACCAAAGAATTCGCCGAATAAAACATTAATCCACGAGAAGGCAGAGCCAGCAAAAGGCAATACCGATGACGTTTCTGCATAGGCTAACGCTGATAAACCTGCTCCAATTGCGGCGACAATAAACGCTAATGGAACAGCTGGACCTGTATGATCAGCCGCCACGATTCCGGGAAGAGTAAAGATTGCTGTCCCAACAACCATCCCGGTCCCTAGGCCAATTAAATCAATCGTTCGCAGGCTTGGCGTTAGTTTAGCATCCTTACTCCGATATAATTCTGGATCCTGTTTCCATAATAACCGTTGAATAAACTTCTTCATTTGAACCCCTTTCTAGTCCGGTACATTTGGATCCTGATCGAGCTTCAAATCTTCAAGCATTATTCGTTGCTCACGAGTTAACTTAGCCGTCTTTAAGAGATCCGGCCGCCGTTCCAGGGTTCGTTTTAATGCCTCACGTTGACGCCATTCCTTGATTTTTTGGTGGTTACCACTAGTAAGAACTTCAGGAACCTTCATTCCCCGAAAATCAGCTGGTCGGGTATACTGAGGATACTCTAATAAACCATTACTAAAGGAATCGCCCATTGGTGAAGACATATTCCCTAATACACCGGGCACAAAACGAACAGTAGCATCAATCATTACCATTGCCGCTAGTTCCCCACCGGTTAGGACATAATCACCTAATGAAGCCTCGTCAGTAACCAGATTGCGAATTCGCTCATCATAACCCTCATAATGACCACAAATAAATGTAAGGTGCTCTTCCTGAGACAGCTCCTGAGCATACTCCTGATCGAATTTTCGCCCAGCTGGATCCATTAAGATTACCCTGCCCTTAGGATATTGATCCTGGGTTTCCTTATCAATAGCAGCCATTGCATCAAAAATTGGTTGTGCTTGCAAAAGCATTCCAGCGCCACCGCCAAATGGTGTATCGTCAACCCGATTATGTTTATTATCCGTATAGTCTCGAAAATCGGTTACTTTAATATCAAGAAAACCATTTTCCTGAGCCTTTCCGATAATTGATTCGCCAAGGGTGGCTTGAAACATATCCGGGAAAAGACTTAAGATATCAATTCTCATTATTCAAGGCCCTCCAATAATTCAACTTCAACTACCCCATTATCCAAATCAACATTTTTAATTACGTCATCAATCTTCGGCAGCAAAAGATCTGCCTTATGAGGACGCTGAACTACCCAAACATCATTGGCTCCTGGTGAAAGGATTTCTTTAATTGTTCCTAATTCACGTCCATCAATCGTTTTAACAGTTAGTCCAATAATCTGATGGTAATAATAGGTACCTTCTTCAAGAGGCTGCTGATCCTCTTCACTAACCCGTAATTCCTGGTTACGAAACTTTTCAACATCATTAATATTATCGTAGCCCACAAACTTAACGAGGATTGAGCCTTTATGAGGACGGGCAGACTCGATCTCTAACTCTAGTGGTGTACCTTCAATACTTTCCAAATAGAGCTTGGCACCTTTGGCAAACCGTTCATTAACAAAGTCAGTCGTCGGGATTACCCGTACTTCACCACGGATTCCGTGAGTATTAACTATTTTTCCAACATTATAAAATTTCATTTAAATTTCTCCAAAAATCGACAAAAACTCCCACAGATTAGTGTGGGAGTTTTTATTTTAGTGGCGGTGATCATTTATTAGTAACCGAATTCTTTTTGAATTGGAGCGTCGTGGACGTGCTCCTTCAACAATCGTTCGTAGAGCTGAAGCAATATGTCCCTGGCGCCCAATTAGGCGACCAACATCTTGGGGATGAACATCGACAACATATCGTTGAAAACGATCATCCTCAGACTGGGTAATTGACAAAGCATCCGGATGCCCTATCAACGGGGTTACTAAACTACGAATCAGCCCTTCAATATTGATCTCAGTCATGACTAAATATCACTACTTCTTAGCATACTTTGATTCGTGGAACTTCTTCATAACACCGGCCTTTTGAAGCATGTTACGAACAGTGTCAGAAGGTTGAGCACCCTTTTGTAACCAATCCATAATGGCATCTTCGTCAAACTTGATTTCCTTAGGAGTGGTCAATGGGTTGTAAGTACCTAAAGAAGTAATGAAACGACCATCACGTGGTGCACGTGAGTCAGCTACCACGATACGGTAGAACGGACGCTTCTTTGAACCCATACGCTTTAAACGAATTTTAACGGACATTCTTTGCACCTCCCTATAAATTTCTTAACAGGTAATAATATACCAGTCTTCCAAAAGAATGTAAAGTATTTTTTCTTGACAGGCTAAATATTTTTCTTTTTCTTCATTCCAAGGCCGAAACTAGTTAGCAAGCTAGCCAAACCAAGGGCTAGTACCCCCTTATCTTGTCCCGATCCAGTTTGTGGTAACTGTGGTTGTTCAGTTATTGGCTTATTCTGTACACTCAATACCGTATTAGGCTTCTTTACCTTAATTGGGCCAGGATTAGGATTATTTTGTGGAGTTGGCTGTGGAGTCGGAGTTTGACTTGGTTGAGGAGTCGGTGTCGGAATCGGTTGTGGCTGTGGTTCTGGAACTGGTTGCGGCTGGAGTTGAGGTTGTGGATTTAGTTGTAGATCCGGCTTAGGCTGCGGACGTGGTGTTGGCGTTGGATCTGGTTTAGGTTGTGGTTTGGGTGTCGGTTGTGGCTGTGGTTCTGGAACTGGCTGCGGTTGTGGTTTGGGTTGTGGTGTCGGATCAGGTTTTGGATCCGGTTTAGGCTTAGGCGTTGGTTGTGGATCTGGCTTAGGTTCATCCTTTACATAAACAACGTATTCCTCAAAGTTATCATGAGGATAACCAAATGGCTTTTCACTACCGATTTCCGAAATTCTTTTGCCACTGTAGACTACTTTATTGTCAGTTTTGTTTCCTCGATAGGTTGAATAATGAGTTACTCCAGGAATATCAATATCATCAAATTGTTCTTTTGTCTTAAAAGAACCACTTACTCCAGTATCACTGGTAAAGGTGACTTGACGAACCTTATCAGGAATTAGTTTACCATTATCATCTTTCATCTGGTCACCCTTAACATCTACATAGTGGATCGTTTGCCTAATAATTCCATAAAATATAGAATTAACGGCTGCTTGATTAAGCGGTTTTGAATCAGTTCCCATATCAATCCAGTAACCATAATCGGTATCGTAATTAGTCTTCCCCTGACTCGCCACATTGACATGCCAAGGATGACCGTTCATATAATCACGAACTTTTTCGTTGCGGATCGAGTACCCATAGAGCCAGTTCTTTTTTTGCTGATTGAAATAGGTTGCCTTTTTAGTATCTTCTTCTGAACTAGTAATACCTTCTTCAGGCAATAATGCGTTCCTCATAGTAGGGGTCCAGGTAATTAACGTAACGGGAGATAGATTAATACTTTTTCCAGTGCCGTCATCCCCAGCCGACGTAGTCTTAAACCCTTTATAATCATCATCAATTACCACATGGTACGTTTCTTTATCACTACCATCTTCAACCGCTGTTACTTTAACTTTAGGCTTCTGGTAAGTGAATTGATCAGATAGATAGTAACTATCGTTGTTAGTCAAATGATCTACTAAGTATGAAGAGACTTTCGAATCTGACGGTACAATTAAACCTTGTAACGCTTTTTGTAAATTCTCAGCACTAACAAAGCTAGTTGTTACATCTTGGTTTGAGGCCGGTTTAGTAACCGTAATCGTAAAGTTGCGTCCCAAGTTTGCTAAGGAAATACCGACACCTTGCCATTGATTATCGGTAACTTGTAAAGTTTCTTTTCCATCTATCTTTCGCCACATATGTGCAGGAGTATTACCTGTATGGTCAATTGCTTGAGGCTTTGAGGTTACCGAAATATCACTTCCGCCCCTCTTCCTTTTAACTACATTAAGACGGATACCACTGTTAAATGATTCGTTACCAATTTGAAGATCATTGTGGGGCGTATAACTCGTGGCTCCATCATCACTGTAAAGCGTAATTGTTTCACTTGGTTTAAGGACTTGCTTGTCACCATTACTACTGATGTTATACCAAATCATTTTTGCCTTAATATCAACATCGCCATTCTCCCCAGACTGGTTCCTTAAATAATTACTTAAGACATCATTAAAAATAATTCGGTAATAACCGTTACTTCCAGCGTTACTTATATCGTCCTTATTCTCGTTATCAATTTCATCCCACTTAATCATTCCAGTAGAAGAAGTCTCAGGAGACGATTGCTTATAGCTTTCGGTATCACCACTAGGAACAATATACCCAATCGTGTGGCCTTGATACTGGATAGGCTTAATATTGTCCTTTTCATTATTTACAGCACCGTAACTGAAAGTGTATCTATTCCCTTTTATCGTTATATATGGCATTCCTAGCTTAATATCGATGTAGTCGCCCGCCTTTATTTGCCGTGCAGCATTAGCTAGCATTTTCATCTCTAAATCAAGGCTAGTTTGACCGCGTTCTCCTGATGCTTTATCCCCAGTTGTTTCGGTAACGGTATGTTTAATAACATTAATTGTTTGACCGACCTGACTATTAATTGGAGTGGTTGGCGTAATGGCTTGTTGATCAGATTGCTGGGTTTGCCCCGCTGGATTTGTACCTGTTCTCAAAGTAACTGAACCGTTTGAATTACTAACAGGTGTTTTCTGTTCCTGACCAATCTCCTGATTAGCTTCTTTATTAGCTGTTGCGGCTTGTGCTTTTGTATTCATCCCTGCCAAAATAGCCGTTGATAAAAGCACCGAAGCAACCCCAACACTTAACTTCCGCAACCCATAATGTGGCTCTTCTTTTCCCCATAGAAAGTTGTTTTGATTATTCTTTGAAACCAATTTCATCACTCCATTGTAGGATAATAAATCGTTATCACTCCGCAAATTGACTTATCATGTTTCCGGAAAGACATTGCAATTTTAGCTCTCTAACTTTCTAATGACAAGTTGCCAAAATATCAATTAATCAATTGATAAGCACTGAATTATCATCAATTATTTACATTTAATTGACGACTACCTATTCATTGTTAATTATCGTCACTTAAATAAACTACGATTCTCAAATAATTTTTTCATAATAATTATAAGAAAAAAGCTGATTGATTAATTACTTATCTAGTAATCAATTAATCAGCTTTGATTTTACTAAAATTAGTGACGCTTTCTGAGCTTGCGGAGCTTCTTGATCCGCTTTTGCTTATCCTTCTTCATCTTCCGGGCCATATGGCTCATTGCCATTTGTCCCATCTTACCGCCTGGCATTCCTGGCATTTGGCCACCAAACATGTTTTGCATACCATTAAAGTTTCCGTTGGTGACCTGTTTCATCATCTTCCGCATCTGGTTGAATTGTTTGATCATTCGATTTACTTCAACGATTGGTCGACCTGCACCAGCTGCCAACCGACGACGACGGCTTGGATTCATCAGATCCGGATTTTCCCGTTCTTCAGGTGTCATTGAATAGATGATTGCCCGAATATGATCTAATTGCTTTGGATCAAGGTTTAAATTCTTCAAGGCAGGGTTATTAGCCATTCCCGGCATCATCTTAATGATGTTTTCCAATGGTCCCATTTTGGTTACCTGATCCATTTGTGATAAGAAGTCGTTGAAATCAAAGGTGTTTTCACGCATCTTATCCATTGTTGCTTGGGCTTGTTCTTCATCGAAATCCTTCTGGGCTTTTTCGATCAGGGTCATCATGTCACCCATTCCAAGGATCCGTGATGCCATCCGGTCAGGGTGGAAGACATCAAGATCTGACATCTTTTCACCTTCACCGACGAACTTGATTGGCTTACCGGTAACGGCACGAATTGACATGGCAGCCCCACCACGGGTATCACCATCAAGCTTCGTCAATACAACACCCGTAATGTCGAGTTTGTCATCAAATCCCTGAGCGGTATTAACTGCATTTTGACCCGTCATTGAGTCAATTACCAAGAGAATTTCGTCGGGGTTAACCAACTTCTTAATGTTAGCCAGTTCGTCCATTAACTGTTCGTCAATTTGGAGACGACCAGCAGTATCAATGATCACATAGTCGTTATGGTTCTGCTTAGCAACTTCCATCCCTTCGCGGACGATCTCAACTGGATCAACGTCGGTTCCCTTTTCAAATACCGGAACATCAATCTGATCAGCGACCTGCTTCAACTGGGTAATTGCGGCAGGACGGTAAACATCGGCGGCAATGAAAAGTGGTCGCGCCTTATCTTCGTTTTTGAGTCGTAATGCTAATTTACCAGCAGTTGTCGTTTTACCGGCACCTTGAAGACCAACCATCATGATAACGGTTGGAATATGGGCAGCCTTGTTAAGCGGAACTGCCTCTTCACCCATTAATTCTGTTAACTCATCATTAACAATCTTAACGATTTGTTGAGCGGGATTTAACCCCTTCAACACTTCTGCACCAGCAGCCTTTTCACGGACCTTTTTAACGAAGTCCTTCACAACGGCAAAGTTAACATCCGCTTCAAGTAATGCTAACCGAATTTCCCGCATTGTTTCCCGAAAATCTGCTTCGGTAACCTTTGGCTTCCGTCGTAGCTTTTCCATCGCCTTTTGAAGACGATCTGTTAATCCTTCAAATGCCATCTTTTATTCTTCCTCCAAATTTTCCAAGTGACCAACCAACTCATTTAATTGCTGGTCATTTGGATAATGTTGTTTCACGTATTGTTGAATTTCATCCGCTTGCTTATTTCGTGCCTGAAATTCAGCGTCCAAATGCAACTTAGCCTCGTAGTCTTCCAGGATCTTTTCAGTCCGCTTAATATTATCATACACTGCCTGACGACTTACATGAAAATTCTCAGCAATTTCGCCAAGTGAAAAATCATCGGCATAGTAAAGTTCAAGGTACTGATTCTGCTTCTCCGTTAGAAGTGGTTGGTAAAATTCAAACAACGAATTAATTCGCTCATTCTTTTCGATTTCCATTGGTAAGCAGCTCCTTAACTAATCGACTTCAACTAAGCCCTTGAAAAGTCCATAAACAAACTCACTGGCATTAAACTTCTGTAGATCATCAACCTTTTCACCTAGACCAACATACTTAACTGGCAAGTGAAGCTCGTTTCGAATTGCCAAAACAATCCCCCCACGAGCAGTTCCGTCTAGTTTAGTTAAGACGATTCCGGTCACATCTGTACTTTCCTTAAACAACTTAGCCTGATTTAAGGCATTTTGACCAGTGGTTGCATCCAATACAAGGAGCACTTCATGTGGTGCATCAGGAATTTCACGGGTCAGGATCCGCTTCATTTTAGCTAATTCCTTCATCAAATTAACCTTATTTTGTAGTCGACCCGCTGTATCAACGAAAAGAATATCATAATTTTCTTTTTTGGCTTTTTGAACGGCATCAAAAACGACTGCTGCAGGATCCCCATTCTCAGGTCCGGTAACGATATCAACACCATCACGCTTAGCCCATACATCAAGTTGCTCGGTTGCTCCTGCCCGGAAAGTATCTGCTGCTGCTAAAAGGACCTTTTTCCCTTGACCCTTAAACAAGGCAGCCATCTTCCCAATGGTCGTCGTCTTTCCGGCACCATTGACACCAACAAACATAATTACAGTTGGGCCTTCCTTGGCAAAGTTCAAGTTAGGATTCTCATTCTTACCTGCTTTTTCATATAACTCAACCATTTTTTCAACAATAACGTTTGAGACATCCTGCTTACTCTTCGCATTTTGCAGTTTTACTTCTTCACGGAGTTCGTCACTAAGCTTCATTGCCATGTCATAGCCAACATCAGACTCAATCAGCATGTCTTCAAGATCGTCAAAGAAGTCTTCATCCACATGACGGAAATTAGCTAAGAACCGGTTTAATCGAGCGCCAAAACCAGTTCGTGATTTTTCTAATCCTTGGTCGTACTTCTTTTCTGGAGTCTCTTCTTCAGCAACTTCAGTAGTCGGTTCCTTAGCCTCATCACTATCTCCCTCTGCATCATCCATTGCTGGTTCAGAAGCTTCACTTGTAGTCTCTGATTCTGCGGATTCTACCGTTTGAGAGACATTTTCCTCAGTACTTGCTACTGCCTCAGCAGAATTCGTTGCACTCTCCGCTAAAGTATCTGTAGTTTGCTCAGCGGAATCCTCTGCGACTGAGGCTTCTGAG
This sequence comes from Limosilactobacillus sp., assembly GCF_022651205.1. GTDB lineage: Bacteria > Bacillota > Bacilli > Lactobacillales > Lactobacillaceae > Limosilactobacillus. The sequence continues at coordinate 9,766 of NZ_JALCQI010000021.1, forward strand.
ACTGTTTCACTACTATCCTGTTCAACCTTTTCTGCACTCGAAGGAGTTGCTTGAGCCTCACTAACATTTTCTTGACGTGGTTCCTCATCAGCACTACTCTGTGGAACTATTTCTGTTCCACTATCACTAGTGACTTCTCTATCGGCCTGCTCTTCAGGTTTAGGCGCCTGACTTTGTTCTTCTTGTTTATCTTCATGTTTCTTATGACGACGAAAAATATCAAATAATCCCATAAATTACGCCTTCCTTCTAGTCATTTTGTTCTTCTAATGCATCAACAACATCAACCGAAACCATTCTTGAAACCCCGGACTCTTGCATTGTGACCCCGTAAAGAACGTTGGCATTCATCATCGTCCCTTTTCGGTGAGTAATCACAATGAATTGCGGGCCATCACTTCCAAAGTGGCTCAGGTAATTGGCAAATCGCTGAACATTTACTTCGTCCAATGCTGCCTCTGGTTCATCCAGAATTGCGAACGGTACTGGACGGACTTTCAAGATTGCAAATAAAAGGGTAATTGCTGTTAATGCCTTTTCACCTCCTGAAAGGAGACTCATTCGTTGGTTCTTCTTTCCAGGTGGCTGAGCCATAATGTCAATTCCCGTTGTTAACAGGTTATGCGGATCAGTCAAGACTAATCGTGCATGTCCCCCTGCAAATATTTGCCGGAAGGTTTGATCAAAGGCGACTGAAACTTTATTAAAGGTCTCGGTAAACTTTGATTTAACCTGTTCATCCATCTCATTCATCGTTTTAGTCAGCTGATCACGTGAAGCTAATAAGTCTTCCTGCTGGGTTGACAAGAAATCATAACGTTCCTTGACACGCTTATACTCGGCAATCGCGCCAGTATTAACTTCGCCCAGATCATCCAGGCCCCGTTTTAATAGCTTCAATTTAATTGCTAACTGTTCATCAGGAAGATCACTAATTTTCTCACGTGCTTCACTAATGGTCATTGAATACTGTGAGCTCAAATGATTCAAATAATTGTCGATTTGTGACTCTTCCCTTACCTGCTGAGCTTTAATCTGGTTCAACTCATTAATTGCTGCTGCTAATAATTCACGGAGACGATCGTGTTTTCCTTCGGCAGTAGTCACTTTTTGATCAATCAGCGTTAGCTTTTTCTTGGCGTTTAGTAACTGTTGCCTAGCAGAATCCAACTGTTCCTTAGCGTCCTGTAACGCGGTTTCATTAGATTCATTATCAGCATGATCACTATTAATTTGCAGATTGAGTTGTTCAATTTGGTGATTAAGGTGATCAACGTTAATCTGAAGCGTTTGTTTCTCACGTTGCTGATCATGTTGCCGACTTTCAACTTGTTGCAAACGTTCTTTAGCCACGGCAATCCACTGTTCCATCTGGTGAAGTTGCTGGCTCTGAGCTGACTCATCACTCTGTAACTGCTTAACCTGATCCTGCAATTCGGCAATCTGTTGCTTATTAGTATCAAACTGCTTCTGTGAATTTGCTAACTGCTGGTTGTTTTTGTCTACCTGCTGTTGATAATCAGCATGTTGATTTCCTTGTTGATCAGCTTGAAATTCAAGTGCCGAAACCTGTCGCTCAAGTGCCTGGCATTGACTTTGCAAAATTTGTCGCTGTCCAGTCACTGAATGAAGCTTTTCAGTTGCTTCCTGAAGGTGTTCCTGAAGCTCTTGTAACTGCTCTTCACCCTGCTTTTGAGCCGCCTGTATCTGGACAACCCGCTTTTCTAACTGGCTTGCATTGGTCTGCTCCTTGTCGAGAGCGGTCTGAAGTTGTCCAGCTAACTGTTTCTGACTAAGCAGGCCAATCCGTTGGTGACGGTTTGCACCCCCGGTCATTGACCCACTAGCATTAACCAGTTGACCATCAAGAGTGACAATTCTAACGCGGTGGTGACCCTGCCGAGCAATTACCGTTGCATGATCAAGGTTATCAACGACAACCGTATTACCCAAAAGGTGTTGGGCAACAATATCATACTTTGGATCATATTCAATTAGATCAGTCGCTTTCCCAATATAACCAGGTAATGACTGCAGCTGGTTAAAAATCGTTGAGGGTTGACGATAGCTTAAAGTATCAAGGGGGAGGATGGTTACCCGTCCAGCACGTTGATGAACGAGGTACTTGATAATTTGTTTGGCCGTTGATTGGTATTCAACTACTAATTGCTGTAATTGACTGCCCAGAACTGTCTCAATTGCTACCGTATATTTTTCTGGCACAGTAATCAGTTCGTTTACCGCCCCATCAAGTCCAGCAAATTGTTGACGCTGCTTAAGAACATGCTGAACACCTTGATAGTATCCTGAATATTCTTCCTGCATTGATCGGTAATTCTTGATCCTGGACTGGAGCGAGTGAACATCCCCTAATGATTGGTACCACGAACGCTGTGCTTCTTGGTACTCTAATTGACGATGATTTTGGCGATCCTGTTGTGAATTCAACTTCTCTTGAAAACTTGCAACCTGATCCTGTTGCTCTTTTGCAGCCCTTTTCGCATCACTACTTTGTTTCTTAACGTCACTTAATCGTTCACGTGCCGATTGAAGTTCTGCATTACTTTGCTGCTGAGCATTAACCGTTTGTTCATGGTTACTCTTCAGAAAGGCCTGTTGATTTTGCAACGTTGTGATTTGCTGCATCAAATCGACCTGCATTCCCCGTAATTTCTCTAATTTTGCGGTAACATGCTGAATCCGCTGACTACTACTCATCTGTCGAGCAGCTGTTAACTCAGCCTGATGCGTACTAATGGCCTCTTTTTGAGATTGAACTTGTTCATTAGTTTGGTTTAGTTTTTGTTCAACTTCTTCTTGTTGCTTTTGCAAGCTTTCCAATTGGCTGGTTAACCGTTTACGCTCTTGAAGTTGCTGCTCCCGCTTGATTGACGATACTGATTGCTGATTTTGCAATTTTCCAATCATTTCTGTATTCGCCAGGATCTTTGACTGGAGCTGATCCTTTTCTGATTGAAGATTAACTTGCTGCTTTTTTAAACGGTTCAAAGCAGTAGTTGATTCAGCTAGTTGTGCGGTATAATCGTCAACCATCTTCTGATCACTTGCTATTTTCCCTTTTAGGCTAGTTAACTTCTTATTAGTCTGATCATAAAGACGAACAGTCTGCGTCCGGTCCAAAAGATCATACTGCCCCTTTTGTTCCAGATAATCTTCCGCAAGAGCACTTTCATCAGCTAAGGGTTCCAACTGACCAGACAATTCGGCAATAATATCGTTAACCCGATTCAGGTTATCCATTGTAGAAGAAAGGCGCTTTTCAGCAATGTCCTTATTCTTCTTATACTTTGCAACCCCAGCAACAGTTTCAATAATCGAACGGCGATCAACTGGTTTACCATTAAAGATTGCTTCAATTCGTCCCTGGGAAATAATCGAAAATGATTCCCGTCCTAAACCTGAATCAATGAAGAGATCGGTAATATCTTTTAACCGCACTTCCTGACCATTAACCAAATATTCACTATCACCATTACGATATAGTTTTCGTGTAATTGTCAATTCAGTAAAGTCACTAGCAAGGTAATGATCACTATTATCAAAGGTAATCGAAACAAGTGCACGGTTGAGTGGTTTTCGATCGCTTGAACCATTAAAAATGACATCCGCCATTTTATCACCACGAAGCTGATGGGCGGACTGTTCACCCATTACCCAGCGAATTGCCTCAATAATGTTACTCTTTCCACTTCCATTAGGGCCAACAATACCTGTCATTCCCGGCTTAAACTTAATCGTCGTCTTCTGAGCAAAGGACTTAAAGCCATCCAATGTTAGAGATAATAACTGCATAGCGATTACTTACCTTCTTGACGTAGTTTATTAAGAGCCTGACTTGCGGCTTGCATTTCAGCATGTTTCTTTGAAGAACCAATTCCTTCACCGATAACTTCACCATCGGCAGAAACATTAACCTTAAATTTTGGATCGTTCTCTGTTCCTGACTCTTCAAGAAGATGATACTCAATATCGACATCGCCATCTCGTTGAAGGAATTCCTGAAGACTAGTTTTAGCATCAACTGCGTGGTCAAACCACCCCATATCAAGTTTAGGGAAGATTACCCGTTGAACAAACTTTTCAACGGCGGGCCGACCTTGATCCAAGTAAAGGGCTCCAATAAATGATTCAAAAATATCACAAAGAAGACCTGAACGTTGACGAGCCCCAGCCATCTCTTCACCATGTCCCAAACGAATATATTGATCAAAATGGCATTCCTTAGCAAACTTGGAAAAACTGTCTTCACATACCATTGCAGCACGAAGACGAGTCAACTTCCCTTGTGGCAGCTCAGGGAACCGCTTGTAAATATATTCAGAAACAATTAATTCCAACACGGCATCGCCAAGAAATTCAATTCGTTCGTAGAACTTAAGCCCTTGATGAGGGTGTTCATTTACATAAGATGCCTGAGTAAATGCTTCCGCAAGCAAATCAGGGTTATCAAAATGAATATCAAATTCCTTGGCCAGGTAGTCTTGTAAATCCTTAATAATAAAAACTTCCTTTCTTCTAACTTATAAATGCGAAAAAAGCCGCGACAAAGCACAAGCCTTCATCGCGGACCTCAAATAACTATTAATCAGCGGTATGTTCGGCAATGTAGTCAACTACTTCACCAATCGTACTTAACTTTTCAGCATCTTCATCGTCAATCTCTTCGCCAAAAGTATCTTCTAGCTCAAGAACGAATTCAACAAAGTCAATTGAATCAGCATCTAAATCAGTTTTTAAATTCAATTCATCAGTAATTTTAGCTCGATCAACATCGAAGTGATCAGCCACAATCTCTGAAACCTTATTAAAGATTTCTTGCTTTTTATCTTCAGCCATTGATTGTTACCTCTCTTTATTAGTTCGCTATTATTTTAGGCGTTTTTTGCCCTCTTGTCTACTCATTGTTTTGGTCAAAGAATTTTGCGGTCTCGTCAATTACACCAGTTTTTAGCATAGTTCTGATCTGACTAATGGTATTTTTTACCGCAGTCGCATCGGATGAGCCATGTGTTTTCACTACCGGTGCTTTCAAACCAAGAAGAACAGCTCCACCATATGTTGATGCACTCATCTTTTGACCAATCCGATGAAAGACTGGTTTTAGCATTAAGTAACCCAATTTAGCGCGAAGACCACCATTGAGGATGCCGTCCTTAATTAGTGTCATCATCATCTTAGCAGTGCCCTCGGTTGCCTTTAAGGCTGCATTAGCTGTCCAGCCATCACTAACGATTACATCTGCCTTTCCAAACAGTAAATCACCTGATTCGACATTGCCGATAAAGTTAAGTTCCTCTTCATCGTTTAACATTTGCCAAACATCCTTATGCAGCTTGTCACCCTTATCCTCTTCAGCACCGTTATTCAAAAGTGCGATTCGTGGGTTAGCTACCCCAAGGACCTTTTCAGCATAGAATTTCCCAAGGTAAGCAAATTGAAGGAGGTTCTTTTCTTTACTTTCAGCGTTTGCTCCAGTATCAAGGTAAACAAAGTTTTGTCGCTTTGCACCAGGCTTTGCGATTGGGAGAATACTAGTCAGTCCAGGACGATCGATCCCTCGTACTCGACCAACAATAAAAATCCCGGCAGCAAGAACCGCTCCCGTATTCCCGGCAGAAAAGAATGCATCGGCATCCCCCTCTTTTACCGCGCGGGCAGCTCGAACAATTGAGGAATCCTTTTTCTTCCTAATTGCTCGCACTGGTTCTTCTCCCATTGAGATTTCCTCAGTCGTTTTTACAATGTTAAGACGTTCCTCGTTGTTTATTATTGGCTTGATCTTTTCTGGATCGCCATACAAGTCAAATTTTAAATCTGGATATAGGTCTCGTGCTTCTTCAACTCCATCAATAATTGCTTTGGGAGCATTGTCACCGCCCATTGCATCTACTGCTATTTTCATCCGTTTAACCTCCTCAGTCAAAATGCGTTTCTAGCTCGTGTCGTTTTAAATAAAGTACCAGTGGCTGGTTCTCGTCAATTTGGTCCCAGTTTGGCGTTATTAATAGGTTGGTAGCATCCTCCTTTGCAATTTGAAGAATTTTCAAATCACCAATTGGGTCACCAACCTTAAAATCAGGAAGCCCTGATTGTTTAGCGCCCAGGACATCGCCAGCTCCACGTAATTCTAGATCCCGTTGTGCAACCTTAAAGCCATCAGTCGTTGCAACCATTGTTTTCATTCGTGCAATTCCTTCATCAGTTTTTGGATCGGCAATTAATAAGCAATAGCTTTGGCGGTTTCCACGTCCTACACGTCCTCGCAATTGGTGCAATTGTGCAAGACCGAATCGGTCGGCATTGTAAATAACCATTACGGTTGCATTAGGGTTATCAACACCAACTTCAATAACGGTCGTTGAAACAAGAACCTGAATTTTACCGTCCTGAAATTTCTTCATGGCAGTATCCTTTTCTTCGGTACTCATTCGCCCATGAAGCAAGCCGACCCGATAATCAGGTTGAAAATAGTTGGCCAATCGCTGATAAAGGTCCGTAGCGTTCTGGACATCAAGTGCTTCTGATTCTTCGATTAGCGGGCTAACAACGTATGCTTGTGCCCCCTGGTTTAATTCCTGCCGAAGGAACTTTAAGGCATCACTACTCTGCTTGTCTTTAAGCCAACGAGTTTCGATCGGCTTTCGACCAGCAGGCAATTCATCAATTACTGAAACATCCATATCACCGTATGAGGTAATCGCAAGGGTTCGTGGAATCGGTGTTGCGGTCATTGCAAGAACATCAGGGTGCTCACCCTTTTCACGTAATTGCTGCCGCTGGTTAACCCCGAAGCGATGCTGTTCATCCGTAATTACCAAGCCTAGATTAGCGTACTCAACATCTTCCTGAATTAGAGCATGAGTCCCTATTATTAAGTTAATATCGCCTTTTTTGATTGCATTTATCAATTCACGGTGCTGCTTTGCTGTTAATGAACCCGTAAGAAGGCCAACATGAACATGGGTCCCGGCAAAAACCTTCGCTAATTTTTCAGCATGCTGAGTTGCTAAAATTTCGGTAGGCGCCATTAATGCAGCCTGGTAACCCGCTGTAATCGTTGCATAAATAGCGATTGCGGCAACGATTGTTTTCCCCGAACCGACATCCCCTTGAAGAAGCCGATTCATTTGCACTGGTTGCCTCAAATCACGACAAATTTCGTTTACAACCTTCTTTTGAGCATTTGTTAATTCAAATGGCAGTCGGGCGATAAAGGCCTTAACCTCATCATTATGGTACAAAATTCGCGTACCATCTTCGTGACGATGTGCTTGACGAATTGCTTGCAGTCGCAACTGAAAGAGAAAGAATTCTTCATACGTAGCTGTTCGCCGTGCTGCTTTAGCAACCGATTGACTTTCCGGAAAATGAAGATTCTTAATCATTTCCCGTCGGTCCATCAGCCGATACCGTTGGCGAAGCTGAATCGGTAGTAATGTCGGAATAATTCGCTGGTATTCATCATATGCCTGACGAATTAGCGATTTTAAGGTTCCCTGACGGAGATGCTTATTAACAGGATAAACAGCGCCAAACTCATTTTCTGGCGTTCCTGCCGTACTAATAAGTTTTGTTCCCGTTACCTGTTGACGACTGGAATCCCATTTCCCCATTACGGTAACTTGCCGATCTAGTTCAACTTGTTTTTTTAGGTAGGGCTGGTTAAAGAACGTCGCCATAATAACTCGCTGACCAACTTGCAGACGAAAGCTCAATCGGTTTCGTCGATAGCCAAAGCGACTAAATAATGGCTCAGAAACGATTTTCCCCTTAATAGTTACCTTTTGCTTGTCCTTTACATTTTCCAAATCGTTAGGAGTAAAGTCGTCGTACCTAGTTGGGTAGTAGGTTAAGAGATCCTCAATCGTATCAATATTTAACGTTGCTAAATCACTAACCCGCTTCGGCCCTACACCTTTTAAAACCGAAACCGGATCTTGAAGACTTTTCATCATACTACCCTCCTCTCATACTACGAAAAAAGTTGGATGGTCATCTGGTAACCAGTGTCCTGCATCCAACTCTTATTTTTATTTAAGCTATTCAACGGAAATAAGGTATGGATATACTGGCTGGCCACCTTCATAAATCTCGGTTTCCAATTCGTCATCCACTTCTTCAACGGCTTTTTTGATTTCTTCAGCCGTCTCTTTATCCCCATCTTGGCCATACAAAATAGTTACGATTTCACTATCATCATCTAGCATTTTCTTAACCATTTTAATTGCAGCTTCTTTTAGGTCAGGATCCGTATCAACGATCTTACCATCAACAATTCCCATGAAGTCATCCTTCTTAATTGATTGACCGTCGATTTCAGTATCACGGATAGCATTAGTAACCTCACCGCTCTTAACCCCAGTAAGGTTTTCCTCCATGTTGGCTTGATTATCCTCTAAGGATGCTTCTGGGTTATATTCAAGGAGTGCAGTCATTGCTTGTGGAATCGTCTTACTATGAACGATCTTAGTTGGAATTTCTGCAATTTGAGCTGCCTGATCAGCGGCCATGAAAATATTACCGTTGTTTGGCAATACAATTGCTCGCTTAGCTCCACTGGCATTAATAGCGTCCGCAATGTCCTGAATGCTTGGGTTCATTGTCTGACCACCCTTAATAACGTGGGTTACTCCAAGGCTTTCTAATAATTTAGCAATTCCGTCTCCTGAAGCTACCGCAATCACAGCAGTTTCTGGTTTAGGCTTTGCCGCTTCCCGAGCCTTTTCAATCGGGCTCTCGGACATTTCAGCTTCTTCTTCGTCATGTTCCATAATTTCTTCTTGTTGCCAAACCATATTATGAATTTCAATGGTTTGAAGATCGCCAAACTGCTGACCCCATGACAAGACTTCACCAGGGTGCTCAGTATGGACGTGAACCCGAACAACAGAATCATCATTAAGGACTAGTAAACTGTCACCCATTTTGGCAAGGTAATTATAAAAGGTATCATAATCAAACTTTTGCTTGACCTGTTTCCCCTTACCAATCCGAACTAGCATCTGCGTGCAGTAGGTATACTTAATGTCTTCAGGATTAAGCTTACCCTGAACACTCTTGTGGTCCATGGCTTTAACCATCTCATCAACTTCAGCAGTGTCAGGCTTGTAGCTATCATCCTTATCAACCTTGCCGCTCAAAGCTTCATCAAACGCTTGAAGGACACTAACAAGCCCTTGACCACCTGAATCAACAACACCAACCTGCTTTAAAACAGGTAATAATTCAGGAGTCTTTTTTAAGGCAACTGTAGATGCTTCATAAATGGCATGCATTACTTCGACTACATCGTCAGTTTCCTTAGCCTTGTCCATTCCTGCCTGGGCTGATTCACGGACAACCGTTAGAATCGTCCCTTCAGTTGGCTTCATCACTGCCTTATATGCCACTTTAGCTCCGTTGGCGTACGCATCAGCGAAGTCGTGAGCATCTAATACGTCCTTGCCTTCAGCGCCCTTAGCGAATCCACGGAAAATCTGTGAAAGGATTACTCCAGAATTACCACGGGCACCCATTAATAGTCCTTTAGCTAAGGCTCCAGCTAAATCACCTACCTTGGTGCTGTTAGCATTTCGTTCATACTTAGCACCACTAGCCATTGATGATGTCATGTTTGTTCCCGTATCACCATCAGGAACCGGGAAAACATTTAGTGAATTGATAAATTCAGCATTCTTGCTCAGCTTACTAGCAGCAGCCTGAACCATCTTGCCAAATTCAAGATTCGTAATTTCAGTTACAGCCAATTATCTTTCCTCCTAGTAACATGAATTAATCTTCAAGTGAGCGCACACCTTGAACACAGACATTAACTGAGTTTGCCGTAATGCCAAGCATTGATTCAAGGTTATACTTTACCTTTGATTGAACACTCTTCGAAACTTCTGAAATTTTGGTACCATAACCAACAATGATATTAACATCGACAGCAACACCATTGTCCTGTTGACGAACAACAACTCCACGGCTAAAGTTCTCACGACGCAGGATTTGGTTTACGCCATCACGTAAAGGATTCCGTCCTGCCATACCGACTACACCATAGTTATCAGTGGCCGCACCACCAACAACAGCTGAAATCACATCATTATCAATATCAATTATTCCAGATTGTGTTTTAATTTTAACTGCCATTATATGGCCTCCTTATATTGGTCAACCAATGCTTCATTTATTAAAATGAGCATTTTAGCAATCATACTGTTAAAAACTCATACTAATAATACCATAGCAAGCAAAATGAAAAAAGTCGCCTGATCAAAAATGGTTAATGGCATATACTATCTTTAAATAAAAAAATAAGCCATCCTTTACCGAACGGCCTTATTTTTTGTTCAATTAAACCCGAGTCACTTTACCAGACTTCAGTGTACGTGCTGAAACGTAAACCTTCTTAGGCTTGCCGTTAACCAAAATGGTTACCTTTTGCAAGTTAGGCTTCCAGCTTCGACGACTTGAGTTAAGGGCGTGAGAACGCTTGTTACCAAAGCGTGTCCGTTTACCGTTGATAAAATCTTTAGCCATTGGTGGTACCCTCCTCTTTTTCATCTATATTTTTCGTTTTACGCATCTGCGTTATAACTCACTTAAACAATTTACCATAGGCTGGATAACAATGCAATAGTTTTCTTTCAAGTAATTTTCCTTGACAGGCTATTTAACTACTAAATCACGTGACTTGATCACCGCAACGATTCCAGAATCAAATTTAAAATGATTCTCTTCGCCTGTAAATTCATTACTCGACCAACAGAACGGTATTGTGGAATTCCAATTGGTCAATGGATACTTCTCGTCAATTAACGTTAAGCCGGATACTGGCGTTAAGTTAACAAATGCCAGGTACTTAAACCCCCTTACAGACATAATCGTGTGTTCACCAGGTAAGTAATAATTAACATAGTTCTGCTTATCAATAAGTTGGATCTTTTCCAAGTAGTCTTTGAAATCTTTCTCTAACGGTAAGAAAAGATTACTTAAATACTGGTCAAGTCGACCACCAGTTGCACCAAAAATAGCAATCTCATCTGGGTGATAAAGTTCGATTGCGTTCTTCACTCCTAACTGGGTGTCAGTAAAATCCTTTGCCGGTGGAAAAAGTTGAATATGATCAACCGAATTTTTCACTCGTTCAAATTGCTGTTTACTCGTCGAATCGAAATCACCGATTGCTACTGTTGGGATTATTCCTGCTTTAAGTAGGCGAGTTGCACCGATATCCACACCAAGCCACTTTTCCTTTTTTCGTGCCTGAACTTGTCCAAAAGGAATTAAAGCAGCTGGTCCACCAACCATAATGTTTAATCGCATTGCTTTCTCCTTAAAATAAAAAGCACCGTTGACCTTTTGTCGTTCGATGCTTTTCCAGTTTATTTTGTTGCATCCTTTAAGGCTTGAATACGTTCAGCAGGATCGTCTGCATTATAAACGTATGAACCGGCAACGGCTACTGTTGCTCCAGCGTTGTAACAATCAACAACGGTTTGGTTATTAACTCCACCATCAATTTCAATGTCAAAGTTATATCCTTTATTCATCTTGATTTGATTAAGTTGGGCAATCTTTTCAACAGTTTCAGGAAGGAACTTTTGTCCACCAAAACCAGGATTAACGGTCATTACTAAGACTTGATCAACCATGTGTAATACAGGTTCAATCATTGCCACTGGTGTTCCTGGGTTGATAACAACTTCCGCCTTTACGCCACCATTTTTGATAATTTGAAGCGCACGGTGAATATGTTGAGTTGCCTCAACTTGAACCCCGATGATGTCAGCACCAGCATCAATGAATGCAGGCAAAATATGTTCTGGATTTTGAACCATCAGGTGGCAATCAAGAACCATCTTTGTAATTGGCCGAATTGCCTTAACAAAGCCTGGTCCATAAGAAATGCTTGGTACAAATGAACCATCCATCACATCAATATGAAGATATTCTGCACCGGCTTTGTCTACTTTTTCAATATCCTTCTGTAAATTAACATAATCTGCACTGAGAATTGAAGGTGCTACTTTAATCATCTTTCTAAGACCTCATTTCTTATTCTTACTATAGTCTGGTTTTTGATCAGCAATCAAATTATGGAATTGAACATAATTATCATACCGGCTTTTCATGATTATACCATTTTTAACTGCATCTTTAACCGCACATTTTGGCTCTTTTAGGTGAAGACAACCCCTAAATTTGCATTCCCCAGATATTTTTTTCATCTCTGGGAAAAAGTTTGGCAATTCCTCAACTGTCATTTCAAAAGTCTCGTAAGAAGAAAATCCTGGAGTATCAGCAATCCATGCTCCGGCTACATTTAGCAAGCTAACTTTTCGGGTCGTGTGACGACCACGTTTTAGTGCTGTCGAAATTTCTCCCGTTGCAAGATCTAATTCAGGAGCTAAATGGTTAAGTAGGGTTGACTTTCCAGCACCCGTTTGTCCCATCATTGTAACGATTTGCCCCTGTAAAAGTGATTTAAGGTGAGTTAATTGTTCATCAGCAAATGCTTTCTGACTAAAGAATACTTGATAGCCAATCTCTCGGTAGTTATCAGCAACTTCCTTCAGTTCCAGGTACTCATCATTAGTTAAAAGATCAGTTTTGGAAAAGTAAATTATTGGAGTAATCCGCTGTGCTTCCAATGCAATTAACTGGCGATCCAATAAATTAGCTGAAAACACCGGCTCCTTTACGGCAGTTACAACAACCGCAGTATCAACATTTGCTACTGGTGGACGCACTAATTCATTCTTTCGTGGCAAAACCCGTAGTAAGTAGCCATCAGCAAACTCTACTCGATCACCTACAATTGGTTTAATCCTTTTTGCGCGAAAATTTCCTCGGGCCCGTGTCCGGTATATTTCACCATCAGACAAAATATCATAAAAGCCACTCAATGATTGTTGAATTATTCCTTGTTTCACCTTTAGCCTCCCTTATGCGGTAATGTTTGTTGCACTCATAATCGTTCGTCCGTTACGGACAACCCGATAAGCCCCCATTTCACCCTGACGGAGAGTAAATGGAACGTTAATTGTTGTTTCTTGGTTAATCGTAATATCTTGGTACTGCATGGTTAGATTATGCTGAGCATCCTTAATGTAAACCTGAACACGGTTTTCATGTTGACCACCATTACCATCAAACGGAATATTGATCTGGATATTGGTAGTTTTGGTCTCATTACCCGAATTGGCAACGGTCACCGTTAATGTATCACCACGTCCTAAGGTTGAACCTGCCTTTGGAGTTTGAGCGATGATATGGTTAGTTGCGACCGTCTTTGAAGTCTTTTCTTGGGTTGTTAGTTGCAAGTTATGCTCATTAGCAAATTTTTGTACAACACTGATATCCTGATTTTTAAAATTAGGGATTTTAATCTGGGCTTTACCAGCACTAACCTTAAACCGGATCGTCTTGTTTGCTGTAGCAACTGTTTTTCCCTTTGCATAATTCTGCTTTATGATTTGGCCAGGATCAACAGTTTCAGAATGAACATTTACTTTTTCAACGCGAAAACCTTTTGCACGAAGCGTTTTTGCAACTTCACTATAATCAGAGCCAACATAATCTGCCATTACCATTTGTTTAACGCCCTGACTAACCTTTAAATTAACGTAACTATTAACGCGAGCCTTATCACTACCATCTGGCGAGCTACTGATCACGTGATTCTTTGGCACGGTTGAGTCATAAGTCCTGGTTATATTGCCAACCCGTAAGTTATGTTTACGAAGTGTTTGTTCAGCCTTTACCGCGGCTTGTCCCTCAACATCGGGCATTACAACGGTTCGACCGAAAAACCACCAACCGCCAACACAAACAACGATCAATGCTAAGGCGCCGATTCCCGACCAAATATACTTTTTGTAATAATGCCAAAAAGTTTGGGGTTCATCGGTAGATTGGTCCTGTTTGTCCGATTCTTCCTTCTTATTTCGATGGCTCGGTAATTCAATTACTTTTGTCTCACCATCATCTTCAGTATTAAATTCAAGCCGTGATTCACTTTGTCTACTCGGATCCAAAGCTGTCTTTAAATCTGCTGCCATTGCTGCCGCAGACTGATAACGATCAGCTGGGTCCTTAGCAGTTGCTTTAATCACAACATTCTCCAATGATTGAGGAATATCCTTGTTAAAGTCGCGAACCGAAGGAATATTCTCCTTAAAGTGCTTCAAGGCAATTGAAACAGCTGTTTCGCCCTCAAAAGGAACTTCCCCTGTTAATAATTCATACAGGATAATCCCCAATGAATAAATATCAGACTGTTTGGTAGCGATACTGCCACGAGCCTGTTCAGGAGAAAGATAATGGACAGATCCCATTAACGTGTTGGTTTGGGTTAGTGAATCCTGATATGCCGCAACGGCAATACCAAAATCAGTAATCTTAACATCCTTATTCTCGTCAATTAAAATATTTTGCGGCTTTAAATCCCGGTGGATGATTCCGTGATCATGGGCTGTTTGCACCGCAGATAGAACTTGCTCCATAATGTCCACTACTTGTGGTAACGGAATCGGGAAATTTTTCTTAATATACGCCTTGAGATCTGTTCCTTTAACATACTGCATGACCATAAACTGCATCCCATGGTCTTCACCAATGTCATAAACACCAACTATGTGGGGATCATTTAATTGCGTTGCCGCCATTGCTTCACGTTCAAAGCGTCGTTGTGTATTCGGATCATCCCTTAAATCAAGACGAAGCAGCTTAACAGATACTTCGCGATCAAGGACTTCATCATGTGCTAAATAAACATTCGCCATTCCGCCTTCACCAAGCGTGCGAATAATCCTGTATCGTTGACCGATTTTATATCCAGGATTCATTGCTATCCCTCCTGGTTTTCTGCTAACCCTATCAGGACAGTGATATTATCTGGTCCACCAGCCTCATTAGCCATTTTAACTAGCCGTGAACACTTATCAGCAACAGGAAGTTCTGACTTCAATACTTCCATCAGTTGTTCACGAGTAATCATTTTTGAAAGGCCATCAGAGCACAATAAAACCTGGTCACCAGCTGAAATCTCAAAGCGATTAACTTCGATTCTTGCATCCGCTGATGCCCCAATTGCCCGGGTAATAATGTTGCTTTGTGGATAATTTTGGGCTTCTTCTTCCGTAATGTCACCATGTTTGACCAGCTCATTAACTAAGGAGTGATCAATTGTTACCTGTGTTAATAGGCCATCATGAAGAACATATCCCCGACTATCACCAATATTAGCTACTACCATTGCATTCTTAAAAATAATTGATGCAACTAAAGTAGTACCCATTCCCTGATACTTTGGGTTCTCTTTTGATTTTTTTAAGATTTCGTCATTGATTAATTGGACCTCACGTGCGAACCACCGGATTGCTTCCAATGATGAATTTGGTGAGGCCGCTTTAAATTGACGACCAAGGTGATCAACAGTCATTTGAGCAGCAACATCGCCACTCCGACTTCCACCGATTCCATCAGCGACAACCACCAAGAGAGTACCATCCGGAGCGGCAAATTTAGCTACCCGATCCTGATTTTCCTTTCGCAGATGACCAATATCTGTTTGATAAGCAATTTTCATAGACAATGCTTTTTCCCTTCTACAGATTTCGCTTAAGGCTACTAATAAAGAAGCCGTCGGAACCGTAATCACTCGGCAATATTGTTAAGGTTGCCGTAGCTCGATCGTCCTTAAGAGCACGCGCGGTTTTTGTTCTTTCCAGTTTAAAATCTGGATGTTTCTGAAGAAATTCACGAACAGTCTGTTCATTTTCTTCCTGCAGAATCGTACACGTGCTAAATGTAATTATACCGCCTTTTTTTACTTTTGGGGCAACTGCATCTAAAATTGCTAACTGAATTTTATGCAAATTTTGACTATCATGAGGTGTTTTTGTATAGCGAATCTCTGGTTTTCGCCGTAATAAGCCGATTCCACTGCAAGGAGCATCAACAAGGATCCGGTCAAATTCATCATCAGAAAATTTTTCTGCAACTTTTCGTGCATCAAGAGCTACTGGGGATACGACATTATTAACCCCCATTCGAAGGGCATTCTTTTTAATCAGCCGGACCTTATGCTTATGAATATCAAGGGCAACTACTTGTCCACCACGGTCGGCAGAAAGTCGTTCCGCAATTTGAACCGTCTTTCCACCTGGTGCCGCACATGCATCTAAGACCTTAAACTGTGGTTGCAAGTCCATACTCTCAACGGCTAGCATGGCACTCTCATCTTGAATCGTGATCGTACCGTTTCGTAATA
>NZ_JALCQI010000022.1 GCF_022651205.1 Limosilactobacillus sp.
CGTAGTTAGGCTCAAGTCCCTCAGTTAATTCCCGCGATTAGACTCTGTAAGTTCGGAGATCACTAAGTATATTTAAAGGGTGAGAAAAAACGTTTAGTTTTTTCTCACCCTCTTTCTTTTTATTTATGATGCTTTTGCTTTAAGTAATAAACAAGGCCAAAGCTTACTAGAGATTCTTTTCCAGTGACAATACGAATAATGTTGCTCTTATGCCGCCAGAGAACAAGGGCTGTTAAGATACCGGAAACACAGCTAAGCACTAAGTCATGTTCACAAAGAGCAATGATAAAAATAGATGTAATTCCAACGATACTAGCACAACTAGCCATACTAGTAAGAAGAAGTGTTGTAATAAAGATTGCGCATGCTAATGCAAAGAGTGGTGGGTTGTAGGCTAGCAATATTCCCGCGCTGGTTGCGACGGCCTTACCACCATGGAAATGATCAAAGACTGAAAAACTATGACCTAGTGACGCAAAGATACCGATTAGCAACGGATTGACTGAATGTGACATCCCCAAGAAATATGGCTGACTAGCAGCTAAGGTTCCCTTTAGCACGTCCATTAAAAGGACTACCACTCCTGCTTTTGGTCCTAATTCACGAAAGGTGTTGGTGGTTCCAATATTGCCGCTACCTAGTTGCCGAATGTCCTTATGGTAGAGCGTTTGACCGATCCATAAGCCAGACGGGATGGATCCTAGCAGGTAGGCGATAACCACCATTCCGATTATTTTAATTATCATTCAATTTACTCCTTAAAAATAACTACTCACCTAAGATAGCACGAAAACCTGCCAGAAGCCATAAAAGACACCAGTTTTTAAAATCGAGTTTGCAAACTGTTGATTAAATGAAGTATTATCGTTATTGTTAACGATTGTGATCAAAGGGTATTACAATCTAGTTCGAGTTACGATATAATATATTAGTCGAACTAATGTTCAAAATGGATAGGGAGGTCATTTCGTGACCACAAAGAAGGAAACATACGATGCATCTTCAATTCAGGTATTAAAGGGACTTGAGGCTGTTAGGAAACGGCCAGGGATGTACATTGGCTCTACAGATTCACGAGGATTACACCACCTCGTATACGAGATCGTTGATAATGCCGTGGATGAAGCATTGTCTGGATATGGCGATGAGATTAATGTCACGATTGGATCCGATAATTCAATTACTGTTCAGGATCATGGTCGGGGGATGCCGGTGGGAATGCATGCTTCTGGCAAACCAACTCCCGAAGTAATTATGACCGTTCTCCATGCCGGTGGTAAATTTGGTCAATCGGATGGGTACAAGACATCTGGTGGACTTCATGGTGTTGGGGCTTCGGTTGTTAATGCGTTATCAACCAAACTGACATTGACGATTGTTCGTGACCATGAACGTTACCAAGAAAAATTTGAAAACGGTGGGCAGCCAATTGGCACCTTAAAAAAACTAGGTCATACTAATGCTGGAAATGGGACCACAGTTTCATTTAAGCCAGATCCAAGTATTTTCACAACGACAGTTTATGACTATAACACCTTAGCAAATCGTTTAAGAGAATCAGCTTTTCTTCTCAAGGGAATCAAGATTGTCCTAACTGATAAACGGAATGGTCAAGAAAAGCAGGATGTTTTTCAATACAAGGATGGAATTCAAGAGTTTGTCGCCTACTTAAATGAGGGGAAAGATACCTTAGGCAAAGTTCTTTACTTCGATGGAAACCAGGATGGTGTTGAAGTAGAGGTTGCTGCCCAATATAATGATGGTTATTCAGAATCATTACTCTCATTTGTCAACAATGTTCGTACTCCTGATGGTGGAACGCATGAAGCTGGCTTTAGGAGTGCTTGGACAAAGACATTTAATGAGTATGCCCATAAGGTTGGTTTACTAAAGGAAAGGGATAAGAACCTTGAGGGTAGTGATGTTCGTGAAGGGTTGACCGCGGTTGTTTCTGTTCGGATCCCTGAACGGATTCTACAATTTGAGGGTCAAACCAAGGATAAGCTAGGGACGCCCGAAGCACGGAAGATCGTTGATTCAATAGTTAGTGAGCAGCTAGGTTATGCCTTAATGGAAAATGGCGATTTCGCTCAGATGCTGATTCGGAAGTCAATTAAGGCCCGTGAAGCACGTGAAGCGGCTCGGAAAGCTAGAAATCAGGCTCGTGGTGGAAAGCGCAAGAGCAGGAAAGAGCGTAATCTGTCTGGAAAACTAACCCCTGCACAGTCAAAAAATGCCAAGAAAAATGAGCTATTTCTGGTCGAAGGTGATTCTGCTGGTGGGTCAGCTAAGCAAGGACGAGACCGTAAGTACCAGGCAATTCTTCCATTACGAGGGAAAGTCCTAAATACGGAAAAAGCTAAGTTAGATGACGTATTAAAGAATGAAGAGCTGAATACAATTATTTATACTGTAGGTGCTGGTGCAGGCTCTGAATTTAACGTTGAAGATTCTAATTACGATAAGATTATCATTATGACTGATGCTGATGACGATGGGGCCCATATTCAAATCTTATTACTAACGTTCTTTTACAAGTACATGCGACCGATGATTGAAGCTGGCAAAATTTACATTGCTTTACCACCACTGTATAGGTTGCAAACGGGTCGGGGAGCAAAGACAAAGATTACCTATGCCTGGACCAATGATGAATTGACTGCATTAACCAAGAAGGCAGGCAAAGGCGCCCAGTTACAGCGGTTTAAGGGACTTGGTGAAATGAACGCTGATCAGCTATGGGAGACAACGATGAATCCCGAGACACGAACATTAATTCAGGTTCAAATTGAAGATGCTGAATTGGCAGAACGTCGAGTGACTACCTTAATGGGAAACAAGGTTGAACCACGACGAGAATGGATTGAGGACAACGTTCAATTTACTTTAAGTGATGATAAGGAGTCCGATGAATTAGTTGAAAACAAGGGACATTTACCAGGGCATAAGAAGCAATCAGTGAAAAAGACTGCTAAAGGCTTTAATCAAGAAGCACTTTTTTAGTTAACTAGAAAGGAATATTGTAGTGAGAGACGGTAAGATTGAAAAAATGACCCTAGAACAATTGATGGGGGATCGCTTTGGGCGTTATTCTAAATCAATTATTCAGGAACGGGCACTACCTGACATTCGTGACGGTTTAAAACCTGTTCAACGACGGATCCTATTTGCAATGAACAAGGATGGTAATACCTATGATAAGGGCTTTCGAAAGTCAGCAAAGTCCGTTGGGAATGTTATGGGTAATTTTCACCCGCATGGTGATAGTTCAATTTATGAAGCGTTAGTCCGTTTAAGTCAGGATTGGAAATTGCGGGAACCATTAATTGAAATGCACGGTAATAACGGTTCAATGGATGGTGATCCTGCAGCGGCAATGCGGTATACCGAAGCACGATTAAGTAAAATTGCTGGTTTAATGCTTCAAGATATTGATAAGGATACCGTTGAAATGACATTGAATTTTGACGATACCGAAAAGGAACCGACTGTTTTACCAGCTCGAATTCCTAACTTATTGGTAAATGGTGCAACAGGTATTTCAGCTGGATACGCAACGGAAATTCCAACCCACAACCTTAGTGAAGTGTTGGATGCATTAATTTATCTATTAAATAATCCATATGCTAGCTTGGAAAAATTAATGGAATTTATTCCTGGCCCTGATTTTCCAACTGGAGGAATTATTCAAGGAATTGATGGGATTAGAAAGGCATATCAAACTGGTCGAGGACGGATTGTTGTTCGGGCGAGAACTGAAATTGAAACACTTCGGGGTGGCCGTCAACAAATTAACGTGACAGAAATCCCGTATGAAGTTAATAAGGCACAGTTAGTTAAAAGGATTAACGATCTACGACTTGCAAAGAAGGTCGAAGGGATCGCTGAAGCTCGTGATGAAACTGATCGTAGTGGATTACGGATTGCAATTGAATTAAAACGCGGTGCCAATGCACAAGGGATCCTTAATTACTTACTTAAAAATACCGATCTGCAAATCAACTATAACTTTAATATGGTTGCGATTGATGACCAACGACCGATGCGTGTGGGCTTGAAACGAATCTTAACCTCATACTTGTCGTTCCAAAAGCAAATAATTCGTCGACGGACGCAATTTAACCTTAATAAGGCCCAGCATCGTCTTCATATTGTTGAAGGGTTGATTAAGGCTTTATCAATCCTGGATCAAGTAATTAAGACCATTCGTGGAAGCAAGAACCGCAAAGATGCTAAGCAGAACCTGATTAATCAGTACGACTTCTCTGAAGAACAAGCAGAAGCAATTGTTACTTTACAGCTTTACCGGTTGACTAACACTGATGTTACCGAATTAAAGGATGAACAACAGAAGCTAAATCAACAGATCGCTGAATTTCAATTAATTTTAACGAATGATCAAGAATTGGCTAACGTTCTCCGCAAAGAAATGTTGGCTATTAAAAAAGAATTCGGTAATCCACGGCGAACAAAGATCGAAAGTCATGTTGAAAAGTTGAAGGTTGATACCAAGGTAACGGTCGCAAAAGAAGATGTTGTCCTTTTAGTATCTCATGCAGGATATATTAAACGTTCAAGTGTTCGGTCGTTTAAAGCATCTCCAGTAGATGAAAATGGTCTTCGTGAAGATGATTATCCGATCTTGATTCAAGAGACGAATACTCTGGCGCACCTGTTTATGTTTACCAACTTGGGTAATGTAATATACCGGCCTGTCCATGAAATCACCGATGCTCGTTGGAAGGATACCGGTGAACACATTTCACAAACCATTGGCTTAGCAGAAAATGAACATATTATTAAGGCAATGGTATTTGAGAAACTTGACCAACCAGGAACAATCATTATGGGAACTAGTGATGGCCAGATTAAGCAATCGACATTTACCGATTACAAACCGGGAAGTCGTTATAAGAGCCGAACAACCACTGGAATTAAGTTGAAGAGTGCTGAAGCAAGGCTGGTTAGTGTAGACTATTACGAACCAACGGACAAGAATCGTTCACTTCTTGTAATTAGCCATGAAGGTTATGCGGTTCGTTTTGACGTTGCCGATGTTCCAGTTACCGGCTTAAGAACTGGAGGAGTTCGTGCCATTAATCTGAAAGACAATGACTATGCTACAGACTTTGTCCTTGTTTCTGACGATCAGAATCTAGCAATGATAACTCAACGAGGGGCGTTTAAGGAAATGGCAGGTTCAGAGGTTGAGATTGGTGCTCGAGCTCGTCGTGGGGAATTAGTAATTCACCGAATCAAGAACCATCCTCATAAGATTGTTGATTTCCTAGCTTACAATCCAGATGACCATGATGTTTTGGAGATTATTACCGATCGACCTGCTTTCCAAGATGTAGCAATTGATGATCATCACCTTGGCACTGCCAAATCAAATGGAACGTTTGTTATTGATACGGATACACAAGGGATTCCTGTAAAATTACGGTTGAAACAAGTTAATATTTTAAATGAGGAACCGGCAAGCCAAGAAAATTAATTAAATTTTTACCTATTTGCCAAATTTCATTGAGATATTTAACAAATATCCCACCAAGCAGGAACTTCCATGATAAAATAGAAAGCGTAGATTGTTTCATGTCTTAGCACCACTAAGACAATTTCGAAACAAACAGGAGGAATTTTAATGAGTAACAAAGAATTAGTTTTTGGTCATCAGAATCCAGATACTGATGCGATTACAGCTGCAATGGCCTTCTCATACTTCCAGAACCAATTAGGTTATGAAACGGAAGCTGTTGCTCTTGGTGAACCTAACGATGAAACAAAGTATGCCTTAGATCACTTTGGAATGAAGGCACCTCGTGTCGTTAAGACCGTTTCAAATGAAGTTGACAAGGTTATGCTTGTTGACCACAACGAACCACAGCAAAGTGTTAGTGATCTTGATAAGGTTACCGTTACTCACTTAGTAGATCACCACCGAATTGCTAACTTTAATACTGCTCAACCATTATGGATCACTGCTCGTCCATACGGTTGTGTAAGTACAATTATTACTGAGTTATTCCAAGAGAAGCATATTAATATTCCAGCTAACCTTGCAGGAATGATGCTTTCAGCAATTATCTCAGATACCTTACTTTTAAAGTCACCTACGACAACTGATCATGATCGTGAAGCTGTTAAGTACTTGGCAAAGGTTGCTGGTGTTGAAGATTACGAGAAGTACGGAATTGACATGTTAAAGGCTGGTACTAACATCGCCAAGAAGACTGATAATGAAATCGTTGATGGTGATGCTAAGACCTTTGAACTTGGCGGTACTAAGTTACGAATTGGCCAAGTTAACACTGTTGATCTAGATGATGTATTCTCTCGTCAAGCAGATCTTGAAAAAGAAATGCACAACTTGATGGACCAAAACGGTTACGAAACCTTCGTACTAATGGTTACTAATATCTTAAACAGTGATACTGATCTACTCGTAGTTGGTGACCATACTGATGTCGTTGAAAAGGCATTTGGTAAGAAGCTTGATAACAAGCGGATGAATTTGCCAGGTGTTGTTTCTCGGAAGAAGCAAGTTGTTCCTCCATTGACAGATGCTTTTGAAGGCTAAGTTATTAATTAATAGTATGTAAAGATAGTTCCTAGTGATTGATTACGTTTAATTACTAGGAACCATTTTTATATACTTCAGGAGGGTTATATGAGTTTACACTTTATTAAAGCAAGTCATGAAGACTTACCGCGAATTGTTGAAATATATAATCAAATTATTCCCTCGCGACTAGCAACGGCCGATCTTGAACCAGTTTCTGTTGCGGATAGGGAGAATTGGTTTGCTTCATTTACCGCTACACATCCGCTTTGGGTAATTAAAAATGATCACAATCAAATTATTGGTTGGGTTGGTTTAGAGCCTTTTTATGGACGTCCAGCCTATGAACATACTAGTGAAATTGCAATTTATATTGACCAAAACGCTCGTCACCAAGGTGTTGGCAGACAGGCACTTAATTTTGTTATCAATCAACTTCCCCATCTGGGGATTTCGGCAATTGTTGCCTATATTTTTGGTCATAACCTTCCAAGTCTGAAGCTCTTTAAGAAATATGGCTTTAATGAATGGGGTAAATTGCCACGAGTCGCGGAGTTAGACGGAATTCAACGTGACCTAATCATTATGGGAAAGCGATTTGATTAAAAGAAATCTCATTTATTTTTAATTTTTGAAAATTTATGATAAAATATCTGCCAATAAGTAATGAATACCAATATGGATTTAGTTAAAGATGGCAGAGACTATTTTTACTAATGTCGTTGCGGTAATTCGAAAGAGGTTGATATATATGAGTTTAGACACAGCGATCTTTGCAGGCGGTTGTTTTTGGTGCATGGTGCAGCCATTTGATACGTATCCCGGCATTAAATCAGTAGTTTCGGGTTATACTGGTGGGCACGTGCCTAACCCGACTTATGAACAGGTTTGTTCAGGAAAGACAGGTCACACGGAAGCGGTTAAGATTACTTTTGACCCAGATGTTATTTCATATGATGATCTGGTAACAATCTATTGGCATCAGACTGATCCAACTGATGCAATGGGGCAATTCCAGGATCGTGGCGATAATTATCGACCAGTTATTTTTGTTAATAGCCCTCAACAACGCGAAATTGCTGAAAAGTCAAAGGCAGCGCTACAAGCGAGTGGTCAGTTCGGAAATGATAAAATCGTTACTCAGATTGAGGATGCCCAACCGTTCTACCCTGCCGAGGATTACCATCAGGACTTTTATAAAAAGGATCCTGAACGGTATTCTCTTCAAGAAGCAGGTGGCAGAGAAAAGTTTAAGCAGGAACATTGGAATTAAAATGCAAATAGTGGGTTGTGATATAAGTTACATAACCTAGATGAAATACAAACAACGCAGTACACAAAGGGGGCTTCAGTGTTCGGATTTTCCGAGCACTGAAGCCCCCTTTACAAGATTATGATGCTTATTAATACATTAAGGTATTATTTTTCATTCAACCATCCCCTTAATTAACATTTAACTCAACATTTCCAAGCTGATGGTCAAATTTAACTTGCCAATGTCCTTCCTTAAGATGCGGTGGTAAGACAAAGGTCCCCGAAGAAACTAATTGTCCTTCTTTGAATTGCTTTCCCTGGCTTTCTAGCTTTTGTACTAGCCATTGGAGCGATTTGAGAGGGTTGCCAAGGACTTCTTTAGAGCTTCCCTCATCAAGCTTCTGTTCGTTAAGAAATAGCTGTGCTTCAACCGTTGCAACATCGTTAACATCATTAAAGACTTTTGTTGATGGGAATTCGTCGCCATAAACAACCAGTCCGCCGACAGCACAGTCAGACATGACGTTGTATTTGCCAAGGCTAGGGAACCAGTCCTTAAATCTGGAATCAGGGACTTCAAGTGCACCTGCGACTGTTGTCTTTTTCAAGAGATCCTCCAATGAATCATTTGCCGTTAGGTCTGTTGTTGCCCTAAAAGCCAATTCGACTTCTACTAATGGTTCCATTAAACTACTTAAATTCACAGTGGAAGGGGCAGGGAGAAAGCGACGGTTTACCTGTTGCCCATATAGTGGTGAATCCGCTGCAAACATTTCCTGAGTCTGTTTGCTTGTTAGCGAAACTTTATATCCACCAACAGGCACTCCCTTTAGTTTCATTACCTGATCCTGGACGGCATATGCGGTCTCATCGTCCTTAACGACACCTTGCCAATCCGTTTCAAGCAGTGGCTTGCCAGTTACAGATGCTTTGTAAAGAGCAGTTGCAAATTCTTCTTGCTTAGCGTTTAGTGTTGTCATAATCAATTCCTCCAAACGTCTTTAGTTGTGCTCTCATCGCCATAAAGAATGCCAACACCGATGAGAATCATGATTTTCTTTAATCCTAATGTTACTAATGTCGCTAATATCACTATCTTGCATAATTCTCACCTCACTAAGTCATATTTCAAAGTAAACAAAAAGCCCTTCAAGCATCTCGATTATTGATGCTTGAAGGGCGACGTTGCCGCGGTACCACCTTCATTTATGGAGATCTTCCACCTTAAACCAGACGAATTATCTGGAGCCAGGGTAATGGTCGGCAGCCAGGCACTCTTACTTAATTCAGAAGCCAATTCACAGGGGATAAACAGATTAACCAACATTGCTTAGTTCACACCAACCACTAAGTCTCTGAACTAGTTAGCTAATTTACTTCCTGTTCGCTATTTTTGGAATGTTTACATTTGATGTTTCTCATCTTACTCATTGAATTATAATTTGTCAATATAAAAATAAATTTTATTTTTTGCTTAAAGGTCCTTATATGAAGAAAATAATTTAACGAATCGTTATTTTTACTGTTTGGATAATTAAGGGTTCACAATTTGAATTTTATATTGTAAACTACTCAACAATTACAAAATGATTAAAAGCAAGGAGTGGTCACTATGTTTAAATTTTCAAAAAGAGTTCCTGCGGATGGTACAGATGCAGTTGGGGCAATCCTCAAGGCAGCTGCCGATCCGAAGATTATTTCCTTCGCGGGTGGCTTACCAGCTCCTGAATTATTTCCAGTTGCGGAAATGAAAAAAGCAACTGATAAGGTTTATGATGAATATGGACGCCAAGCTCTTCAATATGGAGCCGCTAAGGGAGTAACTGAACTTCGTGAATTAATCCTTAAGCGAGTTAAGGAAAAAGAAAAAGTTGATGCAAATTTAGAAAACGTCATGGTAACAACTGGTTCTGAACAGGCAATTGATCTGGTTGGTAAGGCATTCGTTAATCCAGGAGATACTGTTTTAGTTGAGGAACCGACTTACCTATGTGCTTTGGACGTTTTCCGTTCATATGGAGCTAATTTTGTTAGTGTTCCAATGGATGATGACGGAATGAAGATGGATGCCTTAGAAGAAGCCTTGAAGGCTCATCCAGAAACTGCATTAATTTATACAGTACCAAACTTCCAAAACCCGACTGGACGAACGATGCCAGCAGAACGACGAAAGAAGTTTGCTGAACTGGCTGCTAAGTATGATGTCCCAGTTCTTGAAGATAACCCATATGGTGATATCCGGTTTGCAGGAGAACATGTTCCTTCTGTCAAATCATTCGATAAGGCTGGTAAAGTCTTTTACATGAGTACGTTCTCGAAGATCCTTGCACCTGGTTTCCGGTTAGGTTGGCTAGTTGCCGATCCAAAGGTTATTGAAAAGTTGACTGTATTAAAGCAGTCTGCCGATTTGCATACCGATAACTTGGTACAATATGTGGTTGCTGAATTCTTTAAGGAAAATGATGTTGACGCCCACGTTAAGGAAATCAGTGCCCTTTATGGCAAGCGGAAGCAGCTAATGATTGATGGAATTAAAGAATACTTCCCGAAGAATGTTAAGTATACCGATCCAGAGGGTGGAATGTTCTTGTGGGTTGAGGTTCCAGGTGTTACCGACACTGTTGAGCTCTTTAAGCAGTGTCTTGAACATAATGTCGCTTTTGTACCTGGTGATCCATTCTTTGCTGGTAAGCCGCAACCGGGAACGTTCCGCTTGAATTACTCCAATATGCAAGAAGACCAAATCAAAGTTGGATTGAAGCGCCTTGGTGAAGCATTGTCTCAAGCGCTTGAGGCATAAGATAAACCTTATTAGCAAATCTAATGGGAATGTTTAACATTTCTATTAGGCTTGCTTTTTTATTTCTTTTCATACTATCAATATAATTGTAAAATATAAGGAGATTAAGAGAGCAGGGATCATCAAAGAAAGGGTTATAACCATGCGAAAACCATTTATTGTTGCTAACTGGAAGATGCACAAGAACGTTAAGGAGTCCGTTGACTTCGTTAAGCAAATCAAGCCAAAATTACCTGATCCAAAGAAAATGGAAGTTGGAATTGCTGCACAGGCATTTTCGCTTCCAAGTATGGTTGAAGCAGCAGGAAAGTCGGGGTTGAGAATTGTTGCGCAAAATGCTGCAGCAGAATATTCGGGGCCGTATACCGGTGAAATTAGCCTTCGTGGTTTGGCAGATGCCGGAGTGTCGTATGTCATGTTAGGCCACATTGAACGGCGCCGATTATTTGGTGAAACCAACGCTAGTGTACATAAGAAGGTTCAAGCAGCTCTTCAACGAGGGGTAACGCCAATCATTTGTACAGACGAAACAATGGTTCAACAGGTTGTTAATGATGAGATTCATTATGTCTTTCATCAATTAATGACCGTTCTTCATGGGGTTTCATTAGATCAAATTAAGCGGGTAGTGATTTCCTATGAGCCAAGTTGGGCCGTGGGTGCTGGTCAACATGCAAATCCAACGTTAGCAGAGGAGGGTTGTCGACTAATCCGGCAGACCATCGCTGAATACTACAGTTATGAAATTGCCGATAAGATCCGGATCTTGTATGGTGGAAGCGTCAATCCAAACAACATCAAGGACATTATCAATAAACCCGATATTGATGGTGTATTAATTGGTCGGGCAAGTTTAGATTTAGATAACTTCCTTAAAATGATATCTAATGCTCAGTTAACCCTAAAAGAAGAAAAATAAATCCAAAAAGGTTCCTGGTACTCGATTTGAATACCAAGAACCTTTTAACGTTTTACTTAGGGTCATCATCCTTTTTGAGTTCTTCACGGGTCTTAACGTCATTAACGTGAAGCTCAAATTTTACTAACTTTAGTCCTGTCATTTTATCTAACGCACTATCTACTTCCTTACAAACGGCTTCGAAAATTTCTGGGGCACTTTTACCATATTCGATTGTTGCATCCATTTTAATTGCAACCTGTTTTTCACCAACGTCAGCATTGATTCCCTTGGTCATATTGCTACCGGATGACACCTTATCAGCAAATTCTGAGAACATGTTACCATCCAGTGAAATAATTCCAGGAACACGGGTAGCAGTGATCCCAGCAATTTTCTCAATTACAGAATCATCAAAAGTTAGGTGACGGTCAACATTGGTCTTAGTGGTGTTTAGGTTAGTGTTTGTAGTTGTCATAAGTAATTCCTCCTTAGAAATTATTCGGCAAGTTTAGCACTTAATTTATTAATGATCCCTTTGAAAGAGAAGCCAATGAGGTCGAGTGTGAGGCCAAGTAGAGCAAAGATTACTGTGGTGAACAAGATGGCTAACGATGGCCAAAATCCCCATACAATCCAGCTAATGCTTAGTACTAGTCCCGTAATTGCACCAATGAGAACAAATTTCATTGTGATCCCTCCTTAACTAAACGACTGTAACAGTTTTCTTGTGACTATAGGGTTCTAATCTTACCTGTAATTTTCGTAGTCCTATGGCAAAGTTGCGTTGCAAATCATTCTCAATTGTGTCAGCTAAAGAGTTTTTCAGTAATTCAGGATCCGACTGTCCAGAAAGCATCCCCGAAACGGTTACATCAGCTTCTTGACGATTCTTCAGCATTTTAACCTTAGTTGTGGGGTTATATAAGCCAAAGTTCGATAAACTAAGCCGAATGCTTTTCTCAACAGCTGCCTTATCTACCGAAATATGACGAGCACCATCGCGAGCAATTACTAGTTGCTTACTTGTCGATGGGCGGAAGATTGAACTTCCGATCACGATTATTGCCATCAAAATGATGTAGCTTGCTAAGCCAATAATCGTGTATTGTCCGGGGGTGGTTAACAGCCAATGGTTAATTTCTAATGTCCACGGTTCGTGACGGAAGATCAAAAGTAAGATGACAATTCCACCGATTAGTCCTTGGACTAGCATTGCAAGTGTTATCCACCATTTTTTCCAATTGGCCATTGGTAAATCACTCCTTTCGTGTCTTGTGCGGGTTTTCTTTTTGAATGTCTTAACTTTAACATGGTTGAAAGGGCTTTACAGTAAATTACTGGTTGATGTAAGGGTTTCTTATACGGGTGATCATTGATTCTTCACAGGTATCTACAGATGGGGTATAAAATTAGTGAAAGAGAACAATTCCGTTAGAGAATCTGCTATGATTAAATTGAAGTTATTTTAATTGGGGATGGGAACATGTTAATTAAAAAGGCAACCCAAAAGGATTTGGAGACAATCCTAACTATTCTCCGTGACGGCCGTAACCAATTGGCCGAACGGGGTGTTGATCAGTGGCAAGGAGATTACCCGAACGCTCAGCATATTCAAGAAGATATTGATAATGGTTATGCATACTTGGTTAATTCTGATGATGAATTGACCGTTGGGGCAGTTGCCATTGTAGATTCACCGGATCACGTTTATGACCATATTAATGGGGAATGGTTAATTAATACAGAAGATTACGTCACTATTCACCGGGTAGCAATTCATTCTAGTCATGCTGGTAAGGGGTATGCATCAAAACTCTTTATTAGCGTGATTGATTATTTGGAAAAGCAGCGGCCAGATGTAAAGTCGATTCGCTTGAGTACAAACGAGAATAACTTGGTGATGCAACATATCGCTGAAAAGAACGGTTTTCAAAAGGTCGGCACAATGCCTGGAGCATACCGTCCTGAAGAACTTTCATATGTTTATGAGTTATTAACCCAAACTCACGCATTAGCTGGCTAGTCCTTCTTAGAGCAAAAAAATAAAGACCTGAAATTCAATTTACGTGAATTTCGGGTCTTTTAATTACTTATTGATTTGCTGAGCGTAGTTTCGAGCATTATAGAGCTCATAAACGATAATAGTCTCAATTAGAGTAATAATGCAGATTAAGAGGAACGTATACATTTCAGGAAGGATGAAGAGGAGAATCAGTAGGATCCAAGAAAACCAACTCCATTGAGTTTCAATCTTGACAACCCGCTGAACTCGCTTTGTCGGGGTGACCCTTCCAGAACGTTGAAAAATGTCACGAATTTGTGCGAACCACTTAACCTCGAAGAAGCTCTCAATCATAAAAATAACAATTAAAGTCATTAGGTAAATATGTGCCATCTTTTAGACTCCTTTAAGCATGGTGCCAAGTTAAGTTTATCTGTTTCCAGGGCAATAAGCAAACATCATGTTACTTAGCGATTTTTGAATTTACCCACCGGGAAACCGCAATTGAAAGAGCAACACCGAGTGCCAAGGGGATGAAGGCAGTAAAGTTTAAATGACAAACTTCAAATAACATAAACATTGCCATAAGTGGCGCTTGTTGAGACGCGGTTAAGAAGTAAGCTGCACCAAGGACTGCACATTGGGTGATTGTCACTCCTGGCATGATCTGAACATAGACCATCCCCAAAAAGACGCCAATAACAGCACCTAAGGAAATTGATGGCGTTAAAATCCCACCATAAGCACCACTTTTAATACTGAAAAGGGTAACAAGAGCTTTGGCAACAAAACCAAAAAGAAGTGCTAAAATAACATTCTTGTTAATGGTAGTGGTATTCATTGCTAATTGCGCTAAGCCACGACCATTTCCCATTATTTGGGGGTAAAAAGCAGCGACAGCTCCGGTAATAATTCCCATTAATGGCAATTGATAAAGGACGTTTTTCGTGACAGCACGGTTAGCACTTGCTTTTTTAACACCAAGCTTAAAATAAGCGCCAACGATCCCAAGAAGGGGCGCAAGGATAATTACTATTGGCAAAATTCGGAGTGAAGGAAAGTTTTTCGAACCGACAATGTAGTATGGCTTATATCCCTTAACGATAGAACCAATTAAAGTGGCAATAACAGACATTGTTAAACTAACCGCAACCACTCTGGCATTTACTTTCTTATAGAGGAGTTCAATCGCAAAGACAGCACCAGTAATTGGCGCAATATATACTCCAGAGAATCCAGCACCCGCAGCACAAGCAATCAACATTTTCTGGTCTTCGGGATCCAATTTAAGGTAGCGATTATTTGCAAAATGTCGTTCCCACTTTTGGGCAATTGCGGCACCAGCTTCTCGAGGTGCTAATTCCCGACCGATGGAGTTCCCAGTCCCAACATAAAAGATCTGAGTAACAACATGTAACAGTGTCTTTGCCAGCGGCATTGTTTTACCGTTAATCGCCTTACTAATTCCCACTGGACGATAGTTTTGCTGGAGGAAGTACCATATAATAGCCGCAATTATAGAACCAATAAAAACAGAGATGAATCGGTGCCCTGGCCCAACAAAGATGTCAACAGGGATCCGATTACTCTCTTCAAAATTAAGAAAGTATTTTTCTGATAAATCCAAAAGAATACTTAAAAGTAATGAACTAGTCCCCACAATTACGCCCAGAACAACGGTCGCGATGATTAAGGGGACATTTTTCGAAATTGACTTCATTCTTTTCTCTCCCATGTATATTAATACCTCGTTAGTTTATAACACCAGGCCCTAGAAATAAAGTCTATCAATAGAATTGGTCAAATTAGGTGTATGATAAAAGAAAAACGATCTAGGTGAGATGAAATGAATAAGCAGCCAACCAAAAAGGATGCGATTATGCTAATCATTGTTGCTTTAGCTGTAGTAACGATCCAGGGAATCTGTATACAGTTAGCTAAGTAGGTGAAGGCAGATGACGGATTTAAAGGAACAATCATTGACCGATTGGCAACGGGTTCAGTTAGCTCAGCTTGAATACCATAATTGGCAACCTGGTCAAGACGTTTTACTACCAGATGGCTTACAAATTGGTGAAGTTGTAAAGGTCATTAAGACTGATAATGGCTTTCGCGCCACCATAGTTCAATCGCTTAATCCTCGGAAAATGATTGTTCTATTTCGTGGCTCGTCCGGAGTGCGGAAGGGTGATCCGACAACCTGGACCAATGAATGGCTCCGGGTTAACCTTCCCATTGGTAGCGCAATTATTAACCAGGTACCCGAGGTCCCGCAAGAATTGTGGACAGCTAGTAAGAAATTTAACCAGCTATTAGTCGACTACTCCCAAAAGACATTTTCACTCTATGGGCACTCGCTTGGTTCAATTAATGCTCAGTTCGCCTTAGCTAATTGCTGTTATCCTGAGCAAATTAACCATGCTTATCTTTATGAGGGGCCAAATCTTTATTGGCTTTTGGATAAGGAGCAGCGAAAGAAAACTACCCTCCTCCGTTGCCAAATATTTAATTACATTGATCCTCTTGATGTAATAGCGTTGGGATATATTGATATGGAGCATACAATTGGGCTATTAAGAATTGTTGATTCATCAATGACAAGTCCAATTAATCAGCACATGTGGGGCGGGTATCGGTTTGATGCTAATCAACATTTACTCTTAAAAAATGACTTTTGGTGGAATCAGCGGGCGATAATTGACCAGCGATTGATTTCAGCAGTTCACCAATTAAGTCAACAGGATTTTGAAAGGGGAGGTAAGAGATGAACTCACCATTTATGGACGATGCAGAGATTAAATTTGGTAGTGGTCGACTATCATTAGCAGAAGTGGATGCTTTCTTTCGGACGATGCCATATGAGCTTGACTACATTAACGCGGATTGTAAGTATGTTTGGTATTCACCAAATAATCGGGATGATGATCGATTACAGCAACGCTTGAACCATAATTTCCTTGGTTGCCACTCGAAAAGGGTTATCTCGATGGTAAAAAAGGTCGTAGAAATGCTGCGATCTGGTGAACGGGATGTTGTGGAATCACCACAAGTAAGTCACGGAAGACGAATCCTAATTCGTTATTATGCGATCCGACGTCCTACCGGTAAATTTCTTGGTGTTTTGGAAGTTACGGAAGATGTAGAACATATTTGTCAGTTAGCTGAAAGTCATACTTATGAGCGTGGGATTGTTGATGGCCAGGTGGTCGATGGCGTCTCTTCAGCATCAATTAACGAAAATAAATAAAGCATTTGTTAACGACAGCAGGAGTATACCTTTACTGACATTGCAAATGCTTTTGTATTTAATAGAGTTGACGAATTCTTTTAACCGTTGCTGTAATGTCCTGACTACCAAGAATCATTGAAATCATTGATAATCCACTAACACCAGTATTAAGTACTTCACTAATATTATCTTGAGCTAGACCGCCGATTGCAACCAGCGGGTGACTGCTAAGACTATTCAGTTCCTCAAGCTTATTGAGACCTAATGCAGGATCGGCATCTGGCTTTGAATTAGTTTTAAAGACTGGACCACAACCGATATAATCAACTTCTGGAATTTGATTTGCTTCTTTGATTTCAGCGTCCGTATTGCATGAATAGCCAATCATTAGCTTATTAGCTGCTTCCTTAATAACTTGATGAATTTGTTCATCATCTTGTCCGACATGAACACCATCAGCACCAACGCGAAGGGCCATTTGCACATCATCGTCAATAAAGATTGGAACCGAATACCGTTCTCCCATTTCGACGAGCCGGCGGGCCATGATTAGTTGGGCAGCATCTGTCATGGTTGAACTATCCTTTTCACGGTATTGGAATGCCGTGATTCCGGCATTCATGGCTTCTTCGACTTTGGCTAAGAATTCATATGAATCATGGTGAGTATCTTGAGTGCCGCCAACGAGGTATACTTGTAACATTTTAGGATCAAATTTCATTGTGATCACTCCTTATCTTTGCCCAATGATTTAATGGACCATGACCATGCCCGACGTTAATTCCTTGTTTGATCGTTGCTTCAACATATGCTTTGCCAATTCGAAGTGCTTCCTCCATTGACTTACCCTTAGCCAATTCAGCAGTAATACAAGATGAGATGGTATCACCGGTCCCGTGAGTATTTTTTGTTTGCTTACGCTTAGAAGTTAGCCAGAATGACTGGCCATTCTCTAATAATACGAAATCATTAGCTTCATCGTCGCTGGAGAAATGTCCGCCCTTAACAAGAACGTTCCTGGCCCCGAGTGATTGAAGTTGCTTTCCTGCAGATTCCATATCTTCCTCAGTAGTAATCTTTATCTGAGTTAATTCCTCTGCTTCAGGAAGGTTAGGGGTGACTAGGTCGGCAAGTGGTAGTAATTGATCACGAACCACCTTAATTGCGTCATCACTTAGTAGTTTAGCACCACCTTTAGCAATCATCACGGGATCCACTGTTAATGGGCCAAAGTCATATTGCTTTAAGTTGTTGACGACGGTTTCTACTCGCAGTGGATCGGCAAGCATTCCAGTTTTACATGCGCGAATTTTAAAGTCTGCGGCTAAGGAGGCAAATTGTTCATCAATTAATTTTGCTGGCATTGGGAGAGCATCTTGAACACCAAGGGTATTTTGAGCCGTTACTGCGACTACAACCATCGTAGCAAAGACACCACGCATTTGCATTGTTTTGAAGTCGGCCGAAATACCAGCTCCACCACCAGAATCTGTACCAGCAATCGTTAATGCTTGGGGAAAATCATTTGTCATTGTTATCAAGCTCCTTTAATTTACATAATCGAGGGAATGTCGGCTGAACTAATTGTCGTTAATTCATCCATTAGTTTAATTTGCCACTGACCAAATCCAGACGACTCTCTAGTTGCTTTAACTCCTGCTGCAGTGAAAATTTTTATTGCGGTACAGGCAGCTGCGTAAGAATCGTTAGAAACAGCTAAGAATGCGGCAATAATACTGGAAAGCATATCGCCACTACCAACATTAGTCGCAAAATAAGGTGTTGAAAGTTGATTAGTAAAATCATGTTCGCAATTAGTCATAATATCCGTCTGGCCAGTAAGAATGACGATACAGTGATATTTTTTAGCAACTTTTCTTGCAATTTCATGAATATCTGCTTGACCAGAACCAGCATCAATCCCTTGTGAATTCCAGTCAGCGTTGGCAAGTGTCGCAATTTCACCTGCATTACCGCGAATAACGGTAAAGTGATAATTTTGGAGAAGGCCTTTTGCAAAAGTTAGTCTGTATCGGCTAGCACCAATGGCGACTGGGTCAAGGACTACGGGTTTTTGTTGGGCCTGATTTTTTCTCAAAACGGCGGTGACTTCATTTGCCTGCTCTGCGTTTATTGTTCCCAGATTAATGGTGATTGCGTCAGCCAGTGTCACCATTTCAGTCGCTTCTTGTGGAGCAAGTGACATAATTGGTGAAGCGCCGATCGCACTTACCGCGTCAGCAACTTTAGCCGGAGTTACCGTGTTGGCAATTGTTAACACGATCGGGTTGTTCTGGCGAAGCTTTTCCAGGAGATTTAGTTGTAATTGGACCAAATTTTTCACTTCCTAATGAAAATTTAGATTAAAGCGATTCACTGGATAAAATAAAGGATCCCACAAATGCTAAAGAAGCACTGGGGACCCACCATTTTATTTATGATTTAGTCTGATCGAATCTTCCTCCGCTGGTGTTAACCAGGTCAGGTTCAATGGGTATCATCTCAGCCATACGGCACCCCAGATAACGAATTAATCTTAACTTGATTATACAATTGTGTTAGGGCAAATTCAAACTACTAAGGTATTTAGATTATTAGTCAAGCGTTGTACAATAAGACTGTTTTGACTTTACGGATAGGAGAAGAATAATGTCTGGAATTACTTTTTTTACGGTACTCGTTATTATTGGTGTCCTAGCAGGAATCGTTAGTGCGGCAGCCGGACTTGCCTCGCTAATTTCATACCCAGCGCTATTAATGATGGGATTGTCGCCAGTAATGGCTAATGTTACAAGTGCATGGTCAACGGTTGGAAGTGCCTATAGTTCAATTGTGGCGTCAACTAAGGAACTCCGCCATGACCGAAAACAAATGTGGTTGATTATCCCCCTCGTATTTGTTGGCGCTGTTATCGGTGCTCTTCTTTTGTTTGCACTACCAGGGAAATTGTTTCAAGAGTTGGTACCATTCTGCATTGCCGTTGCGGGAATTATTTTGATGTTTCCACATCGAGCACGTCAGGGTAAAAAAATGATGGCAGCTAATACGCAATCGTTAAGCCGTCATCGCTTGTACACCGGTTTAACAGTAATCGGTGTCTTCCTGGTAGGAATTTATGCTGGATACTTTAATGCCGGTGCTGGGGTAATGATGTTGACTCTACTGTCTGTCGTTAACCGTCAGAAGAGTTTTGCCGTTAATAATGCGCTAAAGAACGTTGCCATGACAGTCACTAACACAATTGCCGTAATTATCTTTGCCTGTGAAACGACAATTAAGTGGAATTACGTGATTCCATTATTTATCGGTAATATTGTTGGGGGGATTTTAGGACCGATCATTGTTCGTCACTTGCCAGGAAGGTTAATGCAGATCCTGGTCGGTATTGGTGCACTCATTTTGGCGGTTTCTTTAGTTGTCCGTAATTTAATGTAAACAGAAAAATCGGTTAGGGAAAGGAAATGATTCCAGTTACCTAACCGATTTTGATCTTTATATATATTCTGAGTGACTCTATAGTATTGTTTAAGCATTAAGATAGTCAATTAGCTTTGGTAATAATGCCTTAGCCTCTTGTTGACCAGTTTCGTATAATTGGCGAATCTTTTTAACATTACTCTCAACTCGGCCAACCTTAACCGGGTTTTGTGGAGCGATATTAAAGACCTGACCATCTCTTTCAAGGTGTTCAATTTCAGCAATTTGCTGGTTGTAGACTTCTGGACGAGAAATTCCCGCTTCGGCAAATTGCGGATAATCCTTAAAATACCGTCGATATAATTGCCGTATTGGTCTACTCGAAGGTTTCTTCCGGTAGCCAACATCGCGGGTACGAACAATCACAATCTTATTGTAGCCTTGTTCTTGAGCAACATCGAAAGGAATCGAGTCGGCAATTCCGCCATCGAGACACAGACCATCTGGGGTTGGCGCTGGATCCATCATGAATGGCATGGAGCAGGACGCAATTAAAACTTTGGTTAGTTGTTCGCCAGTTAGATCCGTGAATAATGCTTTTTTACCGTCTTGGAGCTTAGTGGCAACAGCGGTAAAGTGGGAAGCAGATCTGATATAAGCGCGCTCATCAAAGTTTCGCCAAGAAAGGCCGTGATCTTCAAATAGGTAATCCATGTTAATCACCTTTTTCTTGAAGAGCCTGGTCATTGAAATATAATCGCGGTCATGGCGATGATTGATGTTAATGTTGGCTGCTCGTCCATACTGCTTTGCTACAAAGTTAACCCCGTTTAATGAACCGGCTGAAACACCAATGACGCTACTAAATTCGATGTGGTTAGCTAAAAGCATGTCACATACTCCAGCGGTATATTGGCCCCGAAAAGCGCCACCTTCAAGGACTAACGCTGCATTATATAGCATTCTGCTCACTCCTTAAATTTGTTACTAAATTATTGTAAGTTGATAATAGCGATAAATTCAACCCTTTATTGTTCTTCTGCAAAATTTGCAAACTCTTGAAGAAACTTTTCCATCACAGGGGTAACAACGATGTTCTTTCGCCATGCAAGGACATGGCCAGTTTCTTTATGTGGAGAAAAGGGGATAAATGTTAATTCTGGATCGTGGAATGAATTAACGATTCCTTCAATTCCCAGCATATAATAATTGCCAGCCTTAAACAGTTCGTAGGCGTTGTTAGGCAAATTATTTGTTTGTGCTACAGTTAAGAAGTACTTGATTACTCTCGTATCCATAAAAATTCCTCAATTCGGATAATAAATATATAATTAGTTTAAGTCAAAATCTAAATAATACAAATTAAAACGATTGGGTTAGAGAAGGGAAGATCATCAATGGCACGAAATGTATTAATCTTATACTATTCACAATTCGGTAATACGGCTAAACTTGCTACATCAATTCACAGAGAAACGGGTGCGGATATTCTTCGACTCCGGGTTCCTGATGATTACTTTCCTGATGACATGGAGGAAACTGATAAAATCTTTAAACGAGATAATAAGCTTGGACAACTGCCACCGATTGTAACTAAATTACCTAATATTCAGTACTACGATACGATTTTAATAGGGGGCCCGGTTTGGGACGGTAAAGTGGCATCACCAGTTATAAGTCTTTTGAAAATGATAGTTAATTATCAAGGGAAGGTTGCACCGTTTAGTATCGGCTGGAGTGATACCGGAAATTACCAAGCAGACTTTATCGCCCATGCGGGTAAATTAAATGTAGTGAGTGGCTATCATGTATTAACTCACGCTACTCCAAAATTTAGTTCTGCTTCTTTAGCGTCATGGTTGCGGAAACTATAATTCAGATATTGAATGATTTGCCAATTATAATAAGTATTATACATAATAGGATCCTTTATGTAAGCTATAGGTAATAAATAAACTGTAGCTTTCAAGGAAGGAATTCGATATGGCTAAAAATGAAGAATCTGTTAATGATGAATATTATAATTAGCTGGACGATTAGAAACGAAAAGAGCTGTCAGATTGTATATCAATCTTGATAGCTCTCTTTTAGTTATTAGGTTAAATTAAATTATTCTACCGATTCTGAAGCAATGATCAGCATCTTACCTTCTAATTGCCACTCATTAATGGTTGCTGGCATTAGAAGGTGAACACCCTTCTTTAGTGGATATGTTTTACCATCAGCAGTTAATGTCCCTTCGCCATCAATGATAGATATCAGAGTGTACGGACCATGTTCATGCTTTCGTGTTAATTTACCATTTACATTCCACTTGTAGACACTAAAGAATGGTGAATCAGGTTGGGTGATTAGGGTAGTAACTTCAGAGTCGCCGATCTTTTCTGAAGTAATATGCAATTCGGGTTCTTTAAACGGAACAGTAGTAACGTCAATTGATTGCTTCAAGTGTAAGGCACGTTTCTTCCCGGTCTTCTTATCAACCCGATCATAGTCGTAAATCCGGTAAGTAGTGTCGGAACTTTGCTGAGTTTCCAGAACAACAATTCCCTTGTTAAGGGCATGGATGGTGCCTGATGGAACGTAAACAAAGTCACCAGTCTTAACCGGCTTTTTATCAAAGAGCTTT
This sequence comes from Limosilactobacillus sp., assembly GCF_022651205.1. Taxonomy (GTDB): domain Bacteria; phylum Bacillota; class Bacilli; order Lactobacillales; family Lactobacillaceae; genus Limosilactobacillus. The sequence continues at coordinate 22,795 of NZ_JALCQI010000022.1, forward strand.
TGCCATTCATGATTATTAATCATGTCTTTAAGTTCTTCCCGGGTTTTAGCCGTGTGACCATAGGTTAGGTAAGCTCCCTTATCGGCATGAATAACGTACCAACATTCTGTTTTTCCTAGTTCGTGCTCGTGTTCTTCAGCGTATGCATTATCGGGGTGGACCTGAACTGAGAGGCTTGCTTCGGCATCGAGGATCTTAGTTAGTAGTGGGAAAACCTTTGATTTTGGATTACCAAATACTTCAGGATGCTTGGCGTAGACATCAGGAAGCAGTTGTCCCTTAAATTCACCGTTTTCGATTACGTTAGGTCCATGGGGGTGACCGGAAATTGCCCAACATTCCCCAATGGTTCCATCTGGAATATCGTAATTAAAATCTTCGGCTAACCGACGGCCTCCCCAAATCTTTTCGTGAAAGACTGGCTTTAGGAATAATGGTTCTGTCATAACTATCACTGTCCTTTGATTTAACTTGAAGCACTTAATTATAATATTTGTTAAGTAAAGCGCTTTCCAAATAACATTTTAGCAGTCTTTACTGGGAAAAGCGAATTAATTCGACAATTTTAAGTAAATTATAGGCAAAGTTATCATTGCCTTTAAGCAAACGCTTTCTTTGACATGTTATACTAAATATAACTATTTATGATGGTGGTGAAGATCATGACAGAAGGAACATATGAACAAGTAATTAATGAACTTCAACGATTGGGGATTAAGTACGGAATGGTTGACCATCCCGCAGCTGAAACGACTGAAGAGGCGGACAAGTACATTGAAGGTCACGAGGGTGTTCGGACAAAGACGATGTTTCTTAAGGGGAAAAAGAAACATTTCTATTTAGTGGTCATGGACGATAAAAAGCCGATGGACTTTAAGAAGTTTCAAGAATTAACTGGTGCCAAACGAGTATCGATGGCCCGTCCAGACGATTTGAAAGAACAACTAGGTTCCCATGCTGGTGTGGTTTCACCATTTGGCTTGATGAATAATGAGGAGCACAACATTCAAGTGTATTTTGACAAGGACATGCTGGATGAAGATCCTATCTTGACATTCCATCCGAACGTCAATACCCATACAATTTTTATTAAAACTACTGATTTGATGAAGTTTATCAAAGAACAAGGCTTTGAGCCGGAAACTATTGATTTATAGTTAAAAGGATGAGTGCAGCCTAAAATAGAGCTTTAGTAGTTGGAATTACTGAAGCTCTATTTTATGGTAAAATGCGAAAAAATAATAAATATATGAGAAAGGGGGGTAATCATGACGCAAATTCAATTGCTTAAATCACCATTTGAAATTGGTAAATGCGGATTCAATAAGAAGGAGATGGTTAAACAGGTTGCCAGGTTTTATCAGTCAGTTCCTTTTTACCGGTCAACCCCATTGCCTAGTCTCAAAAATTATGCTCAATCTAATCAAATCGGTGCATTATACACAACGCTTTAGTGATCGCTTGAAGGCCTTTAGCGACTGGTGGATTATATGCGATGGCTTGCTGCATTGCGAATCGGGCGTTGCCGCATTTACCTTTGTTAATGCGGCCTTAAAGGATCAGCCACTTCGCCAACAGCTGAGATTAACTACGTCATCGCGCGTGCTAGTAATTAACACTGGAGGTGATACCGATGAGCAAGTTTATCGCGATATTATTAATCACTGACAAGGGGAGTAACAATGACCGCCTTAACGGAAGAAATGTATCAAATCTTTGACCAACCAGAGTTTTCATTTAAAAAGATTAAAGAGCATCATTCACAGACCGAAGTCGACCAATTAAAGACTCAATTTAAGGCTGTCTGGCAAACTTGGAAGGCAGTTAACCAGCAGGTTGCCAGTCAACTACCAGCCGGAAAATTTGCAAAAGTTCATGTAGAAAGTTGGACCAATGGGTGGAACCTCCGTGACCACTACTGGGCGGCATATCGTTTAGCTAGTCTGGCTGACGCTAATCCTTGTATTGGTGTTATGCTTGACCGTAAACAATTGCAAGTTTATTTAATGTTTCAGCATTATAAAAGTGAGCAGCGCCGAGGAACACCAGCCGAATATAATCAATTATTGGCAGTCATTTCGGCATGGGCGGATAATCGTGACCTACATTCTTGGTATTTGTGGGATAAAAATGAAATGGAATTTACAGATCATTTACCGTTAGCCGAATATTTAACAGATGCTGAAAAACAAATGCAGTTTAATCGGGAAGCAAGTCAAACTAGCTTCTTACTTGGGAAGTTTGCTTTTCGTAAGCAGGACCAAGTTGTTAACATGGAAGACTACATTTTAACGGCAATTAGTGAATTGGTACCACTATATGAAAAATTGCAGAATTAATTAAAATAACGGGCCCATAGCCGAGTGCTATGAGCTCGTTTATTTTTCGTTTAATCTAGTCTAGCGATGTCAATAAGCGTTGGGTAAATAACTTAGCGACTTTAGATTGGAGGACATTCTTTTTCCAAATAATATTTGTTGATTCAGATATAGCTGACGAAAGTGGACGGAAGGTAAGGTCGCTATTATTGGAAGTATTGAGAAGATTATTAAAGGTAAGCATATATGCATTACCCTGTTTGACCATTAATTCCGCATTAAAGGCCAAGGTGTCAGTACCGATAATGTTAATTTTGCGGTCGGTATTCCCCCACCAATCTTGGAAACGATGTTCTTCAAGTGCTGCTCCGAAACCAGCAGTGGGAGTCCAACCAGATCGGCAGGAGTAATTGCGGCTTTTTGAGTCAGCGGGTCATCTTTTGGCAAGATTAATGCCTTAAGAAGCTAAAGGGTGACAACAAGGAATTAGTGATTGTCCCTAGCGCAACTCACACTGACTTGTAGGATGGTGGCGATCATGATTACATTCC
>NZ_JALCQI010000023.1 GCF_022651205.1 Limosilactobacillus sp.
CGTCGTGAACGAAATAGCCGTTGATCTTGTGAACATTATTCGTTATAATATGGTTCGTTTGGGACATATTATTTGAGACCATTATTTCAGAGACAACTGGGTTGCTGTGACAGTTGATAGGGCTTTAAGTGATGCTACCCATTCGTAAAATTAGATATCAAACTTACCTTGATGGTAAGAAATAAGAGGTTAACGAAATCCATCGTTGCAATCAGAGTGGTACCGCGTCAGTTCGGCGTCTCTGAAAGCAGGGATGGATTTTGTTTTTTTGAAAGGGAGATATTATGAAGCAGTTAAAGAAGCTGAATAGTGCTCAGGTACGGCGAATGTACCTGAAATTCTTTGAAGAACACGGTCATAAGATTATGCCAAGTGCTTCTTTGGTTCCGGTTAATGACCCAACATTGCTTTGGATTAACTCTGGTGTTGCAACGATGAAGAAGTACTTTGACGGAAAAGTTGTTCCAGAAAATCCGCGGATGACTAGTTCACAGAAGAGTATTCGGACGAATGATATTGAAAACGTCGGGAAGACTGCCCGTCACCATACCATGTTTGAAATGCTTGGTAACTTCTCAGTTGGTGATTACTTCAAAAACGAGGTTATTCCATGGGCTTGGGAGTTATTAACAAGTGATGATTGGTTTGGCTTTGATCCAGAACGACTCTACATCACATACTACCCAAAGGATCACGATGCTTATAACAAGTGGCGTGAAGTTGGGGTGGCCAAGGATCACTTGATCCCTGATGAAGATAACTTCTGGGATATTGGTCAGGGTCCTTCTGGCCCAGATACCGAGATCTTCTATGATCGTGGTCAAGAATTTAATAATTTAGCTGATGACGATCCAGAAAATTACCCTGGTGGTGAAAATGAACGCTACCTTGAAATTTGGAACATTGTGTTCAGTCAATTTAACCACACTCCTGAAGATACTTATGAACCACTTCCTCATAAGAACATTGATACCGGGATGGGACTTGAACGGGTTGTTTCAATTTTTGAAAACGCCCCAACTAACTTTGAAACCGACCTCTTTATGCCACTGATTAAGCAAACAGAGAAATTTAGTGGCACCAAGAAGTACGGTGAAAACAAGGAAGACGACATCCAATTTAAGATCATTGCGGACCATATTCGGACAATTACTTTTGCCATTGGCGATGGTGCGCTTCCTTCAAACGTTGGTCGAGGATACGTTATTCGGCGGTTGCTTCGTCGGGCCGTTGTTGCCGGAAAGAAGTTAGGAATTGATGAACCATTCCTTGCTAAGATGGTCCCAACGGTTGGCAAGATTATGGAAGATTACTACCCAGACGTATTGGAAAATGCTGATTACATTGCATCGGTTATTAAGTCCGAAGAAGATCGCTTCAGTGCAACATTGAATGGTGGTTTGAACCTCCTAAATAATGTGATCGCAACTGCTAAGAAGGATGGTACCAATGAAATTGACGGTCGGACGGCATTCAAGCTTTATGATACCTATGGATTCCCTGTTGAATTAACTAAGGAATATGCGAGTGATGAAGGCTTAACTGTTGATGAAAAGGGCTTCCAAGCTGCAATGACTGAACAGCAAAACCGGGCCCGGAACGCTCGTGACATGGATAACGGAATGGGAGTTCAGACTGACCTGTGGACCGACTTCAAGGAAGAAAGTCAATACGTTGGTTACACTGATCTGAGCATTGACGGCGCTAAGGTCATTGGCTTGGCTCACGATGGTAAACAAGCCGATGAAGCTCAACCAGGCGATAAGAATGTGGAAGTAATCTTTGACAAGACCCCATTCTACGCAGAGATGGGTGGTCAGGTTGCTGATACTGGTAATATTATTGATAATTATGGTAAAACAGTTGGTCGTGTTGTTGACGTTCAACATGCACCTAACCAACAAAACCTTCATCGAGTTGAATTAAATGCTCCACTAAAGAAGGGTGCCCGTTACAAGTTGGTTGTTGACCGGATTCGTCACCTCAAGATCGAAAAGAACCACACCGCAACCCACCTGCTTGATCAAGCATTGCGGAACGTTCTTGGCGGTCATACTCAACAAGCAGGTTCATTAGTTGAGGAACATTACTTACGGTTTGACTTTAACCACTTTGGTCAAGTAACTGCTAAGGACCTTAAAGCGGTTGAACAAATGGTTAATGAACAAATTTGGAAGGAAATCCCGGTTAAGACAGTTGAAACCGATATTGACTCCGCTAAGGAAATGGGAGCAATTGCACTCTTCTCCGATAAGTACGGCGATAAGGTTCGGGTTGTTAAGATCGGTGATTACAACACAGAATTCTGTGGTGGTGATCACGTTAAGAACACTAATGAACTTGGCCTCTTCAAGATTGTTTCCGAAGGTGGTGTTGGTGCTGGTGTTCGGCGGATTGAAGCTGTGACATCGAGTGACGCCTTCAAATTCCTTCAAGGACGAGACGATCTCCTTAACGAAGTCGCTAGTGATTTAAAGGTTGCCCAGATTAAGGAAGTTCCTCATCAGGTTGAAGCATTACAAAGCGACCTTAAAGAAGCCCAAAAGCAGAGTGAAGCACTTCAAGCAAAGATTGCCGCTCAACAGGCTAACAGTGTCTTTGAAAATGTTCAAAAGACAGAAAAGGGAAGCTTGATTGCTGCCGAAGTTCAAGTTGCTGGAATGGGACAGTTACGTCAGTTAGCAGATAAGTGGCGGGCAAAGTCACTGTCAGATGTCCTTGTTCTTGGAACTGCTAATGATGGTAAAGCTAACCTACTAGTTGCTGTAGGTGATGATAAGGTTAAGAGTGGCCTAAAGGCTGGCGACTTAATCAAGGCAATTGCCCCTGCTATTAATGGTGGCGGTGGCGGTCGGCCAAACCTTGCTCAAGCTGGTGGAAAGAAACCTGAAGGAATTCAGGATGCTTTAAAGCAAGCTGCTACGTATTTGAATAATTAACTAATTAGTTTTGAAAATAGGAAACTAAGGGCTTAAGAAGGCCTCTAGCGTGCTCGGAATTTCCGAACATACTAGAGACCTTTTTGTATACTGGACTGTAACATTTTTTAATGCTGGTGAATTGTGATTTATTGATGAGTATAGTAAAATTGAACCATGAATAGTCACTGGAGGTGACAAGTGTGTCAGGGAATAATGATAAGACGATGTTTTTTGACTTTGGTCAGAACCGTCAAGAAGATATTAAGCAAACATTAAAAACTGTTTATGAGGCACTAGAAGAAAAGGGGTATAACCCAATTAATCAAATTGTTGGTTACCTTCTTTCCGGAGATCCTGCTTACATTCCGCGGTTAAAGGATGCGCGGAATCTCATTCGCCAACATGAACGTGATGAAATTATTGAGGAATTAGTTCGTTCATACTTGAAGAACAATGGGGAAACTAAATGAGATTATTAGGGTTAGATGTTGGCTCAAAAACCGTCGGAATTGCAGTTAGTGATCCCCTTGGATGGACCGCACAGGCTGTCGAGATCATTCCAATTAATGAAGATGAAGAAGTTTTTGGAATTGATCGAGTTGCGGAGATTGTTAAGCAAAAGCAGGTTGCTGGTTTTGTGGTTGGGCTACCCAAGAACATGAATAATACTGAGGGACCACGTGTCGATGCTTCTCATCATTATGGTGAATTGCTAAAGAAGCGGTTTCCAACGATCCCTGTTGATTTCCAAGATGAGCGCTTAACGACTGTTGAAGCTCACCGGATGTTGGTTGAGGAAGCTGACATCTCACGAGCAAAACAGAAAAAAGTGATTGATGAAGTGGCAGCTACCTTTATCTTACAAAGCTACTTAGATCGTCACGGCAAACTTGTCCAAAAATTGAAATGAGGTAAGGATTAATGAGTAAGCAACAAAATACGGATGACCAAATGATTACCCTTGTTGACGAAAATGGTAATGAACAGCTTTTCAAAGAGCTGTTTACATTTGATTCGGATGACTGGGGAAAGTCATATATTTTTATTTATCCAGCTGAACAGGAAAACGATGATTCGGTAGATATCCAAGCTTATATCATTGCTGATAACAAAGATGGCGATGGTGAGGACTTAGTACCGATTGAAGATGATAAAGAATGGGATATGGTTGAAGAAGTTTTGAATACTTTCTTGGATAATGATGGAAATTTTAAAGCTTAAGATTAATCTTATTCTATCAAGAGGCTGGGATGTGACGTGTTCACGATCCCGGTCTTTTATGTTGGAATGCCCTTAAAGGAGAGACAGACGAGTTGGTTCTTTCAACAATTATCTTGTTATTATTAATTATTAGCATCGTTCACGGTTACCGAAAGGGTCTATTATCAATGGTTCTTTCTGTTTTAACGTATATTATTAGTTATTATGGTGCTAAGTATCTTGCTCCGCATATTGGTGATTGGTTAGCGGGGGTCCTTCCTGAAATAAGCCACGGGACAGCTATTTCTGGTAATGATCTGATTGGCCTGAATCTCAGTCAGTTCTTTTATCGGGGAATTGCCTTTATTATTGGTTTTGCTATCTTCGTTGCAATTTTAAAGTTGCTATTACGAAGGCTAAAGTGGATTTCCAAGCTACCAATATTAGGAATAATCGATCGTTGGCTTGGAGCAGGATTGAACTTAGTAATTGTCTATGTCATACTTTTTGTTTTATTAATGGTCTTGCAGCTATATCCTGCTGGTTGGTGGCAGGCTCAACTAGCTAGTTCAGAGATTGCCCAAGTAATTATTAAGGAAACACCATTTTTAACACAAACGGTTATTAATCTTTTAGGTTAGAAAGGAGAAAACAGTGGATCGTAAAGCAATTTCAACAATGGAATTTGATCAGATCAAGCATGAGTTAGCCCATTATCTTGTGTCGGCTTCTGGTAAACATGAGTTAGCCGAGTTAACACCGTCATCTGATTACAATCAAATTCAATATTGGTTAGATGAAACTACTGATGGGGCTGATATCTTACGTTTAACTGGCGGTATTCCAATCCCTAAATTAAAGAACATTCAGCCTCAGTTAAAACGGTTACGGATTAACGCTAATTTAAATGGAACTGAGCTTGCCCAGATCACCAAAGTTCTACAAACTAGCATGAGTGTCAAAAACTTTTTTGTGGAATTTAAAGAACAGAAAAAATTTGAACTTCGGGTAATCAATGATGCCGTTCAGCAATTAATAACAATTCCCTCGATCACAAAACGGCTGATTCAATCGATTGATCCAGATGGTCGGGTAAGGGATGAAGCTTCAACAAAGTTACACGGAATTCGTCGCTTGATTAGTAAGACTGAGACAGAGATCCACCACCAAATGGAAAGGTTCACTCAGGGAAGGAACGCCAAGTATTTAAGCGACGCAATCGTTACCGTTCGTAATGATCGTTACGTGGTTCCCGTCTTAGCCCGTTACCGCAACAAGCTTGGTGGAGTTGTCCACGACCAAAGTGCTAGTGGGCAGACGTTATATATTGAGCCGGCTGCAGTAGTTGAATACAACAACCGCCTTCGCCAAGCACAAGTCGAAGAAAAGCACGCTGTTCTAGAGGTCCTTGCAGAACTTTCAGCCCTTATTTCTCCATACCAGGATGAAATTAACGAAAATGCTAAGATCTTGGGTCACCTTGATTTCATCAACACTAAGGCACGTTTTGCTCGGGATCATAAAGATAGTTTGCCATTATTAAGTGCGGATAACCATGTCATGATCCGCCAAGCTCGGCACCCGCTGATTGATCCACAAAAGGCCGTTGCTAACGATATTAAAGTTGGCGATCAGTATCGAACAATTGTTATTACGGGACCAAACACTGGTGGTAAAACCATTACTCTGAAAACATTTGGCTTGATTCAGATGATGGGCCAAGCAGGGTTATTTATTCCGGCACAGGAAGGTAGCACGATTGGTGTCTTTGATGATATTTATGCAGACATTGGTGATGAGCAGTCGTTGGAACAAAATCTGAGTACATTTTCTGGCCATATGGAGAACGTTAAGTCGATTCTTGAACGAATTACTAATCGTAGTCTAGTCCTGCTTGATGAATTAGGTGCGGGAACCGATCCTAAAGAAGGAGCGGCACTTGCCATGTCAATTTTGGATTATATTGCAAGTAAGGACAGTACGGTTGTAATTACTACCCACTATCCTGAATTAAAAGTTTACGGCTACGATCGTCCGGGAACACTTAATGCTAGCATGGAGTTTGATCAGGAAACGTTAAAGCCAACTTACCACCTGCTATTGGGAATTCCGGGTCGTTCGAACGGGATTGAAATTGCTCAACGACTGGGAATTAACGCAACGGTTATTGACGAATCGAAGTCTTTAGTAAGTGAGGATAGTCAAGATTTGAACCAAATGATTGGTGAATTAGTTGAGCAACGAAAGGCAGCTCGTGAAGAAAAGGAACGGTTACAAAAATTATTAGCTGCTAATCACCAAAAGCAAGCAGAACTTACTAGTAAGCTCGATCGGTTTAATGAGCAACGAGATTCCTTGTTAGCTAAGGCAAGAAATGAGGCCAACCACGAAGTTTCAACGGCAAAGAAGAAGGCGGACCGGATTATTCACCACCTTCGCCAGCTAGAAATAAAGCAGGGCCAGGGTGTTAAGGAAAATGAGTTGATTGATGCCCAGGGAGCACTGAATGCTCTTCACCGTGAAGATCCACGTCTAAAGAGGAATGCGGTGCTTCGTCGGGCTAAGGAGAAGCACGACCTTCATGTTGGGGATGCAGTACTAGTTAAGTCCTATGGCCAGCAAGGAGAGTTATTGTCGAAACGAGGTCGGCATAAGTGGGAAGTCCAAATTGGGATTCTCCGAATGGAAATTGATGAAAATGATCTTGAAAAGATTAGTCGTAAACAACTAAAAAAGGCTGAACGGGCTAAGGAGAAGGTTTCTTCAGGTGTCCGAACAACCCAGACACGACATACCAGTGCGCGACTTGATCTTCGTGGTCATCGTTATGAACAAGCAATGAGCGAGCTTTCTGCCTTTATTGATCATGCACTGCTAAATAACCTTTCTACCGTAACGATTATTCACGGGAAAGGAACTGGTGCATTAAGAAAGGGAACTCAAGAGTATCTTCGTTCTAATCCTCGGGTAAAATCGTTTGACTACGCTGCTCCGAATAATGGTGGCGATGGTGCTACAATAGTCAATTTATAAATACTTCTAAAAAGTAAGCATATTCTCTGACAACTTCGTTAGAGTTTGATACACTATGATTAAATCAATTGAGGAGGAATTTGAGATGACTGTTAAAGTAACAACTGATCAAACCTTTGAACAGGATACCGCAACTGGGGTAAGCTTAACTGACTTTTGGGCAACATGGTGTGGCCCTTGTCGGATGCAATCACCAGTTGTTGAAAAATTATCTGAAGAAATGCCTAACGTTAATTTCACCAAGATGGACGTCGACCAAAATAAAGAAGTTCCACAAGAATTTCAAATCATGAGTATTCCTACTTTGCTAGTTAAAAAAGACGGCAAGGTTGTGGATAAGGTGATTGGTTACCATTCAAAGGAACAGTTAAAGCAATTACTGGAACAATATGCTAATGATTAAGGAATAAAAAGAGCGAGACCGGAAAACAAGGTGTTTTCTCCGGTCTCGCCTTTTTCGTAATTTAGTGATATTACTCTTTATCATCTGCTGGTTGATGATTATGAAGATCAAGGAACGTTACTAATTCAGTTCGCTCATTATCAGCATTGCTCTGTGGATCGTTCTTTACTTCAATCAACACACAATTCTTTTTTAGTTCGCTGATTTCTGCTTCAGCTACAGTCATCAGTTGAAATTCAATCTCTTGAGCAAGAAATCCCATCTCAAGGCCAAAGGATGTTTGTTCACCGCTTTGGTTAATTCGTTCCTGAACAATTGGGCCACCAAGTTTCCATAGTTGACTTGTTGCCGATTTCTTTTGAAGAGAGAGGTCTCCAAAGCCTAATTGGTTAGTAATTAACTGAAGATCATCAATCGAGCCAACGGGGAACTGCCGAGCAATATCTTTCCCAATCCAATAGAGCATCTCATCTGTTTCCTTACCTAGGATGGCAGGTAAGATAACATCACGGAGACTACCATTGATTAGTCCACGTTTACTATTTAACAGTGAATCGTATAATTTTTGGCTCATTAACCTAATACTCCTTTTGAAGAATCAATACTATTATACTGAATAATTAGGGAAAAGAAGGGGATTTTACTCGAAAACTTGCAAAAGATTTGAGAAAATTAAATAATGAAGGTTCAAGGATACTTAGAAGATGAGGTGGATAAAATGGATAATCGACCAATTGGTATTATGGATTCGGGCTTAGGCGGTTTGTCTGTTGTTCGGGTGGTTCAACGCGAGCTTCCTAATGAATCCATTGTTTTTGTTGGTGATGAGGGGCATTTTCCGTATGGCACTAAATCACAATCAGTAGTTCGGCAACTAGTTCTTAAGATTGGACAGTTTTTGCAGTCGCAACCGGTTAAGCTAATGATCATTGCTTGTAATACTGCTACCGCTGCGGCGTTACCAACAGTTCAACAGCAACTAACAATTCCAGTTATTGGTGTAATTAATCCCGGCGCTAAAGCTGCAATTGATAGTGACGTACAACGAATTGGTGTTATTGCGACTGAATCAACAACTAAGGATGGGGCCTATGTTCGTGAGCTCCAAAAATTAAATCCAAGTGTTAAGGTAATTAGTAAGGCTACACAACCATTAGTTGCAATTGTGGAGCACGGGAAGACGGGGACCCCAGAAGCACAAGAAACGGTTAATGAACAATTAACGATTTTTGATGAACAACCAGTTGATGCCCTAATCTTAGGTTGTACCCACTTTCCATTCCTGACTAATGAAATTAAACAGAAGATGGGACCCAATGTTAAGCTAATTGACCCGGCACTAGAAACGGTCAATCAGGCCAAAAAGCTTTTAACAAAAAACCAATTATTAAGTGATCAGCCCGCAAGTTATCAATTATATTCGACTGGTGATCGCAAAGATCTGATTTCCGGTGCGGATAAGTGGCTGGCTGGCCATTATGATAGTTGTAACAGTCTACAGTTAGAGGGAGATAACTAATGAATTCTTTAGTAATTGCTACTAAAAATCAGGGAAAAGCAAGAGAGTACCGTGAAATGTTTGCCCCATACGATATTGAAGTAAAAACCCTTGCCGATTTTTCAACACCAATCAAGATTAACGAGAACGGGACGACCTTTTTAGAAAATGCCACGATTAAGGCGCAAACCGTTATGGATAAACTTGGAGTTCCCGTAATGGCGGATGACTCTGGGTTAGTGGTCGATGCATTAGACGGTGCTCCTGGTGTTCATTCAGCACGTTACGCGGGTGACCATGATGATCAAGCAAATAACAATAAGCTTCTCCACGAGTTGCAGGGGGTTCCTACTGGAAAACGAACGGCACACTTTCACACCACGATTGTTGCTTTGAAGCCTGATGGCGCAAAATTAGTGGCTAATGGTCGAGTAAATGGGCGAATCTTGACTAAGCCTCGAGGTGAGAATGGCTTTGGCTACGATCCGCTATTTTATGTGGAACAATATGGATGCTCCATGGCCGAGTTGACTGCGGAACAAAAGAATGCAATTAGTCATCGTGGAGAAGCATTGAAAGAGTTTCTTGATCACTTTGCAGAATGGTGGAATAAGTAATGAAAGCATTAGTTATTAGTGATAACCATGGCGATAGCAGGATTTTAAAAGATATTCAAGAGAAATTCGCTAACCAAGTGGATGTCCTAATTCATTGTGGTGACTCTGAATTAGAAGATAATACCGCGCCAATGAAATATTTTCGTGCGGTCAAGGGGAATAATGATTGGGGCCTTAATTATCCGCCACAATTAGAATTCGTTATTGAGAAGACCAAATTTTTGGTGGTTCACGGTGATCGTGATCGAGTGAATTACTCATTAACGCCACTCATGTTAAAGGCACAATCACTCAACACTCAGGTGGTTTGTTATGGTCATACTCATCAATTAGCTGTAACGGTAGAAAATGGTACCCTGTTTATTAATCCAGGAAGCATTAGTCTTCCTCGGGGAGAGTTTTCGCAGATTGGCGGAACATTTGCCCTAGTCAATATCACGGCTGATAATTTTATCGTTGATTACTACAACCGGAATTGCTTGCCAATCCCTGAACTCCATTTTGAATTTAAGCGGAATTAAAAATGAATTTATGAGAAAGGGAAGATTAATTAATGATCGAAAAGCACCTTCAGGAAATGCTTCTTCGGCGGCGGGATAAGTTTATGATTCCCGCTAGTCTAGTAGCCACGGTTAATGTTAACAATAGTCTTGGCCACGCCTTCTTAGTGTTGACAAAGGACCGGTACGCTAAGATTATCGTGGTTGATAATGAAAACCTGTATCGTGGTCAACTATCTTTAGCTATGATCACCGACAGACTTTTGGAGACGGACCGAATTAATGTTGAAAAATTAAATGAACTAACGGTTGCTGACGTAATGCAAACTGATGCTCCCGTAATCCAGGATCCATTTGCGATCGAAAAGAACTTACATTTACTTCTCGACCAATCATTTTTAGCAGTGGTGAATAAAGACGGAATTTTCTGCGGAATTGTCACGCGTCGTGAGTTGTTGAAAACTGTAAATTATACTTTGCATAATTTTGGTGAGACTTACAAGATAACACCTAAAAATAAGTAGGGAGGCTCCAATGCTCGGCTTTGTCGAACACTGGAACCTCCCTTGTTTTACTTATTTAAGTTTGGCGTTAAAGTATTATCCCAACCAAGCGGGATCTTATTTTTACGTAATACCTTTAGGTAATCGGAAAGAAAGGTACTTGCAATCTTATCCTGAACACCATTCTTGGTCGTGATTGTTACCCGAAAGATTAGCTGACCACCGGTATTTACGGGACCAACGACTACCGGAGTGGAGCGAAGTTCTGGAATGCTGGATACTAGTTTCTTGTTTTCTTCATTAATGATCTCGGCGATTTTATCTAACGGGGCTTTAGTAGAAATTCGAATATCAACATTAGCAACCATATTGTTTCGTGAAAAATTCTGAACGGTTGTGATGTTTCGGTTAGGAATGTAATTAAGCGTTCCGTCACTACTTGTAATTTGGGTAGTCCGCAAGCCTAAAGCAGTCACAGTTCCCTTAATGGAATCAACTTGGACAACATCACCAACGTCTAATTGTTGTTCAAGAAGAATAAAGAACCCCGTAACCATATCGCTAACAAAGCCCTGTGCACCAAGTCCCAATGCGATACTGAAGATTCCAGCCCCGGCGATTAATGTCCCCACAGGAACGCCAATTTCTGAGAGAATGGCGTAAAGCAGGAAAAAGTAGCAAGTATAGCGATAAATGTTTAGCGTAAGAGCATGGATTGTCGCAATGCGGTTACTTGATTGCAGAAACTTAACGTGGTTAGATTCAGCGAATACGTGATCAATAATGATCCTTCCTAGCCAAAGTAGGACAAGAAAGAGTAAAATTGTCACCGCAATTAACAGTAATCGGCTAAAAAAGTGTTGGGAAATTTCGTGCCATGACAAGTCTGTAAAGACCTTCGTAACCTGTTGCATTTGCTTATTAACCAACGAATTCATTGTGATCCTCCTTTAAAATACTCATTTTATTGTACAGGTCATTGGATCAATTGTCGAATGGGAGTTAGGTATGCTATTCTACTAGTGTGGGTATAATTATCGAGATTTCTAAACAGGAAGGGGACTAATAATGACGATTGGTGAATTAGCTGGCCTCATTGCAGCAATTGCATTTGTTATTCTGGTCATTTTTGCATGTATTTCACTTAGTCATGTAAGTAAAGTACTTAAAGAAACTAATGACTCAGTTAAGGTGCTATCAGATGATGTTGATACTTTAAGTAAGGAGACTGAAAAGCTGCTTAGTAATACAAATAGTTTGTTAGCAGATCTGAATAAAAAGTCCGTTAAACTTGATCCAGCAGTTCAAGCAGTAGCAGATGTTGGTCAAAGTGTTTCAAATGTCAATGAAGCGGTAAATAACTTTGTTGAGCGTCATGAGGAACGACAGAATAAGCTTTCTGGCTTTTCTAAAATGGCAACGCAAGCTGTTGTAATGGGTGCATGGCGGAAGTTCCGTCAACATCGACAGGCAAAGAAGGCAAAGGAGATGGATGAATAATGAGTAAGAATTTATTGTTAGGAACCATTCTTGGTGGTGCCGCTACATATGTTGCTTGGAAATGCTTATCAGATAAGCAAAAAAAGAATATCAAGGAAAATGTTGGCTCTTACGTAAGCGATTTTGCTGATGCATCAACTGACTACGCATTAAATGCTCTTGATATTATTGACGAAAAACTTGCTGAAAGTGAAGCAAGCGATAAGTTGAGCGGCTTGAGTGACCGCTTTACGACAACGGCGGATAAGGTTAAGGATAAGGCAAACAAAGTTGTTGATCACTTTACCAATGATGAATTTGATCAACAGACCGCTGATATCCGTGAACAACTTGCCAAGAGTGCCGATCCAGATATCGTTATTGATGCAACTTCTTCATCAGATGAAGCAGATTCAACTGACGAAAAAGAAGCTGCTCCAGAAGAAAAAGACAAAGAAAATCAGGACTAACCGTGAGCATTCAGTATGCTTCTATCCAATAAAGTGGACCTCAATTTTCAGAAAATTCTGAAAATATGTGGCCCACTTTTTTACAATTTTATGACAACGTTTGCCAAAGCAAGATTAATCTGATAGTATTGTGGTTATGAAAAAATATGAAAACAAATGATAACAACGAAGAAAGGGCTATCAATATGGAAAAACAAGCAGTAACGATTTATACTGTTGCGCGTGAAGCACGAGTCTCAATGGCAACCGTTTCACGAGTTGTTAATGGTAATCCAAACGTTAAACCAGAAACCCGGCAAAAGGTGCTTGATGTAATTAAGAAGTTAAACTACCGTCCTAATGCGGTTGCTCGTGGTTTAGCTTCCAAGAAGACCACAACGGTTGGTGTGATTATTCCAAGTGTTACTAATCCATACTTTGCCGAATTAGCATTAGGGATTGATGATATTGCAACCATGTATAAATATAATATTATTTTGACTAACTCGGACTTTAACGACGACAAGATCTTAAAGGTTGCCCGGAGCCTTCTGGCAAAGCAGGTTGATGGGATTATCTTCATGGGTCATGACATGTCGGCAGAGTTGCAACAGGAATTTGAGGCATCAAATACTCCGGTAGTTGTATCGGGATCAATTGTTAATGATGACCAGTTAGCAACCGTTCGAATTGATTATCAAAGTGCTGCCAAAGAAGCAACTAACTACTTATTGGAACATAATGATGATCGGGTTGCTTTTGTGGTTAGCTCATTGGATTATTCAATTAATTCTAAATACCGCCTTGCTGGTTATAAAGAAGCGTTGGCAGAACACAACATCCCATTTGAATCTAAGTATGTGATTGAAACTAACGGTGATTATAACCGGGCCTATGAACAAGCAAGTCATCTTGTAGAACAAGGAATTAATGCAGCCTATGTTAGTGATGATGACCTTGCTGCTGGTCTATTAAACGGTTTAACCGATAATGGAGTTAAGGTTCCTGATGACTTTGAAATTATTACGTCTAATGATACGACGTACGCTAAAATCACTCGGCCAACTTTAACATCAATTACCCAACCACTTTATGACATTGGTGCCATCTCAATGCGTCTATTAACTAAGATGATGGATGGTGAAGTGAGTGATAATGATGATGTAATTCTTGATCATGGAATTGCTGAGCGGCAATCAACACGCCGGAGCTAATAAGATCGTGGAATCGCGAAGTGCAATTCGACGTGAAAACAAGCGACAGGAAAAACAAAAGAACAATCGGGAGCATGTTCGTCGCCATCCCGTATTTATTGTTTGGGGAACTATCTTAGTGGCGTTATTGATGACTGCACTAATTTTAAACCAAACAATTCTTTCTTCTAAGTTTGTAAAGCATGAGATTACTCATTCAAATTTATCGGAAACGTTGATGGAGAATGTGAATAGTGAACTTTCACGTTATGGAGTGTCGACCGGAGCCGTTTCAGAACATGAAGCGAATAAATTAATTACTCAGGCCGTTGACCAGGTTTATTCTGGTGAATCGATCGACCTTAACTTGCAACCTGTCTTGGGCAATTTGAATAATTCAGTATCTCAGGCGGCTTCGCAGTATGGGATAACTGGTCAACTTTCTAGTTCAGTGGAATCAAATATTAACAGTGGTATTTCAAATACGGTTAATCAGCAACTTAATACTCCACAGGTCAAGCAGTTTACAGGGGCAATCTCAATTGCTAAAACGGTTGTTCATTTTATAATGCTGGTTTCTTCGATTGGGTTAATTCTGATGTTGCTAACCTCAATCCTAAAGAAACACGTTATTCGATCCTTTTCCTGGATTGCTCTGTGGAGCTCAGTTTTCCTTTACGGTATAATATTAGGCCTTCGGGGAGTAGTAACTGCAATTGGTGCTTACTATCCAGACTACAGTTCTTTCACAGCACAGTTAGCAACAGATTTTTATTCTCGGTCAACTAATTATTGGTTGATTTTGTTAATATTAACAATTGCTTTATTTGGTTGGCGGATAACCATTAAAGTATTCAGGGGACGCTAACCTTGAATTTAGTGGGGATATCTGCTAAAATCTACCTGTTTATCACATTAATTAAGAAAAGAGGAGTCAGTAATGTCAGGACATTCAAAATGGCATAACATTCAGGGACGGAAGAACGCCCAAGATGCTAAGCGTGGTAAGATTTTCCAAAAGATCTCACGTGATTTGTACCAAGCAGCTAAAGCAGGTGACCCTGATCCAGCGAACAATGCCCAATTACGGTTGGTAATTGACAAGGCTCATGCCGCTAACATGCCAAAGAAGAACATTGATCGGGCAATTGCTAAGGCTTCTGGTATCGGTGGTGCAAAGTTCGAAGAAGTTACCTACGAAGGTTATGCACCAGGTGGTGTTGCAGTCATGGTATCTGCTTTGACTGATAATAAGAACCGGACCGCTGCAGCAGTGCGTTCAGCATTTACTCACGCGGGTGGTTCACTTGGAGCTAGTGGTTCAGTTTCATACATGTTTGATCGGAAGGGATTAATTGAAATCCTTCGTGAAGATCTCGACAAGAGTGAAGATGACATGTTGATGGATGCCCTTGATGCGGGTGCTGATGATATGAAGGCAACTGATGAAAAGTTCCAAATCTTTACCGATCCAAGTAACATGACAAGTGTTCGTGATGCTTTGCAAGAAAAGGGTTACGAGTTAGATACTGCTGAAGTAACTATGATCCCACAAAACCGGACTGCAGTTCCAGAAGATAAGGTTAAGCAATACAACCACCTTATTGATGAATTAACTGCTAACGACGACGTTGCGGATATTTATGAAGCTGGTCAATTACCAGAAGATGCAGAATAATTAATTATAGAAGGCGTAGAGTTCATTTTATTGAACCCTACGTCTTATTTTTATATGTGCGAAGAGGCCGGAAATTAATCCGGCCTCTTTGATATTTTAAAAGTGAAATTACCAATTAATTACGTTCTTTTATATTAGGGAGGTGAAAGAATGAAAAAATTTCAAGAATTGATTAATGATGCAATTAACAGGCGGAGTTCTGACTTATTTATTCTTCCTTATCAAGATAAGTATCGAATATTACTTTGTGTTAAGGGAGAAAAGGTGAAGGTAGATGAGTTATCCATGGAGAATGGTCAACAGATGATTGCTTATTTTAAATACCGCGGGAACATGACTGTAAGTGAACATCGCCGGCCGCAGATTGGGGCATTAAAGTGGCAAACAGGTAATTCGATGATTGACTTACGGTTATCAACGGTGGGCAATTATCGTGGACAGGAGTCACTGGTTATTCGTTTTATCTATTCACTAGTGAATTTAGACTATCGGGTAATCATGCCAGAACAGTGGCAACGAATTTCTCGTTTGACTCATCGTCGGGGATTGATTCTTTTCGCGGGACCGATGGGATCAGGAAAGACAACCACAATGTACCGTTTAGCAAAAGAACTAGCAGAAACTGAACTAGTAATGACAATTGAGGATCCAGTGGAAATCGAAGAGGCAAATTTCTTGCAGCTACAGGTAAATCAGAAAGCGGGAATGGAATATCAAGAGCTATTAAAGGTTGGCTTAAGACACCGCCCTGATGACTTTATTATTGGCGAGATTCGGGATGCAGAAACGGCCAACTTAGCTGTTCAGGCAGCCTTAAGTGGTCACCTTGTATTAGCAACGGTCCATGCGGTTAATGTATGTGGGGTAATTGCAAGAATGCGTCAATTAGGAGTTGAACAATATTATTTGAAGCAAGTATTGACAGGAGTTTGTTACCAACGACTTTTACCTCTAACTAATGGGGACTCATTATTATTTGACTTGTTAAGTGGTGAAGAACTTTCGCTGGCAGTTGATCAGGAAGAAACACGGGGGATGGGCAATGAATGGCTTAGTCAACTTGAAAAACTATTTCAGGAAGGAAAAATCTCATTGGCAAATTACAAAAAGTATCAAAACGGTTAAGTTTAACCATCGTGATCAAGCGGAGTGGTTACTATTAATTGCCGATTTATTAAAAAGTGGCTTTTCACTAAGGCACGCAATTGAATTTTCGGGGACGATTTCAAAAAAACAGGTAAATCTCTTTCAAAAAATTAATTTATTGATGGGTGAAGGAAAGACGTTTGCGGAATGCCTAAGGCCGTATATTAAACCAACCCTGTATTACCAATTATTGTTAGCCGAACAGCATGGTAATCTTGAGGAGTGCCTCCAAGAAGTCGGCAGGGTAATGATGCTTCGGGAAAAACAACGGCAAAAATTAATAACGTTATTGCAGTACCCGTTAATTTTAATCGGGTTATTGATGGCCCTAATGATTACACTTAAAATTTTTGTTTTTCCTGAACTGTCCCAGTGGGGAACAGAGACTTCGGGGAGAATTGGTAATTACGTAATCGAGACGGGAGCTTATTTTTGCGGTGCGTCTCTGGTTATGAGTGGCTTTGCACTTATACGGTGGAGAAAGTTAAATCAATTACAAAAGGTCAATGTTTATTGTTCACTCCCGATTGTAGGAAAATGTTATCGGCTATTTTATGGTTACTATGTTGTAACGAACTTAGCAATGATGATTCGTCATGGACTGACGTTGAACGAGATCTGTGTAACTCTTGAAAAAGACCAGGGAGAAGGATTCTTAGCGTTATTAGGAAGAATGGTTAGGGATGAGGCTAAGCTAGGTCAGGACCTAACTAAAATTATGCGCCATGTTTCGTTTTTGCCACGAGAACTCGCTGTGATTGCAGAAAAGGGTTCAACATTAGCGGATTTAGGAAAAGACCTATCTGCTTTGACTAATATTTTATTTCAACGGTTAACTAAGCGAATTGAACGGTTACTCATGTTGGTACAGCCAATTATTTTTGGCATTGTTGCGTTAGTTATTATCGCTCTTTATTTACGGCTACTATTGCCTATCTATCATTCGGTACAGGGGGTCATTTAATGTTTAAAAAGCGCGAGGCGTTTACTTTACTAGAAATGTCAATTGTCTTATTTATTATTAGCTTATTAATTTTAATTGTTTTGCCGAACTTAACAGCACAACGGAAAAATGCGAAGAAAGTCCATCGTGATGCGATGATTTCTGTTGTTCAAACGCAAGTTGATGAGTATGAAAACGATGGTGGAAGCGAGAATGTTAGTTTAGAAGAATTGCGGGATGCAAAGTATTTAACCGCTGCTCAGGTTAAAAAGGCACATGAACAGCATATTGTGATTGTTGACGGGAAGGTTATTAAGCGGTGAAGCGCGAGGCGTTTACCATTCTTGAAGTGTTGATTGTTTTAGTGCTATCAGCAATGATTATTACATTTACTTTTCCTAGCTTAGTACGAAGCCGGCAGGTAGTTGCGGAGCATGAATTTTGGAATAAGTTTCAACAGGAGTGGCAGGCAGCCCAAGTTCGGGCAAAAACTAAACAGATTGAAACGGAGGTAACTTTTGATCCTTCTGCTTATCAAATTGAATTTTATTGGCTTGAAAAGGCTCAACCACGAAAAGATGAATTACCGGTTCCAGAAACGTTGCTTGTAAGGCAATTTGATTCCTTTAAGATGCATGAGGATGGGTATACTAAACCACGAACACAAGAATTTCAGTCTTCAATTAACCACCGAACATATTTTGTTCGGATCCAACTAGCAGGTGGAGGGTATCATATTGAGACAAAATAAAAAGGACGCATTTATATTAGCTGACAGTTTGGTTGCTTTAACGATTGTTTCTTTAAGTATTACCTTTACCTTGACTTGTCACCAGTGCATGATGCAGCAAAATAAGCGTCTTCAAACTAATTTGGTAGCTAGCAGGCTCGCCAAAGAGGCAACGGATGAACTTGCTGTAACGCATCATCCAATTTATTTACGGCGTAATGAGTATAGTGTTGTGGCCTCTTCAAGGCAGGTGGTTGTTTACCTCCAAGGGGAAAGAATATTGGAGGTAACAAAATGAGTAGAAATGGGGCTTTTACTTTAGTAGAATGCTTGGTTGCTTTAATCATAATGTCGTTAATCACGGTTTTAGTTTCTTTCCAAATAAGAGTAATCAAATCTAGTACCACTAATCATCTTGAACGCCCCCTTGATTGGTACCTTTGTTTAGCTGAATTAGAGTCTCCCAATCATCAATTTACAATTGAAGAGGTTTCACAACGAAAGTTACAATTAGCAAGTCAAACTTCAGGAGCAAGTTATGAGTTACGGGCAACCGATCAGCTTTACTTAAGTCGGGTAAATCGGGGCGGTTACATGCTTTTATTTGCTGATATAAAAGCTGGTTCGACAACGTTTTGTCGATTGTCTGGTTCACGAGTAGAAATTCGGGCACGCCGAAAGAATGGTCAGCAATTATTAGGGGTGGTAAGGTTTTATGAAAAGAAAGAAGATCCAGGTAACTTGTCCGGGATATGCTCTACTGATTAGTCTAATATTATTAATAATTTCTACCGGAGTGGTGATTTTTGAATTTCAATACCAGAAACAACAGTCTGAAGTCAATCGTGAAATAATGCAAAAACTACAAAGCCAAATTAAACAAAACCTAAATAATTCAAATAATGACCCAAAAGAAAATATTCACAAATTCAGGAACAAATAGCCAAATTAAGGCCAAAATAACTAAATAAAGTTCGGTACTTAAGCGTTACCTTGAATTTAATAGACAGAATCGTTAAACTTAAAGATGATTGTAATGTAATGGAGGTGACCTATACTGTCACAACAATCAGTTCAGAAATTGTTTGAGTTATTTGATCAGGGGACAACACTTCTTCAAGCTGCGTTAAATAGTTCATACCTTGACGCAATGCTAGAAAATGCGGAGAACATTATTGATAATAATACTGTTCGCGTTGAAGATGGGGTTCCAGACAAAGAAACACAGGCAAAGCTAACGGGACTTTATAATCAACTTAATCTGAATGACGTTAAAGCAGAAGTAATTCGCCGATTAATTCAATTGAGTTTTTTGAAAGTTATTCGTAAAGATGCAATTCAAGCTAATCATCAGATGACGCCTGATACAATTGGCCTTTTGATGACATCCTTAATTGAAAAGGTAACACGAAATGCAAAGCCAGAGACTATTTTTGATCCTGCGGTTGGTACAGCTAACCTGTTAACAACCGTTATTAATCAACTGGATAAAGATGAACATGAAAATGTTCGTGGCTTTGGGATTGATAATGATGATTCAATGCTTGGCGTGGCAAGCGTTAATGTTGCATTGCAACATGCTAACGTTGAGTTATTTCACCAAGATTCGATCAATGCATTGGATATTCCACAATGTGATTTAGCAGTTAGTGATTTACCGATTGGCTATTATCCGCTTGATAAGAATACTGAAGGATACCAGACGAGAGCTAAGGAAGGACATTCATTTGTTCATCATTTACTGATTGAACAGTCGGTAAACTACCTTAAGCCGGGGAGCTTCGGTGTCTTTCTCGTTCCAAGTAGTCTATTTCAAACGAAGGAGACCGCAGAATTTGTTAAATGGATTCATTCTGTAGCTTATTTACAGGGATTTGTTAACTTGCCAAGTGAGTTATTTGCTAATCCGGCGGCGCAAAAGTCAATTTTACTATTGCAACGTCATGGGGGTAATAGTAAGCAAGCGCCAAAGGTTCTTCTCGGTGAATTTCCTTCGTTTAAGGATAAGGGTATGTTTACTCGTTTTATGCGGGAAATTGACGATTGGGTTGTAAAAAGTATTAATAAATAGAAGGGACGTTATCACATGTCAAAGACAATTGCAGTTAATGCCGGAAGTTCAACACTGAAGTTTAAGTTGTTTGATATGCCAAGTGAAGATGTTGTTGCTGAAGGGACAATTGAACGAATTGGCGAAAAAATGGGCCACGCAAAGATTAAGTATGGTGATGGCCAAAAGCATGAAGAAGAACGTGCATTTCCAGATCATGGTACCGCTGTTAAGTACCTCCTCGATCAACTGATTAACCTTGATATTGTTAAGAGTTATAATGAAATTACCGCGGTTGGTCACCGTGTTGTTGCTGGTGGTGAATACTTTAAGGACTCCGCAGTAATTAACGATGACGTAATTGCAAAGATTGATAGTTTAGCTGAATATGCTCCATTACATGATCCTGCTGAATTAGTAGGAATTAAGGAGTTCCGGAAGGTATTGCCAAATGCATTTGCAGTGGCCGTATTTGATACTTCATTCCACGTTAATATGCCAAAGAAGAATGCCCTCTACAGTGTTCCTTACGAATGGTATGAAAAGTACGGTGCCCGGAAGTATGGTGCTCACGGAACAAGCCACCGTTATGTTGCTGGTCGTGCTGCTGAAATGCTTGGAAAGCCATTAGAGGATCTGAAGCTAATCACAATGCATATTGGTGCCGGTGCATCAATCACTGCCGTTAAGGATGGTAAGTCATATGATACTTCAATGGGCTTCTCACCATTAGCTGGAATCACGATGGCAACCCGTTCGGGGGATGTTGATCCATCTCTTGTTGCGTTTGTTCAAGAGAAGTTAGGTAAGACTTCTGAAGAAATGATCGACATTTTGAATCACGAATCTGGTATTAAGGGAATTTCTGGAATTTCACCAGATATGCGTGATATTTTAGCTACCGCTGATAAGGGTAATAAGCGTGCTCAACTGACCCTTGATATTTACGTTAACAGAATTGTACGGTACGTTGGTGCTTACATTGCTGAAATGGGTGGTGCAGATGCAATCGTCTTCACTGCAGGTGTTGGTGAAAATAGTGTTCCAATTCGGAAGATGGTTACAGATAAGCTCGCTTACTTCGGTATTAAGATTGATCAAGAAAAGAATAACTGCCATGGTGTTGAACGTGATTTGTCCACACCTGATGCTAAGATCAAGACATTGTTAATTCCTACTGACGAGGAGTTAATGATCGTTCGTGATATTGAACGCTTGAAGAAGCAAAGCAAGTAATTTATTATAAAATCGATAGTCACCGGAATTTCCGCACTGACTGTCGATTTATTTTTATTTAAACTTTAAACAAGGGCTAGAGCTGTAAAAATGAAATTTGTCACGGCGGATACTCATTTTTTAGATGAGCATTTATTAGGAATTGATAAGTTTGCTCCGCGCCCTTTTTTGACGGTTAAGCAAATGGATCAGACAATTGTTGAAAACTGGAACGAGCGGGTTGGTAAAGACGATATTGTTTACCACCTTGGAGACATTGCCGTTTATTTTGAGAAGCCACAAACTAGGGCATATGAAAGGATCTTCGACATCCTTAACTCATTAAATGGTCATTTGATCTTAATCAAGGGGAACCATGATCCACGGGCACTATTTAAGTACATTGAGAAGAATAACTATTCTTTTAATGGCAAGCCAAAGTTTACTTTTCATGACGTGGGAGTGCTATTAAAATACGATCATCGTCAATATTATCTGACCCACTACCCATTAATGCTAGGAATTGCACCGCAAATTATTAATCTTCATGGACATATCCATCATTACGCTGTCCCGGCAAAGGAGAATATTAACGTTGGTATTGATTCACCAGAGTTTGATTATTTGCTGCCGGAGGAAATTTCCTTTGGGACACCTTTAACCTTTACACAGGTTGAAAAAATGGTTGAAGGAAAAGCAGATGATTTTGCTAAGCGAGGATGAGATCCATGTTATTATTTAAATTAATGGATTAAATGAGGTGAAGTGATTGAATCGGGCAAAAATACAAGAATACATCGATCAACGTGAGGATCAACGTGTTAACTTATATCATTATGAAGAGCAAACTGGGGAAGAATTTCTCTTAAATGGTCATCAATATAAATTATTAAAAAATTACCGAGATGGTTTTAATGGTGAAGAACTGGCCAAGCGGTTCAGTAATGTCTTAAATAAGTATGACTATATTGTTGGCGATTGGGGCTATGATCAGTTACGGCTTAAGGGCTTTTATGATCCAGACAACCCTCTATTCCGTCCAGAACAAGGAGTAGCAACAATTGAGGATTATCTGTATGAGGATTGTAATTTTGGTTGTTCATACTTTATTGTTCAAAATTGTGATGTTCGTTTACCAAAGCGACGGACCAGACGGCGTCGGAAAGGGCACACTCCAGTAATCAAAGAACGAAGAAGGAGAGTTCACCAGCCTGAGCCACGGAAACGACATCATCAAACGGCAAAGCGGGTGAAAGTTGGTAATCATCAGCAAAAATTCGTTATCCACCAGCGGGTAAAGAGGAGTCAAAATGAAAAATAACTACCAAGGATATTTTATTGATCTCGATGGAACTATGTATAAGGGGACTAAACGAATCCCCGCAGCGGCACGGTTTATTAGTCGCCTTCAACAGGCAAATAAGCAGGTATTGTTTGTGACTAACAATAGTACACGTTCACCAGAATTTGTTGCGAACAATTTAACCCAAAATCACGGGATTAATGCCACAAGTGAAAACGTATATACCACGGCATTAGCAACCGCAGACTACCTGGATCAAATTGCCGGTAATAAGCGTCGTGTATATGTCGTTGGCGAATCCGGATTGCGTGAGGCACTTGTTAACAGAAAATTCATCCTTACTTCTGATTCGCCGGACTATGTAGTGGTGGGGTTAGATTCAGAAGTGACCTATGATAAATTAGCGACAGCAGTGTTACTGATTCGGGATGGGGCTACATTTATCGGGACAAATGCCGATAGTAACCTGCCAAACCAACGGGGGATGGTTCCAGGAGCTGGCTCCCTAGTTAAACTAGTAGAATACGCTACCCAGGAAAAGCCGATTATGATTGGTAAACCAGAAAAGATTATTATGGCAATGGCATTAAAGAAGAGCGGCCTTACTAAGGAGCAGGTTGTAATGGTTGGGGACAATTATGATACTGATATTCAGGCAGCAATTAATTTCGGCATTGATAGTCTTTTAGTGTATTCTGGATTATCCACTAAAGCGGATGTGAGAAAGAAAGCAATTCAGCCAACCCATCAAGTTGATAGCTTAGATGACTGGAAGGTCGAATAATGCGAGTCTTTATGAAAAGTGCCTGCGAAGTGCTGATATACCTTCTTGCAGCATTTTCAATTGCGGTAATTATTACAACGAATATTTCTATTTTTCTCCTCCACTCATTTAAGTATGGTAGTGTTACGCAAGCAGAAATCTTAAGCGATTATCGTCATTTATTAATGTATCTTCAGTATCCGTTTGTTTCCCAGCTTAAATTGCAATATTTGCCGATTAGTAATAGTGCGACCATGCATTTTCAAATGGTTCGTCGTTTATTAATCGCTAACGAAATACTTTGCCCCGTTTGCTGGGGGATGATTATCATAAATAGCAGGAATATAAAAAAGCGAAGTCAACTCCTTTGGTTGATTTCGCTTATTAATTACGTTTGTATTTTTTTGTTGATGTTTATCGGCTTAACCTTAGTTAATTTTGAGAGTAGCTTCGTTAATTTTCATTATTTACTGTTTGGTAGTAATCGCGATTGGATTTTTAACCCGAAAGTTGATCCTATTATCCTGGCCATGCCACCATCGTTTTTCCTAGAATTATTCTGTATTTGTTTTGGAACCGTAATTTTGATTCTAATTTTAATTAGGTACTATAATCGGCGGAATTTATTTAGAGGCAAATTTAGACTTTAAGTAACTAACCACTGCCGGAATTAGGGTAACAACTATAATTGCGATGATGATAATTGAGAAATGTTCTTGAACAAATGGAAGGTTACCGAAAAAGTAGCCTGCAGCGCAGCAGATCGCAACCCAAGAAACACATCCTAAAATACTGTTACGAATAAACTTCCTGTAAGGAAAGCCGGAACCAGCAGCTGCAAATGGAGCAAAGGTCCTAATTATTGGCATGTAACGAGCAAGAATGATTGCTGGCGCCCCATGCTTTTCGAAAAATAGTTCAGCTTTAGCAAGACTATCTTTATCAATTAATTTACCAAATAGAGAATGATTGGATAGTCCTTTTCCTATCTTGTGACCGATGTAGAAGTTTAGTGAATCACCAAAAAGGCACGCGGCAAGGAAAGTAAAAATAAAGATCCAAATATTAAGGTGATATTGTGGATTGGCTGCAAGCGCACTAGCCGCAAAGAGAAGTGAGTCACCAGGCAAAAATGGGAGGATCACTGCCCCGGTTTCAATAAAGATAATCGCGAAGAGAATTAGGTAAGTTGTATCACCGAAATTATTTACTATTTGAATTAGGTGAGTATCAATATGTAAAACAAAATCAATTAGTGTTGAAATCATTGATTAACTCCTTTTAAAAAATCACAATACTTAGTAAGTTTATCAACCACCTATAGCTTTGTGAAGCCCTAATTTAACTGATTTGCCAAACCTTAAGAATGATTAGATGAAATATCTGCAGGATTATTTAAAAAAGATGTTGACACTATGTAGAGAACAGGTTATAGTTATTAACGTTGTCTGTAAGGCAATGATTTATTTCATCAAGTTGATTGAAATTAGTTGTTGACTTGGTTATAGCAACATGATATATTATAAAAGTTGCTTGTGAGGCAATGGTTGATAACTTAGTTTGATAACTTCTTCAAATTAGTTGTTGACATTGATGATGAGCATCTGATATAATTATTAATGTTAACTGTCACTTAAATGACAGTTAAGGTAGACCTTTGAAAACTGAACAAAGTTTCGACGAATCAAATGTGTAGGGTCTTCAATCATTACGATTTGAAGCAA
>NZ_JALCQI010000024.1 GCF_022651205.1 Limosilactobacillus sp.
GAAAGTCCGCACCAGCACCGGTACCATTTCGTAATTCGTCATCCGCAGCGTTTACCATTGCCTGCATTTCGCCGAGTTCGTTATCGTTAACAAATTTCTTTAAGCCTGTACGATCAAATGAAATATGTGTCATTTCCAGAACTTCTTTCTTATTATATTTACACTCCTAATCATACCGAACCATGAAGCCGTTTTCAATTAGAACAGTTAACAAAAATAATTTAGTGAATTTTCCAATATTTTCCGTTCTCTTAATTTGAGAGAGCCTCTCAAAATCCATATAAAAGGAGTAGAAAATGGAACAAACAAGTTCAAGAAAAAGTTGGGAAGAAGCCGGGCTAACCGATGATTTCATCTTCAGTAAGACCTTTCTGGACCCCGAAATCACTTTAGGGCTATTACGTCGAATCTTTCCAACAATGGCAATTAAGGGAATCAAAATTCTCAATAGTCAGCAGGAAATCAAAACCACCCATGATGCTAAGAGTTCTCGTTTTGATATTTACGTTGAAGATTATGATAACCGCCACTACGATGTAGAAATGCAAGTCAAAAATAATCATAATTTACCACAACGGAATCGCTTTTATCAATCAAGTCTTGCAACAGCCACCTATACGAAAGGGAAAACTACATCAAAGCCAATAAATCATTTGTGATCTTCTTTTGCTGCTTTGATCCTTTTGGCCTCGGTGAACAACGGTACGATGTTAGACGGATTATTGAGAATTATCCTAACTACGCATATCAGGATCAAGAAAAATCAGTTTTCTTCGATATTACTAGCCACCGGAAAACAGTTGGTCCGAAGTTGCAAAATGTTCTGGATCTAATAGCTAACCGAAAGCTTGATGAAGAAGATGACTTCATTATAAAATTAAAGAAGAGAATATCGTTTGTTAAGCAGAACCAGGAATGGAGGAGAGAATATATGCTACGGACATTATACGAAATGGATATCGAGAACAAACTTGAAGAGGGCTTAAAACAAGGACACGAGGAGGGTCTAAAGCAGGGACACGAAGAAGGACTCAAACAAGGCATTAAGCAGGGACGTGAACGAGGCATTAAACAAGGCATCAAGCGGGGACGTGAGCAAGGCATCAAGCAGGGACGTGAGCAAGGCATCGAGCAAGGATTAGTCAAAGAGCGTCTCTCCCTAATAACCGACTTAATCAAGAGCGGTCAAACTAAGGAACAAGTTGAAAACTTCTTAATCAATATTCGCCAACTTGATCCTGCAGAAGCCGCTAAGGACTACCAAGAAGCACTGGATAAAATGAAATAACACCCATCAGAACAACAAATAAAAGCACTTCGTAACCGCTAAACATTTTCTTAGTGACTATGGAGTGCTTTTTCAAATGAATTGTATAAAATTTTATTATCTAGTTTTCAACTAATCGTCTAATCCTAGGCAAAGGCAGTAGCGATACTACCAATGACGATTAAAACAATTCCCCAAATAGTGTAAGTCATTTCACGGTGACTCTTGTGTTCGTGAAGAAGCCAAATACCACCAAAGGTTGCAATAATCACGTTTAATTGGGTGAAGATAAATGCTTCAGTAACACCGAGAGCCTTAGCAGAGAAGATGTATGCGAATGCGGCAATCCCCCATGACAAACCACCAAGGATGTTCAGGTACTGTTCCTTTTGCTTAAATGAACCAGCGTTTCCGGAGAAAATTGCATAAATAACGGAACCAAGCAAGATTCCAAGCATTTCTGGAAGGAAGATTCCTTGAGCACTTTCGTTAGCAACAATCGGAATCTTTGGGAATGCTGAGTATACCCAGTAACCGATAGTAGTTACTAATAAGAAGATAAAGTTGCTAGCAGTAACCTTCTTATCTGAATTACCATCAGAAACTGAAGTCATCAAGGCACCAATAACAACGATTGCTAAAGCGATAAATCCAATTGTAAGTGCCCGGGCGCTGTGCCATTCACCGAAGATAATAACCCCAATTAATGAATTACCAACTAACTGTAAAACGGTGGAAAGTGGCATGGTGTTTGAAACACCCATCCGCTTAAAGGAAACGAATTGACCAACCTGACCAATCGTCCATAAAGCACCACATAATACCGAGAACCAGAAGGCGGTCGTACTAACAGCCGGTTGGGTAACTACGTAGGCAATTAACCCAATAATCGTTGCACCGGCACCGATACCGAACATCTGATTAACAGCTGAACCACCAATCTTACCTGTGATTAATGGCATAAGCCCCCAACCAAGCGCTGGGATTAATGCGAGTAAATAGACCATCTTTTTTTCTCTCCTATCAATACATAATAATAAGTACGAGATAGTATTATAAACGGTTGCAAACGTTTACACAACCCTTTTTCACAAAATTTAGTGATGGTCTAAAAGTATACTTACTAATAATTAGCGAAAGAAACCGGTTAATAAATTATTGGTATAAATGTGAAATCTTATTGTTGAGCATTCAGATGTGGGGCATACTGCCGATCAGGCAAGAAGATTGTGAAAGTTGTTCCCTTCTTTGGCTTACTATTAACGGAAATCTTTCCACCATGTAAGTGAACTAGTTCATGGACGATTGGCAATCCGAGTCCCGATTCACCATACTGACTATTGCTCCGTGATTGATCAGCTTTATAGAACCGTTCCCAAATATTCTTTAATTGGTCCTGGCTCATTCCAATTCCGTTATCACTCACTACAAATTCACAACCGTGCTCAACACGGCGGGCAGTAACGTTAATTGAACCCTTATCAGTAAACTGAATGGCGTTTTGAATAATGTTAAACATGATCTGAACAAAGCGGTCATAATCAGCATAAACAAGCAATCCTTCGGGGACATCAATGTTAATCTGATCGCCCTTTTCAGTTGCCCGCTTAGAAAGCTGTTCCTTCAAATTTGACAGAACAGCAGAACAATCAAAGATCTTTCGGTCCATTGAAATCTGGTTGGTTCGAATCTTTTCGTAGTCCAGGTTATCGTTGACCAGTCGGATCAATCGTTGCGTATCCTTCTGCATTAATTCAATACTGTGTTGCCGATCCTCTTCGGGAATTGCATCATACTGTAACCCTTCTAGCAACCCATTAATTGTTGTTAACGGTGTCCGCATTTCATGAGCAGCATCAGCTAAAAACTTCCGCCGTCGCTCTTCCTGCCGACGAATTTCTTGATCAGATTCACGAAGGGCTGTGGTCATCTGGTTAAAGCTTCGGGCCAAATCATCAACTTCATCCTTACCATTAACCGGCACTGTGACCTTATAGTTTCCCTTTGCAACTTGACGAGTGGCAACACGGAGCTGGTCAATCTTCTTCGTAATCGAACGAGCTAGGATATAACTAATTAAAAGGGCCGCCAGAGTAGCGATCAGAAAGGCAATCGCCAGATTGATCTTGAGTTGGTGCATGTTCTCCTCAACAACCGAAACCAGAGTGGCGATCGAAACAACGGCAATCATTTTCTTGTGATAAAAGTATGGTCGAATCACTTCGGTCATTGCAGCATTTTGCTCACCCTTGATATTTGATTGTAACTGAGTAGCCCGTAAATAAATGGTCTTACCCTTTCTTAGCTTCTGCCAATCACTTTTACTAATTTGAGGAGCAAAGCCGTTACTAGCGAAAGTCTGTTTCTTAGTAACGTCAAAAATTGCAAAGTGCACGTGTTGGTTTGACAATAAAGCCGCATTGCTTAGAAGTGCCTGATTTTCAAAACTCTCAAATTTATTGTTTACCGTATCATAACGAACCGCATCTTGAACCAAGCTATCAGAATAAGTCTTCAATTGGTTCCAAGTGTTACGGTACATTGTCTCGTTAGTAACGTTAATAAAGGCTAAACTAAGAACAGCCATTAAAGTGATGATTACCGTAAAAAAGGCAATCATTAGCCGATACAGTAGTTTCATCTTTACTTACCTTCGTCATCGAACTTATAACCGACACCCCAGACGGTTTGGATCACTTGTGGGCCAACTGCTTCTAGTTTTTGCCGGAGCTTCTTAATATGGGCATCAACAGTTCGTTCATCACCATAATACTCATAATCCCAAACAAGCTGGAGCAGTTGAGAACGGGTGAAGACTTGTCGTGGCTTGCTAGCTAGGGTCTTAAGAAGGTCAAATTCCTTCGGGGTAAGATCCTTCACTGGCTTGCCATACATGTAGACCTCACGAGTCTTGGTATCCATCTTAAAGTTCTTCGTCTTGATATCAAAGCGGTCATGTTCAACATGTTGCTTGCCCATTACTGCACCTAAGTGGGACCGCCGTTGAAGAGCCTTGATTCTGGCAATCAATGTGATTGGACTAAAAGGCTTCGTCACATAATCATCAGCACCAATCTCTAGGCCGAGCACCTGATCACTTTCCGAGTCACGGGCTGTTAACATGATCAACGGAATCGTTGGTGAAATCCGGCGTACATCAGCAGCAACCTGCATTCCGTCCTTCTTTGGCAAGTTCAAATCAAGCAACAGGACATCCCACTCATGCGGATCAGCACTAAACTTTTCCTCGGCTTCTACACCATCATAGGCAAACTCGTACTGCCACCCTTCCTTCTTGAAAAACATCGCCATCATTTCGCACACTGATTGGTTATCTTCAATCATTAAAATCTTCATTTCATTCTCTCCTTTGCTCACGGACATTTCCCGGGAAATAATCTTCATATACAGAAAAACCGAGTATGCTGAACCAACAACATCCTCAGTCTCTACAATGTCGATTATTTAATAATGGAGATGACGGGAGTCGAACCCGTGTCCAAGCATATCGCCATTTCAATCTCTACGTTCATATCTCAACTATTTAAATTTCATTAACCAAAACGCCGTTGATCAGGGCAACCATGATTAACTAGCTTGGTAATCTCCTCTTACCACTTCAAGCGTGAGTGATAAGCGTAGTCCACTTCCTATGAAACCCATCACTGCATCATGGACGAACCCAGGATGGATTTACGCGCGCTACTTGTTAGGCAGCGTATGCGTAAGAGTTTGAATTATTGTTTGCAGTTATAATTTAAAACTGAGCGTTTTTACGAAGACGCAACCTTCGAAACGCAATTGAAACTCGACCTATACCTGTCGAATCCAAAAAACATCCCCAAGATACACTATCTATTGTATCATCGCTGGCACTAATTATCCACGTTTTAAACCAATAAACTCCCGGCAGCGGTACAAGACACCACAGCCGGGAGAACTTTAATGTTATATTGTTAAAACGTGTTCCTCAGAAACTTTTACTGCAACTGAGTCTAAACGTGTTCGCAGGAAAGCCCTTACTGCAACACAGTCAAGGACTGTTCACCACGATCGCAATCTCCGTCTAACTATCCCGTCCTTGATTGCAAGACAATCATCGTCCGGGATTTCTTAGTACTCGATTGCTAATTCGTCGTGGTTCACACACTTTTTAATACCAACCATTTGCCATCCAGTGTTGTTGGGCGGCGGTCCAGGATCCGTAGCGGCTGGCAACGTATTGGTCAGCAACACGTTCTTGGTTAGCGGCGGAGTAGTCGCCGTTGAGGTATGAGGCAGAAAGTTGGTACTTACCGATGTATTGACCATTGGTAGCACCGTAGTTACCACCAGATTCACGAGCGGCGATCCAAGCCTTAGCAGCTGCATCGGAGCCACTTACTGTGCTGGTAGCACTTTGTTGTTGACTAGTAGCATTATTATTTTGGGTTGTTGTTTGAGATGATGCTGGTTGAATTTCACCATCGCTCTTGATTACAAGGCGTTGGCCAACGTAAATCTTATTAATGTCCTTGATACTGTTCTTCTGTGCAATTTCATTAACAAGACTGTTATCCTTATTAAACTTGTAAGAAATGCTTGAAAGAGTATCGCCACTCTTAACGGTGTAGATTGTATCAGCGTTAGCAACAGCTTGGGTTGCAACAACACCAAAAGCAATTGCACCAACAGAAGCAGTTAATTTAGCAAGCTTTTTCTTAGAAATCATAAATTCAATTACCATCCTTTTATTTAATTCCGATTCAACAGTTCTTATATTACACGATTAAGATTACCGATATATAACAGCAATTTGTCGTTTGACGGGTTATTGC
Source organism: Limosilactobacillus sp. (assembly GCF_022651205.1). Classification (GTDB taxonomy): domain Bacteria; phylum Bacillota; class Bacilli; order Lactobacillales; family Lactobacillaceae; genus Limosilactobacillus. The sequence continues at coordinate 6,085 of NZ_JALCQI010000024.1, forward strand.
TAACTATTTGTAAAACTACTGACACATTAAATGTAAAGAATTTCACATTTGACTTAAAAAGCAGGCTAATTACCGTCACTAAGGGAAAGGGATTTGTTTTAGGCAATCCTAACTTAGGACGATTGAAATAAAAAAACTTGTTAAATCAAGGATGACTTTTCGTGAAATCCATGGTTTAACAAGTTAAATTGATAATTTAATGGGTGTTTTTGTTACGATTACATTGCAAAATAACGTTCACAGTACTCAGCAACACCATCTTCATCATTTGAACTGGTGATTGCAGTTGCAACCTTTTTAACTTCGGGAAGACCGTTTGCCATTACGATCCCTTGTTCAGCTGCTTGAATCATTTCTAGATCGTTATCTGCATCACCAAAACTCATTAGGTTAGTGAAATCAAGGCCAAAATGATCCAAGAGCGCCTTCAAGCCAACCATCTTGTTAACCTTTGGTGGTAAGAATTCCATGATCATCGGCTGTGATTGAACGGCATGGTACTTTTCCTTCAGTTCTGCTGGTAACTCACGAATAATTGGGGTGAGCTTCTCTGCGGGAATTGCCATTACGGCCTTACTATAAGTTGTCCCAGGAAGGTCGGTACTCTTAGTATCACGGAATTCGATGTTCTTCAGAACTGTCTTGTAAATTGAACGGGGCTGATCGCTCAATTCATAAACTCGATCGTAGTCCAGAATATCAAGTGGGATTTGTTGTTGGCGAACAAAATTTAATAGTGGTTGAAGGTCATCACGACTCATCCCCAGCTCAAATAGGTGTTCCTTCGACGTGTTATTAATCACTAAGCCACCATTAAACGTAATCGTGTAATCATCAGGCTGCGTCAACCCGAGTTGTTCAATTAGCGGCCAAATAGCATTGATCGGCCGTCCGGTACATAAGACAACATGGATGCCACGAGCATGCAATTCTTTAAGTACCCGCTCGTTTCGTGAACTAATTTCCTTATTACTATTTAAAAGGGTATTATCTAAATCTAATGCAATTACTTTAATCATTTTTCTTCCTCGCTATATCTGCTCGTACAATTTGCGTATTGAAATCCTCTAATAGGTTTAAGAGTTCAACTCCTCGTTCCTTACCGTAAACGCTAAGCCATTTCGAAAAGCGCGCCATTACAAGTGAGCTAATCTGCCGTTCAACCTTTTTCCCTTTATCTGTACTGATTAAGAATAACCGGCGGCGGTCTTCAGGATCAGCTTTTTGTTCAATGTAACCATGGTTTAACAAGGGCCGCAATTGACGTGAAATTGCGCTCCTTGTTACTTCGCGTTCCGCAGCAATATCCATCAGTTTAATCTTAGGATTCTTAACGATTGTTTTCAGAATCATGTACTGTTCAAAGGATAGTGAGTATTCCGCGGAAGGCTCAGAAATAAACGTTCCCAATCCCTTTAATCCAGAAAGGTAAAGGTTAATCGCCTTATCTAATAATTTTTCATTCTCATCCATCAATATTTTACTCCTCAATGCTGTTTCAAGATTGTCTTTGTAACCAGCGCTGCAAAATGGTTATTCCCCTGCTTATTCATGTGGACACCATCCTTAGCGAACCAACCTGATTGCCCATTGCTCATAGCATACCAATCAACTAAGTGAACATTATCATGCTGCTTAGCAATCGTTTGAATCTGATTGTTAACCTGCTGTTGCCAACTCTTTGATGGAATATGAGGGGTTATCCAGTAAATTTGTCGATCTTTCCCGACGACTTTTAGGATCTGGTCAATCGTCTTTTGACTCATTGCACCATTATTTCCCAGGTTAAGAATAACAATTTTATTTAAGTGTCCTTGTTTCTTCAGTTGGCCCAAAACTGCTGGCGTTTGTGAACCCTGACGTCCTACCTTTGCATCAACGTATGCGTGGGGCATTAATTGCTGGAGACTATTAGCAGCATCAAGCATTACAGAATCCCCAACTGCTGTAACCTTTAGCTGCCGTGCCCTTTCAATCTCCGTTTTGCTTAACTGGTACTTCTTCTCAATCGTATCGATCTTTGCCGTCTTAATACCGTGACCCTTGCTTAATTGCTTGTTATGTTCTGCTGTTAATTGGTCATTCTTTTCAATTCTTTTCTGAACATTCGTCTTCTTTGGCTGAACATTTGGCTGACATAAACCGAAGATTGTCGTGCCAACAACTAAGAAAGCAACGATTGCAGTCACAGCCTGTTTCCAGTTAGTAAATTCAATTTTTTGCCATTTGAAATCAGATAACCGGTGCCTTAATAACGGTCGCTCAATCAACTGATATGAGCATTCACTAATAATTATAATTAGTGCAATTTCCTCTACAGCGCTAACAACCGGATGAACCCCAACGTTAATTGCCCGCTCGTAAAAGACAAGTACCGGGTATTGGTAAACGTAAATTCCGTATGAACGTTGACCACACCAAGTAAAGAACGGGTTGGTTAACCATTTGTTCATCTGGCTTTCCGGGTGGAAAATCGTTGCTAACAGAACTATTCCGACAACACTATACAGGAACATTCCACCATGGTAAGTGAATGATGACTGACCATCCAGCGTCGCAAAACCGAAGAATGTGATCACAAGTGCAGCGATCCCAGTAATATCAAGTACTCGTGGATCAATTGCTAGTATTGACTTCTTTAACCGATCAAACGGCCAAGCCAAGCCTAACCATGAACCTAGTAATAATGAAAAGGCCCGGGTATCGGTTCCGTAGTAGACCCGATTGGGGTTTGCTGGCTGATAAAGCACAGCCATTTCAATTGCGGACAGGATCGCTAAACCGAGCACCGCAAATTGAACTATTGACCGTTTTTTAAAGATCTTAAACAAGAAATAAATAATAAGCGGCCACAGAATATAAAACTGGGCTTCAACACCAAGCGTCCAAAGGTGGGTAAATGGTGATTTATTGGTAAACTGGTCAAAGTATGACTGACCATGACCAATTTCCCACCAGTTGTAGACCCACAGAATGTTCGTGACGAATATTTGACGAATATTGTGTAGTAGCTCATGAGCAAAAAGCGTAATGTACGAAATCGTCAGAAACAGCATCGTAATCAGGACCGGGTAAAGACGGTAAAACCGTTTTGCATAAAAGCGCCCTAACCTGAGACTGCGACCTTGTTCAATCCGTTTGCTAAATTGATAAGTAATAAAATAACCCGAAATTAATAAAAATAGCGGAACCCCAAGAAAGCCCCCTCTTACCTGCGTCGGTAATAGATGGTAGACAATTACTCCTAATACAGCAATTGTCCGTAAGCCGTCAATTCCCGTTATATGATGAGGAATCGTCTGGTGGTCGCTAACTTCTTTATGTACGTTCATTAACAGAACCTCCAAGAGATATCCTTTTTATTATAATGTCTTGATAAATTAGTGTATAGAGTTTTTAAAAGAAAATTGGGAGCCTTGGAAAAACTCAGCTCCCTTATATTTTAACCAATATGATTTTCCTTGAGGATTTCATGAACAGCTTCGTCAGCTTCTGGAGTTCTCTTCCATTCTTCCCAGTGATCCATTGATTCATCCTGCATCTTGTAATGAGTATTGATGTAGTGTTCATACTTAATGACATTTTGAGAATGCGGAATATTTAGCTGTAAGATGCGGACTTCTTTTATGAATCCCCGCTCTGCAGCTAATTCAGCCCGACCATTTTGAACCATATTGCCGATCTCAAAATACTTGCTACCATCGTTTCGCGTAATTTCTTCAATCAAATCTAAGACTTCATGTTGTTCTTCCACGATTTAATCTCCCTTCGTTACAAATCCCTTCGTTACAAAATCATTATAACAAAAAAATCATCGTCAAAATGGCGATGATTGGCATAAGAGAGAAAGAGAATTGATTAGAAGGTAATTATTACTTAAATACCTTACAACTATTATGATAGCGGTTTCATATATAGATGTCAACATCTTTTTTACATTTTTACTAATAATTGTGTAGGTTGTTCTTTCTTTTAAACAAAGATGAGGGCGGGAAAAACTAAACGTTTTTTCCCACCCTCTAAATATACTTAATGATCCTCGAACTTACAGAGTTTAATCACGGGAATCCAAATAGGCTCACTTCGTATCGTAACTGAGAGACTCGAGCCTAACGCAGCGAAGCAAGCCTATTCGGCTACGAACGACTCTGATGATTTCATCATCATTCATCGTTCTAGGTTAGTCAACCGTCCCTCCGAGAAAGTTAATTCCCAGCTTCTTATATTACTGAACCGTAACCGACTTTGCGAGGTTCCGTGGCTTATCAACGTCTAATCCCTTACCAAGGCTGGTGTAGTAAGCCAATAACTGTGCTGGAACAACGCTTAGTAATGGGCTAAGCAGTTCATCAACATCTGGCAAGATAATGTTATCGTTATCTTGAGCAAGGTGACGAGAAACAATTGTCATGATATTTGCTCCCCGTGCTTCGGTTTCTTCCAAGTTGCTCCGAGTTAAACCAGCAGTCCGGTCTTGAGTAATAATTCCGATTACCGGAGTGCCCTTTTCAATTAAGGCAATTGTTCCGTGCTTCAATTCACCAGAAGCAAACCCTTCAGCTTGAACATAGGAAATTTCCTTCAACTTCAAAGCGGCTTCAAGAGAAACGGACCAGTCGATTCCCCGGCCAATGTAGAAGGCGTTCCGTGGCTTTGAAAGGTACTTATCTGAAAGATCCTTCAAGATGCTCTTACTATCAGTGAGTGATTGCATTCCGTTAGCAACCAACCCTAATTGGTGTTTAACATCGAAGGCACCTGCAGCTGGCTTATCCATGTATTCACCAAGTGCCTTGGCTAAAATAGCTTCAACAGCGATTTGTGCTGTGTATGCCTTAGTAGAAGCAACCGCAATTTCAGGACCAGCATAAAGCAATTCAGTGAAGGTAGCTTCACGTGACAATGTTGACTTATCAACGTTGGTAATCGTTAAGCTTGGCCAGTTGTTCTTGTTAACGTTAACCAATACCTCACGACTGTCCGCAGTTTCACCACTTTGACTAAGGAAGATAAAGAATGGCTTCTTGGAAAGAAGTGGTTGTTCATAAGCAAATTCTGATGAAATATGAACAGAAGTTGGAATACCAACCAACTTTTCAAAAATCCGGGCACCGATTAAACCAGCGTGGTAACTAGTACCTGCACCAACGATGTAAAGGTGATCAGCATCTGCCATTGACTTTAATAGGTCTTCACTAATTGTTGGCTTGCCGTCTTCATCAAAGTACTTTTGAACTAACTTCCGCATTACTGCTGGTTGTTCATCAACTTCCTTCAGCATGTAGAATGGGTATGCTCCCTTGTCAGCAGCATTTGGATCCATATCAACAGTAAAGGTGTCACGATGCTTTTCGTTGCCATCGAAGTCTTCAATTTCAACTGAATCTGGCTTAACGATAACTAGTTCGTGATCGTCTAATTCCATGAACTTATTGGTTTGCTTCAGCATTGAGGTAGCGTCTGAACCAACCATGTTGTAGCCATCAGCAATCCCGACAAGAAGCGGGCTCTTGTTTTTGGCAACATAGAGGATATCCGGTTGTTCCTTGTCCATCAATACAAATGCGTATGAGGAGTCAGGACTAATTAATTTCAAGACCTTAAGCAAGGCGTCCTTAGTTGATAGGTTCTTTTCAACAACAAACTTATCAACAAGTTGAACGATTACTTCGGTATCAGTTTGACTAACAAAGTGAACGTCTGATAAGTAGTCGGCCTTCAATTGAGCATAGTTTTCAATCACACCATTGTGAACAAGGTAGAAACGTTCATCACTTGAGTATTGTGGGTGAGCGTTTGCTTCGTTTGGTTCACCATGAGTTGCCCAACGAGTATGACCAATCCCTGACATTCCATGAACATCGTCAGTTAAGGCTGCTTCAAGGTTACTAATCCGTCCAGCACGCTTAACAAGGTAGTCATGGCCTTCGTTATCATTTACATATACACCGGCTGAATCGTAACCACGATATTCAAGCCGCTTTAACCCATTAATTAAAATTGATAGACTGTCTTTACTACCAGTCACTCCAACTATTCCACACATAATAGTACTCCTTTGCAAATTGGTATAGACACTTATGAAAGTGCTATATTCGTTTAATACAACTAGTATCATAATGGTTTTAATGGTGGTTGTCAATTCATTTAACTTTAATTGGTATAGTTATGAATTTAGTACAAAAATAGAGGAAGCTGGGAATTAACTTTCTCGGAGGGACGGTTGACTAACCTAGAACGATGAATGATGATGAAATCATCAGAGTCGTTCGTAGCCGAATAGGCTTGCTTCGCTGCGTTAGGCTCGAGTCCCTCAGTTACGATACGAAGTGAGCCTATTTGGATTCTCGCGATTAGACTCTATAAGTTCGGAGATTACTAAGTATAGGTAGAGGGTGAGAAAAAACTAAACGTTTTTTCTCACCCTCCTCTATTAAATAAAGCTTACTACTTAACTTCTACCTCCTGCCGAGCAACGTCAGCAATCCGTTCAACGTATTGGTGAACTAGCTCTGGAGTAGCAGCTTCTGCCATGATCCGTAACAGTGGTTCTGTACCACTTGGGCGAACCAATACTCGACCGTCACCATTCATGTCGCTCTCAACTTCTTTAATTACTGCTTGTAGTTTTTCGTTGTTCATTGCGGCAGCTTTATCAGCAACTTTAATGTTAACGAGTTCTTGAGGATAGTTGGTAACGTCACTTGCTAATTCCTTGAGTGACTTTCCAGTTTCCTTAATTACTGAAAGGAGTTGAAGTGCAGTCAACATCCCGTCACCAGTCGTGTTGTAATCCAAGAAGATGATGTGTCCGGATTGTTCACCACCAAGGTTATAACCGTTCTTTAACATCTCTTCGACAACATAACGGTCACCAACCTTAGTCTTAACACTTGTCATATTGTGGCTTTCAAGGGCTTTGTACATCCCCAAGTTACTCATCACCGTTGTTACAACCGTATCCTTCTTTAATAGGCCATTGTCATCCATATATTTACCACAGATGTACATGATTTTATCACCATTAACAATGTTTCCTTCATTGTCAACCGCGATACAACGGTCGCCATCACCATCAAAGGCGATTCCCAAATCAGCTTGGTTTTCCACAACGGCCTTTTGTAAACCTTCTGGATGAGTTGAACCACAGTTAAGGTTAGTGTTTAACCCGTCTGGTTGGGCATTAATTGGAACAAAGTCAACGTTCATATCCGCAAAGAGGTTTGAAACGAATCCTGAAGTGGCACCATTAGCTGCATCAACAACAACCTTCAATCCAGATAAATCGGTTGAAACGGTTTGTTCAAGGAATGAGGTGTACTTTAATGCTCCCTCATGGTAATCAGCGACGGTTCCCAGACCTTCATCTGATGGCCGTGGTAAATTATCCTCTTCAGCATCCAATAATTGCTCAATTTCATATTCCAAATCATCGGAAAGCTTAAAACCGTCACCACCAAAGTACTTAATCCCGTTGTACTTGATTGGGTTATGACTGGCAGTAATCATGACCCCTGCATCGGCTTCTTGAGCACGAACAAGGTAAGCCACACCGGGAGTAGTAACAACGCCTAGGCGCAATACCTCAATCCCAACAGATAACAGTCCGGCAACCAACGCACTTTCCAGCATTTGACCAGAAATCCGCGTATCACGTGAAACAAGAACTTGTGGCTGCTTCCGGTCAGAGTGACGAGTTAATACGTAACCACCAGCTCGTCCTACCCGAAATGCTAATTCTGGACTCAAATCCTGATTTGCAACTCCACGAACTCCATCAGTACCAAAATATTTTAACTTCATTATTTTTCTCCTCTTAATCTAAGATTTAATCTTCTGAACTTGATTGTGCACTACTACTCGATGAACTATTTGTGCTTGAACTAGTCCGACTTGCATGACTGCTATTTGAACTGGCCTCAGCATCACTACCACTGCTTGATGAACTACTTGAGCCATTACCTTGACCGTGAATTGGAATCGTTACCGTAGTCGTGTTTGGTTCGATCACAACGTTAAGCGTCTGACCATTCTTATCAACGGCTTGCAGTGTTACTGAACGATGTAAATCGGCGGTTGCTTTATTTGGCATTGCAACAAAAGCGATCACCCGGTCAACCTTATTTACTTCTTCCCGTGATCCAGATACCTGAACATGGTCAGTAGCCGTTCGTGGTGTCCCAACCTGGTAATTATTGCTTAGGGAGTGAGAGCTTAATTGAACGACGATCTTCTTCGTAATTGTTTTCCGTGGTTGAACATTAACCGTTACATACTTTGGCTTTACCGTTGCGTGCAACTCAGAGTTTAGTCCACTTGTCTTCACCTTTACACGGTGCTTACCAACACCAACATTAGTAAGGTCAATATAGGCCTTAAAGTTCTGAGTATTCGATGTCGTTGTTACCAACGCAGAAGGACCACTAACCGTCACCCGAACCGTTTTCGGGTAACCACTAATAACATAATTATTATCGGTCGTAATATCAAGCGGCATTTTAATCTCGGCGGTTTTATTAGACATCAACGCACTATCTTGATCGTGCTGTCTAGTATTCTGCCGCAAGAAACCATTGTTCCCGTTATTAACATAGAAAAACAAGAACAAGGCTAGGATAAGAGAAGTGATCCGCAAGACCCATTTATTATTGAAGAATTCCCAATTATTCATTGCTGCCACCTCCCCGGCGACCGAAGAAGGAGAAGATCTTTGTAAAGATGTTGTTATTCTCCTTCTCGGTTGAGTGGTTGTAAAGCTGTGCCCGCAAGAACTTCAGGTAATCATTCCGTGACATGTTCCGAATCAACTCGTTATCCTTGGTGATGGAAACTTCACCTGTTTCTTCGGAAATAACAATCGTCAAGGCATCAGTGACTTCGCTAATACCAACCGCAGCACGGTGCCGAGTACCAAGTTCCTTTGGGATTAACTTACTATCGGATAATGGCAGGTAGGCTGCAGCAACCGAAATTCGATTGTTCTTGATAATTACCGCACCATCATGAAGTGGTGTATTTGGAATAAAGGTATTAACCAATAATGCTCCTGAAATATCAGCATCAAGCGGTATCCCAGTCTCAATATATTCCTCTAGTCCAGTCTTCATTTCAATACTAATCAGCGCCCCAATACGCCGCTTTGACATGTACTGGATCGCTTGGTCTAACTGGGTAATCGTCTCTTCTTCAGTTTCATTAGCTGTCTGATTGTGGGAAAAGAACGTTCCCCTACCAAGGTGTTCCAATCCCCGACGAATCTCTGGCTGGAAGATGATTACAATGGCAATTACACCCCAATTGATGATCTGGTCCATCACCCAAGAAACCGTGCTTAATCCAATATACCAGCTAACAACCTTAACTAAAATAATAATTAAGATCCCCCGGAATAGTTGAACAGCACGCGTCCCCCGGATTAATAGTAGTAATTCGTAAATTAAAAACCAAATTACTAAAATATCAATTAAGTGGATCAGGTTCTGCCAAGTAAACAGTGCTGAGAAAAACTGCATAACTTATCTCACCGTCCTCTAAATTACCATAACATTATATCATTTTATCCAAAAAAGGTTTGGAGTTCATTATTAAAATTCTGGTATCTGAGATAAATTCTGGTATTCTGAACAGTAAGAAGTTTTATCCCGGAAAGGAGGCTAGTTCAATGTTTAAGTTAACCAGGCAATGGCAAATTCGCTTTTTCTTTTGGATTACAATCATCCTACTCAAGTTATACATGCCCAAGCCATTTAACTTCATGGCTTTTAACGTTTTTCTTGCTTATATCCCAGTTGAAATTGGCTTTCAAATGCCACGATTTACTGATCGGCGGGCCCTTGCTTTCTGGGTTAGTCTAATTATCTGGTTACTATTTTATCCAAATACTCCCTATGTCATGACCGATCTTTTTCACCTCTCATGGCTTGAGCCTCATACCAGTATTAACGGGATCCTCAAGTCTGATCCCCACATTTGGTTAATTTTTGCGGTAATGATTCTCTGTGCAGTTAGTTGCCTGTTCTTTGGCCTCTTGTCATTAGATCAAGTTAGTCACCAACTTACCGAATTAACTACTCCCAAACACCCAAAGCTCAAATTTTGGTGGATCATTTTCTTTTCGTTTATCTCCAGTATTGGAATTTACATTGGTCGCTTTCTCCGCTTACACTCGATTTACCTCTTCTTTACGCCAAGTTGGTTCTTCCATCAACTAATGTCTATCTGGTCGATCGACATGCTCAAATTCACCCTCATCCTTACCTGCTTGCAAGTTCTTTCCTATTGGATCCTCAAAACGGTTCAAAAGACAAACTTTATAGACTAAAGAAAAAGACCTAAAGCTGCGTAAATTACAGTTTTAGGTCTTTATTACTAGTTTCTTCCAATAATCCGGACTTCGGTTTCTAGTACAACGCCATATTTGTCTTTAACCACTTTTTGAACATGGTGAATTACGTTTAAGTAGTCAGTTGCGGTCCCGTGATCAATGTTAACGATAAAGCCAGCGTGTTTCGTTGATACTTGGGCGCCACCTGAAGTGTAACCTTGCAGGCCAGCATCGTGGATTAACTTCCCTGCAAAGTAACCCTTTGGCCGTTTAAAGACACTCCCGCAAGAAGGCAGGTCCAACGGTTGTTTAGCGGCACGACGAGCGTTTAAGTCATCCATCCGTTCCGTGATCTTTTCCTTATCGCCCGGCTTTAGTTCAAACGTGGCTTCCAGAACGATCCCGTGATTATCCTGAACACTGCTATGACGATAACCAAAGTCAAGTTCCTCGTTGCTCAATTCTTTTACTTCGCCAGTTGGTAACATTACGGTAACTGATTTAATTGCAAACTGGGTCTCACCACCATATGCACCGGCATTCATAAAGACAGCACCACCAATGCTTCCGGGGATTCCAGCAGCAAATTCCAGGCCGGTTAAACTATGATCCCGTGCCACTTGGGTTGTCTTAATGTAGGTTGCTCCAGCCTGCGCCTTCACAAGGTTACCTTCAGCCTTAATCTGGTTCATCTTCGTTACAATCATTACCAAGCCAGCAATTCCACCGTCACGAACAATGAGGTTACTAGCGTTGCCGATTACGGTTAGTGGAATATCATTGTCTTTAACAAACTTCACCAATTGTTGAACCTGCTCAACGCTCTCAGGGAAGGCAAGCCAATCAGCTTCCCCTCCGGTATGCGTGAAAGTATACTTTGACAGCGGTTCTCGCTTTTTAATATCAATCTCTGGAAATTCCTTAATTAAATCAACCATTGCTTCTTCGTCCTTTATTTTAATCTAATGGTATTGTACCATGTTTGACCGTTAATCCTTTGGCATAAGAACTAAATTACTGTTAAAATTAGATGAAGCTGGGAAATAACTTTCTTGAGGACCTGGTGGGCTAACCTAGAACGACGAATGATGATAAATCATCAGAGTCGTTCATAGTTAGCCTTGAAGGTCCTAGTTATTTTCCGCGATTAGACTTTGTAAGTTTGATAACTAAAATAAAGGGTAAGAAAGGAGATCTCGCTTCGTGAACTTTATTGCGATGGACTTTGAAACTGCAAGTGGGAAGCGATATAGTGCCTGCTCACTAGCACTGACGATCGTTCGCGACAACCAAATCGCTGACGAATTTTATACCTTGATCAATCCACAGACAGACTTTTTCTGGCGGAATATCCAGATTCACGGAATCCATGAGGAAGATGTTCAAAATGCACCAACATTTCCTGAGGTGTGGCAGCATATCAAGCAGTTTTATCGACCAGAACAACTTGTGATTGCTCACAATAATAGTTTTGATAACAGTGTCCTAAAAAACACCCTTCTTCACTACGGCATCCAGCCACCAACATACCAGACCCTTGATACCGTCAAGAGTAGTCGCCAGCTAATTCCTGGACTAAGCAATTATAAGCTAAATACCGTTTGCGATGCTCTACAAATTGACCTCCACCACCATCACAACGCTCTTGATGATGCCCAGGCATGCGCAAACATTCTTCTGTATGAAGCCCAGCACTTTGGTAGCGACAAGTTACGACCATTTATTAATTTTTACAGCTAAAGGAGTAATTAATTGATGAATAATGAAACCATTAACCTATTAGGTGGTAGTTTAACCTTGACTCAGCTAAACGCCATTTTCCAAACCATCCCCGAAGAATTCGACTTCATCGACGAACATGATATCGTTCGCTGGTCTTCCGCTAATAAGCACCGTCTTTTCAAGCGAACTGATGACGACCTCGGTAAGCATGTTCTAGAAGTCCACCCCGGTCACAGTCAAGAACGGGTTAAACAGGTTCTTCAACAAATGCATGATGGTAAGCGGGGCGTCCTAAGTCTAATCATTCATTATCACGGTAAACCAGTCAACATTGCTTTTTACTCCCTTCATGATGAGAATGGTAAGTACATTGGCTGTGTTGAAGTAACTCAAGATGTTTCTGGTCACCAGGAAAAGGGAGCTTGGCTGCACAACATCAAGCAAGTATTGTTCAAACATAAATAGGGATCGAATTGAGAGTGGGACAGAACTAGCTTGCCTAGTTCGTTGTCCCACCTCCGTCGACGCGTAGCTAGCCTATTGGAAGAATGGCTACGACGCGAAGCTAGCCTACTAGGGGTTGGTCAAATGCTGATTTATCAGCGTTTGAACTGCCAGCCAGCTACTGCGCTGTTGCATTATCATATTTAAAATGGTTAGGAGACTGGGTTAATTTCCAGTCTCTTTTTTATTTTTGTTTAAAATCCATCTGGAGAGCCTTCCTGCCAGAAACAAGGAGGTGTTCCCGGACAACAAAGTTCATCTTCTTATACAAGTTAATTGCTGGAACATTATCTTTAAAAACATCAAGGGTAAGTCCAGTCAAACTACTGTAGTTAGCAAACCAGTACTCCGCTTCGTCAACTAATAACTGTCCGATGCCTTGATGCCAATACTTTTTCGCAACAATCACGCCAAGTTCACCAACCTGGGGTTGTTCAGCTAACCGCATCACCGTTACTATCCCGACAATCTCTTCGCCAAGGACGGCTAACAAGATAATGCAGTCATCCGAATCATTGATCACCTGAATGTTTTCCCGCTCTTCTTTGGTGGTTACCTTTTCCAAGTGGGGAATATTAACCGCATCACTCTCGGTAGTGGCCTGGTGGAGAAAAGATAAGATTGCAGTAGCGTTGGCTGGTACTGCTAGTTTAATTTCAACTTCTTCTGCCATCCTAAAGCTCCGCAACTACTTGTTCAAAATGCTGCCCGTGGGGTTCAAATTGGAGCAAACGGGTATTTTCATCATCGGTCCGCTTGAAATGAATTGCCAAGAAGTCGGCTGGCAGTTCATCTTCAACAAATTGGGCCCATTCCACAACGCTAACCCCATCACTGTCAAAGTATTCCTCAAGGCCCAAGTCCTCTGCACCACCGTTCTCAAGCCGGTACGCATCCATGTGATAAAGCGGTAAACGGCCATCATGGTATTCACGGATAATGGTGAATGTTGGACTCTTAATTAGATCGGGAATGTCTAACCCTTTGGCAAGGCCCTTAGTGAAGGTTGTCTTTCCCGCACCAAGATCACCATCCAAGACTAGGACATCGCCTGCCTTTAGCAAACGACCAATGTGCTCACCAAGATTAATTGTCTTTTCTCGATCAGTTAACGTAACTTGTTTCATTCTTACCGCTCCTCAAATTTTCTGTTACCATTGTAGCCGATTTTCAATTGGGATGCATGCTTTTAAAACAATAACGAGACCGAGGTGGTTCTCAGTCCCGTCACTTAAATATCTATACTTTTTAGAGTGCTTGAGCTGCTGTAATAATAGCAACCTTGTAAGCATCGTCTTCGCTGCATCCCCGTGAAAGGTCTGCAATTGGTGCGTTCAATCCTTGTAAGATTGGGCCAACAGCAGTAAAGCCGCCGAAACGTTGAGCGATCTTGTAACCAATATTCCCGGCTTCAAGACTTGGGAAGACAAAGACATTGGCATGACCTGCAACCTTGGAACCTGGGGCCTTCAATTCACCAACTGAAGGAACAACAGCGGCATCAAATTGCATTTCACCGTCAGCAGGAAGGTCTGGAGCAATTTCGTGAACCTTTTCTGTAGCGTCAACAACCTTGGTTACCATATCACCCTTAGCGGAGCCCTTGGTTGAGAAGCTCAAGAGGGCAACCTTAGGATCAATGCCAAAGAGCTTAGCGGTTTCGGCACTTTGAACAGCAACCTCTGCCATTGTGTCAGCATCTAATTCAATGTTGATCGCACAATCAGCAAAGATGTAGCGTTGATCATCCTTTTGCATTAAGAATGCGCCACTGATCCGGTGAGCATTAGGCTTTGTCTTAATAATTTGCAATGCAGGACGAACCGTTGAACCAGTTGAGTGAACCGCACCAGAAACCATTCCGTCAGCCTTACCCATGTAAACAAGCATGGTTCCAAAGTAGCTAACATCTTCGAGCATTTTCTTAACTTGTTCAGGAGTGTTCTTCCCTTTCCGCCGTTCCAAAAGGGCATCAAACATTGCCTTTTGGTCAGCTTCTGGATACGTTGCCGGATCAATAATTTGTAATCCGGTAATGTCGAAGTTATTCTCTTGAGCGGTGGCATCAATCTCACTCTTTGTTCCGAGTAAGATTGGTTCTACTAAGCCGTCCTTCTTTAAGCGAACAGCAGCACCTAAAATTCGTTTATCAGCACCTTCAGGGAAAACGATCGTCTTGTTTTGTCCCTTTACCTTTGCAGCAATTTCATCAAATAAATCCATCTACAAGAACCTCCTTATTGGTGATTAAGCCTTACCGTCAACTATCGGTTGATCCGGTAATTGCCAATCAATTGGCTCCTCTCCCATTGCGCGAAGTGCTTCATTTGTCTTTGAAAATGGTTTTGAACCAAAAAATCCGCGGTGAGCTGAAAGCGGGCTCGGGTGTGCTGATTCTAAGATAATATTTGTCTTAAGGTTAATCAGCTTTTTCTTATCCCGTGCTGCCCTACCCCACAAAATAAAGACAACTGGTTGAGGACGTTCGGACAATGCATGAATCGCAGCATCCGTTAATTGTTCCCAGCCATGCCCCTTGTGCGAGAAGGCCTGGCCTGCGCGAACTGTTAAGACCGAATTCAAAAGCAAAACACCCTGATCAGCCCATTTCTTTAGGTAACCATGTTGAACCGGATGACAACCAACATCACTTTGCAATTCCTTATAAATATTTTGCAATGATGGTGGAACCGGAATCCCCGGTAAAACCGAAAAACTGCATCCATGAGCCTGGTGAGGGCCATGATACGGATCTTGACCTAAAATGACAACTTTAACCTTACTAAAAGGCGTCCACTCAAAGGCCTCGAAAATATGATGCATCTCCGGATAAATTGTCCGATGGCTATATTCTTCTTTTAAGAAATTATGTAGCTGTGCATAATAAGCACTTTTGAATTGGGGTTTTAAAACGTCCCACCAATCATTATGAATAAGTTGTTTCACGATTCTAGCACCTCACCTAATATTTTAGCATAACTAGTCAGAAGAAGGAGTGATAATTGAAAACGCTTCGTAAAGTTATCATTTTCAGAATTAAACTGGTACAATAATGATATTAATATGTCTTAAAGGAGCGGTGATTGGATGCGGCAACTCTATCTACGCGATCATGATACGGATCTTCACGGAACAACCGTAATTCGTAACTATCAAGGACGTTCACTATACCTTCTAGTAGGTAAATGGGGGACGCTTCATGATGTTTTATCTCTATATTCCATTTCTGGCGATCTGCTCGCTGAAGTAAAGCAGCTTAGCTTTGGCATTATCCCGAAGTTTGCTCTATTCAAGGATCGGCAAAAGGTCGGAACCATCAGCAAGTCACTTGGCTTTGTTCGTGAAGTAATTTATATCAAGGGACTCAATTGGGTTGTCGTTGGCTCACCATTTTCCGGTAAGTACCGGGTCTTTAGCAAAAATCACCTTGTCTTTTCAATTCAGCCGGTAGCTTTCACTGGAGATTACTACCATGAATTAAAAGTTAAGAATGAAGACGATGAACCACTAGCAATCCTAATTGCCAGTGTTCTTCAACATTGGGCACGACGAAAACAATCATCCCCACTCCGCGTCCATTGGGGAAGTGTCGCTACTGGAAACGATACCTGCTTAGGTTACCAAGTTGAACCATCGCAATTTAAGAAGCGACGATAATATAAAAGTGCCATTCAAAGAGCGGTTGGATCTTTGAATGGCACTTTTTGGTTGAGTGAGTGGTTCTAGTGTAACCGAGTCGAGATCGGTTCGCCCTAACCCTCCTCGAGCTTCTACCGTAACAGAGCCAAAATGAGTTCGCCAGGAACTTGCTAGAGCTTCTACTGTAACCAAGTCAAGATCGGTTCGCCGCGACCGCCACCTCCGTCTAATTAGTCCAGACTCGATTGCAAGTCAATCATCGTCTGGACTTCCTTAGTACTCGGTGGCTAATCCGTCGCGGCTCACACTCTTTTCACTACCCTCTCCATCTCACGCTTAGCTTCGCGGCGTTTGATGGATTCGCGTTTGTCGTACTCGTGTTTACCTTTAGCGAGGCTGAGAAGGACTTTAGCGTAACCGTGTTTGATGTACATCTTTAAGGGCACGAGGGTAATCCCTTTATCTTGGAGTGCCCCGGTGAGTTTATGAATTTCTTTTTTATGAAGCAACAGTTTCCTGTTCCGTAGCGGGTCTTGGTTGAAGAATGTCCCGTTATCGTATTCGCTAATGTGGACGTTCATTAACCATGCCTCACCATTCCGAATCTGGGCAAAACCATCTTTCAGGTTAACCCGGTGGGCACGGACGGACTTAATTTCCGTTCCGGTCAGGACTATCCCTGCTTCATAGGTATCCGTCACAAAATAATCATGACGGGCTTTTTTATTCTGAGCAATTAAATTATTATTGTTTTCTTTCTTTTTGGCCATGGTATCCCTCCATTAGGTCAAAATACTAATGCCGACGGCGCCGGTGTCCCTCGTGATCACGGGAGCTATTGTGGTGCCGGGTTTGACCACGATTGATTTGGCGATTATTCCGGTTGCCATTCTCGTGACCATCGTGTTTCCACTTTCCCTGAGTATTACGGAAATGGCCACCCTGACCGCCATTCCGGTTATTATTCCCCCGGCGACCATTACCGCGACGACCACCACGACGGTGATCATCATTATGTGGAACCCGAATCTTAGTTGTTGGGGCTTCTTCAGGGTTAACTAACTGGAAGTCGATTTCACGAAGGTCTTTATCAACCCGCATCAATTTAACCTTGATTGGTTGACCAATTTGGAAAATCCGGTGATGACTCCTTCCAATTAAAGCTAGGTGCTTCTCGGAATACTCATAATAGTCATCATTCATTACACTAATGTGAATAAGCCCTTCAACGGTATTTTCCAGTTCAACGAATAAGCCGAACTTCATGACCGAGCTAACAACGGCATCGAACGTCTCACCAACGTGATCTTCCATGTATTCAGCCTTCTTCATACTGTCAACATCACGTTCGGTATCAATTCCCCGGCGTTCAGCAAATGATGTGTGTTCAGCAATTTCTGGCAACCGATCACGCCAGGCAGCTTTAGCATCTTCACCCTTACCGTGTTTGTCATACCACTTAATCAAGCGGTGAACAGTATCATCTGGGTACCGCCGAATTGGTGACGTAAAGTGAGTGTAGTACTTTGCTCCCAAGCCAAAGTGACCAACTTCCTCATCGGCGTACTTAGCTTGTTGCATACTCCGCAACATCATTACCTGAACCATCTGCTCTTCCGGCTTCCCGGCAACTTCCTTCAACACATTCTGGAGCATCTTCGGCTTAACATTATTTATGTCACCATGAGCATTAATCCCGAAGACACTTAAGAACTCAAAGAAGGATTTAATCTTTTCGTTGTCTGGCTGCTCGTGAATCCGGTAAAGAAACGGAACGTGTTCTTTATAGTAGTGTTCCGCAACTGTTTCGTTAGCGGCTAACATAAACGACTCAATCATCCGTTCGGCTAACCCGCGTTCACGGAGTTGGATATCGATTGGGTGTCCCTGATCGTCCACGATAATCTTGGCTTCAGGCGCTTCAAAGTCAATTGCTCCTCGACGCTTCCGGGCATTGAGCAAGATCTTATGGATGTCCCGCATCGTTTCAAACATTGGGACTAACTCTTTGTACTGGGCAATCGTCTTGGCATCGTGTGACTCAAGGATCCGGTTAACCGCCTTATATGTCATCCGGGCATGGGACCGCATCACACTTGGGAAAATCCGGTGATTAACAATCCGTCCCTGTTCATCAATCTCCATTTCACAACTCATTGAAAGTCGTTCTTCACCAGGATTTAACGAACAGATACCGTTAGATAACCGTTTAGGAAGCATTGGGACAACCCGATCCGTAAGGTAGACGGATGTTCCCCGCTTAAACGCTTCCTTGTCTAGGGCTGAACCAGGCTTAACGTAGTGACTAACATCCGCAATGTGGACCCCAAGATGGTAATGACCGTTATCCATCTTCCAAGCAACAACCGCATCATCCAAGTCCTTAGATTCAATTGCATCAATCGTTACTAGTGGTTGTTTAGTGATGTCTTCCCGGTCCTTTTTCTCCTCAGGCAAAACTTTTAACGGAATCTTATTAGCCTCATCCATTGCTTCCTGTGGAAATTCATGGGGAACATCATGAGCGTAAATTACCGAAAGGATATCAATTCCCGGTTCGTCCTTGTCACCGATTACCTCGGTAACTGCACCGGTCATCACTTGTGGTGCTTCATCATCGGGATAGGTTGCTACTGTTGCGGTAACCACTTGCCCATCCATCGGCTTTAAGCCCTGGCTGTTAACAAAGAAACGGTAATTAGATAGTTTCTTGTCCTTTAACAGGATTTCACCAATGTAGCCACCAACAGTTTCTTGCTTAAATTCACCAACAATTTGGTCATAATTATGCTCAACGATCTTCAGAACTTGTCCTTCAGGTCCCTGATCACTTCCTGGCTTAGCAGTACGGAGAATCTTTACTTCTACCTGGTCACCATTTAGCGCGTGCATTGTGTGATCAGGATTAATGTACATATCCGGTAAATCAGGATCGTAGTCAACAAAACCGAATCCCTTATCGTTACCGTGGAATGTTCCAACAATTGCTTGGGGTTTGATTACCGCTTGAAACTCACCGCTGTCAGTCACCATTACTTTATTTTGCCG
>NZ_JALCQI010000025.1 GCF_022651205.1 Limosilactobacillus sp.
TCAATATGTCCAAGACGCTCCAGTCAATTCAAAAGTGATTAAATTGTCGAACCGCCGTATACGGAACCGTACGTACGGTGGTGTGAGAGGTCGGTAATTGAATTAATCAATTACCTCCTACTCGATTTCATAATGTCATATATAGTTGACAAAATAAAATGTTCTTAGTAAGATAATATCAACAAATGTCATGTATATATGACAAACAAAAAGGAGCATAGGAGTTGAATAGAGTTCGTCAATTTAGAAAGCAGCAACAGCTATCACAGTTTGAATTGTCAAAGAAGATTGGCGTTGCTCGTCAAACAATTAGCTTGATTGAGAGCGATAAATATAATCCATCGCTGGAATTATGTCGGAAGTTAGCGATCGCATTGAACACTGATTTAAATTCACTCTTCTGGGAGGAATCAAAATGACAAAAGAAAAACTACGAAACGGCCTTCTTAAATTTTCATACGGGATTAGTAGCCCCATTGATGAGTACCAAGAAAAGCAACTGGATCACCTAGGTAATTCTGCCTATTTGATTTTGACTTTAGTTACGCCATTTTTACTATTTGTTGCAGTTGCTTTGGCATTAGTTACTACCTACCAAATTGCCTTTTGGTTCGCGATTATTAGCTTGTTTGCCCTGTTTATCATTGTTTCCTGGTACTTCTACATTGTTGCTGTCCGGCAGGGAGTATTAGTGAATGAAGTTGATTCTAGTGAGTTGAAAGGAAAACGCAAAATAGCCATTCGACGTGGTATTATTACTGGAATCATTTTTGCTTTAATTGAATGTCTCACGCTAGTAATTATTTATCAGAACTATTCACTAAATTGGAACATCATAACGGTTCTTACTGTATTCATCGGATCTTTACTTGTTGGTTTAATCGCAGGAACTCTGACTGGGGTAATCGCTTGGAAGAACTTGAAAAAATTTAATGGATAATAAATAACGGTCAGTGTTTCATATGAAACATTGGCCGTTTTAAATGATGTTTAACAGGAGTAAACTGGTTATAAAGGAAGTGGACGTAATGGATCGAGCAAAAGTAATTATCCATATGTACATGTCAATTGACGGTAAAATTGATGGTGATTGGGACGGCCTGCCGGGAGATAAAATTTCTGGTGACTATTACGACGATCAACTATTCAAACTTGGTAGTGCCAATGCTAACGGGAGCAATACGATCGTAATATATGCTGCTAAAGGTCATCCAGATTTAACTAAATATGATGGGCAGAAGATTGAATATTGTGACTGGGTACCTGAAGGAATTCAGTCGGCAACCTGGGACGTTAGCTATGATCGCCGAGGTCGTGCTGGATGGGAGAAAAACTACTTTCCATATGCTGGCAGGAAGAACCGGGCAATTGAAGTTATTACCAAGCAAGCATCAAAAAACTATCTTGCCTTTCTTCGATCAATGGAAATCCCATACTTAGTTTGTGGTGAACGAGAGATCGATTTTGCTGAGTCATTAGTAAAATTAAAGAAGTATTTTGGCATTCAAACGATGGTTCTTGGTGGTGGCGCATTAATCAATGGGGCTTTTCTTAAAGCGGGGTTAGTCGACCAAATTTCATTAGTAGTGGCACCTTATATTTCGGGTGATACGAAGATGAAGGGGACCTTTGATACACTTGATACTTTTGTTAATCAACGTTTTCATGTTAGCCAAATGAAAACACTAGGTGATGGCGGAATGCACCTAGTGTTTGATCGAGATTAGCTTTTGTTATTAGTTTCTTTGACGATTTCCTGTTTCCAGTGATGAAGATGTTGCTTGGTGACAACACAAAGTCCTTCTTGGCCGAGCTCTTTCATCTTATCGGTGCACATGATCTTGACATCTGGATTATCTGCCACTTGCTGTTCTCCCCAATAGTTAAGGTAACGAAGAGCAGCGTAAAGGTTTTCTCCTTCGTCAGTAAGCCGGTATTCAACATGCGGAGGAATCGTATTATAACTTTTACGGGCAACGATGCCGGCATCGCTGAGTTCACGAAGTTGGTCACTAAGAACCTTATGTGATGTTCCAAGCTGCTTTACCAACTCCCCTGTCCGTCGAGGGTGGTTGGCTAGTTGGTAAAGGATAACGGGCTTCCATTTGCCACCAATGATCGATAGGGCATAGTCGGCACCGGTGTTATACATTTTGGTCATAAAAAATCCTCCCTTTAGTACTCTCATTATAATATGAAAGCAGGAAGAGAGGGAGTAGGAACTATTTAATTAATTTGAATACCTGTTCTTCATCAAGGTAGTCCTTATCACCAGCAGGAGATTCGATTGAACCAAATGGCATTTCAGCGCGGAGTTTCCATGTTTCAGGCAAGTCAAATGCTTGGTGAATTGCATCGTCAATTAGTGGATTGTAGTGTTGCAGGCTAGCACCGATGTTGTTTTCTGCCAAAGCAGTCCAAACAGCTTGTTGAGCACCGCCAATTGCTTGCTCAGACCAGTCAGCAAAGTTATCGGCATAGCTAGGAAACTGCTCCTCTAATTGGTGAACAATTTGGGTATCAGTGAGGTATAAAATAGTTCCATAACCAGCACGGAAAGTTGCAATTTTTGCCTTTGTCTTTGCAAAAGCCGCTGGATCCTTAACAACTTTCTTAAGTGCAGCTTCAACAATGTCCCAAACTTGATCTGACTTCTCACCAAAAAGAACGACAGCGCGAACAGTTTGGCTGTTAAAGGCACTTGGTGAATTACGAACTGTTGTCTTTACTAAATCAAAAATTTCTTCAGGGGAAGCAGTTACCTGATCACCAAGGGCATAGATTGAACGTCTTTTAGCACTGATTTCGTTGAATGTTGATTGCATAGTAAGTTCCTCCTAAAAAATTATTGTTTTATATTACTTACTAATAGTAAGCTGTATAAAAGTTCTTTTCAAGAAGGGAAAATTTTTTCACTATCTATACTAATCTAAAACCAAAAAGGGGTGAGGCTAATGACGAGGCAAACCAAGCGGTGTCCAATTGAAAAGACACTCAAGCAAATTTCGGGTAAATGGAAGAGTGTGATTATCTACATGCTCTTGAAGCACCAGACCTGTCGCTTTAACGAATTGCAAAAGTTAATTCCAGACTGTTCGCGGCGGATGTTAGCGTTGCAGTTAAAAGAGTTAGAGCATGATGGTTTAATTGTCAAAAAAGTTTATCCGGTAGTTCCACCCAAAACTGAGTATTCTCTGACCGTGCGTGGTAAGAACCTAAAACCGGTAGTTGAAGGGTTACAACAGTGGGGAAAGACTGACGGCGATCAATAAAAAAGTTTAAATTTTATTTTCTCCTGGCGCCCAAGTAAATGTTACTTGTGAGTAACTATCTTACATGAAAGTGCTTACTTTTAATAAGTTTAAAGTTCACTATACTAGAAAGTGAATTAAGAGTTAGGAGGAAGAAATAATGACAAAACAAGTATTGGTTTTAGGGGCAACTGGTCAAATCGCTAGCCACGCAATTGATGCTTTATTGAAGAATGGCGATGATCATCTGTTACTTTATACTCGTCACCCTCAACACTTAAAGGAAGTTGATGAGAATCGTGAAACAGTCATTAAGGGTGATACCTTGAAAATGACTGAATTAGATGCTGCTGTTGCTAAGGCAGACACTGTTTATGCTAATTTGCGGAATCCAGAAATTAAGCAACAGGCTGAAAACATTGTTAAGGCAATGGACAAGCATGGTGTTAAGCAACTTGTTTGGATTTCCTCAATTGGGATTTATGACGAAGTTCCTGGCAAGTTTGGCGAATGGAACAATGCTGAATTAGGTGGCGGTCAAAAGGATAGTTACCTAGGAACTTACCGGAGTGCTGCTGATGTGATCACTGCATCCGACCTCGACTACACAATCATTCGGCCGGCATGGTTAACTAATAAGGATGAGGTTGACTATGAAACGACTGAACGTGGTGAGGCCTTTAAAGGTACTGAAGTTTCACGGAAGTCGATTGGTAATTTTGTTGCGAAGATTATTGACGATCCAACGCCGTATGCACGGAAAGACTTCGGCGTTAACAAGCCAAATACCGATGGTGACAAGCCGAGTTGGTATTAATCCATTAACCTAAATAAAAATAGGGCATCAACGCTCTTCCCTCTAGAGGAAGGTTGTTGATGCCTTTATGATTTAGCGGTATTGATAGTCTTTTTGGGCCATTTGGAAAGTAACCCGGTTGTATTTCTGGGTACCTTCAGGGAAATCAACGGTGAATTTCTCAAGGTTACCGTCCTTCTCAATTTTCCCAGAAGACTTCTTCGTCATGATGCCGTTATCAATTGTGACCCGGCTGCCCTTGATCTTATAGTATTTTTTCTTAGTAGCCTTATTAAGAATTTTCCGGTCGGCGAGGTAGCGATTAATTGTCCGCGGAGCCGCTTTTTCTTCTTTTGTGGAGTCCTTAGTAACGATTGGTTTACCCGATTGGTCGGTATCGGTAACATTAACATAAGCTGATTTGCCATTAGTGGTGAAGAAGACATATTGATGAGCAGTTGTGTAACCATTTGAGTTAATAAAGGTAACGAGGTAAACGTGGTTATTCATTGATTTTTGTGACATTGCATGGATCGATTGCTCCGTTATGGTTAAGGAAAAGAAAGCCATAACGATAGTCAAAAGTGGTAATAGGAACTTCTTCATTGCGGACATCCTTTCTGGTAGTTATCTTTATTATAACAGTTAAGACTTTTTAAATGTGGCTCGTGGGCTACTGATAATAAAGCGAAATCTTAGTGTTTAATATGAAAGAATGTTATATTCGAGACAGGTAAGCAACGTAGAATTAAGGAGGCAGATCTAATGACAGAAAAAGTATTTACTCGTAAAGAACTAGCTAAGTTTAATGGGCAGAATGGTCAGCCCGCATATGTCGCTATTTCAGGAGTCGTTTACGATGTCTCAAGTAAAGCCGCATGGCAAGGTGGTAAGCACCACGGTAATGAAGCAGGTCATGATTTAACTGATGTTTTGTATAACAAGTCGCCACATGGTGATAAAGTACTGAAAGGTTTGCCAGTTGTGGGTAAGTTGGAATAGATATTAAAATCCCTAACAATCATTAGAGATAACGATTGTTAGGGATTTTCTAATGGAGAAATCGTTAGCCACCGGAAGGCTTTCACGGGCTCGCACTCTAGCCCCAAACCTGTTCTGCAATTTGCTTAACGAGCTTAATCTTTGCCCATTGCTGATCTTCGGTAAGAATATTTCCTTCTTCAGTTGAAGCAAAGCCACATTGGGTACTTAGGCAGAGGTGGTCAAGAGGGTGATATTTAGCCGCTTCATTAATTCGATCAATGATGGTTTGTGGATCTTCAAGCTTACCAGACTTTGAGGTAACCAGACCAAGCACAACATACTTATCATCAGGAACCTTTGCGAGTGGTTCAAAGCCACCTGCACGTTCAGAATCATATTCGAGGTAAAAGGCATGGACGTTTTCGTGAGCGAATAAGTGATCGGCAACGGGTCCATAGCCACCCTTTGCAGCCCAGGTAGAGTGGTAATTGCCACGACAAATATGAGTATTAACGGTTAAGTCATCGGGGAGATCTGCGATCGCATCATTATTTAATTTCAAGTAGGTGTTTTCGAGAGACTCACGGTCAAAACCTGCCTTAGCCATCGTTGCCCAAAAGTCGTCGTCAACGACCATTCCCCAAGTACAATCATCAATTTTAACGTCACGACACCCAGCATCATAGAGGGCAAGAATTAGGTCGTGGTAAGCTTTGGCAATGTCGTGAAAAAGTTCGTCGTCAGTTGGGTAGTATTTTCGTAGAGCAGCAATATTTTCATCACCACGGACTAGCTCTGCGTAAAACTGTGCTGGGGCAGGGATACTTTGGCGAGGAATGACATCTTTGTCCTTAGTAATCTTCTTTAAGAATTTAAATGCCTCAACATCGGGGTGCTCAGGTTTGAAGGCAATTTTACCGCTAACTTGAGCGGAATCATTACGGGTTTCTTCGTCATGGAAAAGGTAACCATGGGCCTGAGTAGTATGTTTAATTCCCGCAAAGCCCCAGAAAGTATCAAGGTGCCAGTAACTCCGACGAAATTCGCCGTCAGTAACAGCATGGAGTCCCACGGCTTCTTCCTTGTTAACTAAATCAATAATGCACTTGTCTTCCACTTTAGTCAGATCATCGCGACTGATTTGACCTTGAGTAAATTTGGCCCGGGCCTCTTTTAATGCCTGAGGCCGAAGAAAACTACCAACAATGTCATAGCGGAATGGTGAAGTAGTACGAGTTGTAAATTGAGTCATAAAATTACATCCTTTCTTAATTAGCGCAATTGGATAAGTTCAGGAAGTTAGAGCAAATAAAAAAGTCCCCAGGAAAAACATTTCTGCTTTCCTAGGGACGTTAATTTCATTAATGATTAACGTGTTACCACCCTAATTCGATGAAATCTTACAATTTCATCCTTAATAGGTACACCCGAAAGTAAACCTAGACGTTTTATCGGTCGTCACTCGTGAGTAGTTAGCCGGATCGGGCTCGCTACTCGTTAATGCTCCAAGACCATCTTCGTCAAAGTCCTTCAGGTTACTTCTCATCTAATGTAACTCTCTGTGCTGAACTTCTAAGACTACTCATCTTTTCAAAGCAATTTATAAATTTGATTGTCATTATATTAGAATATTCTAATTTTAATGTCAACAGTATTCTGGATTTG
This sequence comes from Limosilactobacillus sp., assembly GCF_022651205.1. Taxonomy (GTDB): domain Bacteria; phylum Bacillota; class Bacilli; order Lactobacillales; family Lactobacillaceae; genus Limosilactobacillus. Next base: position 6,697 of record NZ_JALCQI010000025.1, read on the forward strand.
TTTTGAAAATTAAGTTTAGATGGATAGCTACAGAGTAAGGGCTTATATAAAAATATACTAAATAAATAATTTTGAAAAATCATTGACAATAATCCTTAGATGAATTAAATTAAAATACAATTAAATTAAGATTATAAAACACGTTGACAAGAAGAGTAGTTAAATTCACGCTTTCAGAGAGTCCTTGGTGGGTGAAAAAGGATAACGTGATTTTAATGAAAATCACTTTGAGTGCCAGGATGAAGCTAGTAATCTGCGGTGGGAGTAGCCCATTATCGCTACGGTGTTTAGTTGGAAAAACTGAACATTTGAGGTTAATAGTGTGAACTATTGGCGAATAAAGGTGGTAACACGCAGGAGCGTCCTTAGATTGATGAAACAATCTAGGGACGCTTTTTTGTTAGGATACTTTTTTGTCGGCTTGAGAAAGGGAGTTTTATTATGAAGTTTACAGTAGTTGGTGCAGGAGCTATGGGTCTCCGCTTCGGTGTATTGTTACAAGAACAAGGGAATGAAGTTGACTTTGTGGAAGGTTGGCAGCCACATTATGACAAGATGAAGGAACAGGGCGGGGTGTACGTCACTCGTGAACACCAAAATAAGCACCTTGTTCCGGTTAATGTCTATACTCCAGAAGAATATCAAGCAACCGACGCGGACTTTGTGTTCTTCGAATTAAAGCAAATGCAATTGGACGACATGTTAGAACGGTGTAAGCATTTCTTCAAAGACCAGTATTGTTTAACTGCGATGAATGGGATGGGGCATGTTGAAAAACTGCTTAAGTATTTCCCTAAAGAAAAGCTAACTGCTGGGACAGCGCTTGTGGCAACCATCTTGACTGGACCGGGTGAGGTAGAATTTGTCGGTAAGCCAGGAATGGGAACTACCAATTGGGCAAACTATACTGAGAAACCGAATGCGAAGACAGATGAGTTAATGGCAGAATTGAAAAAGGCAAACTTCAATCCATCATTGAAGGACAACTTTATGGGAACCTTAATGGCTAAGGTAGTCTTTAACTCTGTTGTTAATACCCTTTGTACAATGTTTGAGATCACAATGGGAGAATACGCATCCTTTGATAAAGCGGATGAATTGTCCCGCCAATTAATTGATGAAGCCTATGACGTTTGTGAACGAGCAGGGGTCCAACTAGTTAATAGTCGGGCAGAAGAGCTAGAGAGTGTTAACTATGTTTCAAAGGTTGGTAACCCTCATCATTACCCATCAATGTATCAGGATATGAGTCATAATCGACCAGTTGAAGTTGATTACATCAATGGCTACTTCGTTAAATTAGGGCGAAAGTATCACTATGAAGCGAAGACACACAACTTCGTAACTAACCTGGTTCACCTTGCAGAAGCTACACGGGAACATAAATAGTAAGGGATTAAATTTAAACTAAATAACCGATCTTAGCTAACGTCTGCTAGGATCGGTTATTATTTTTGAGTTACTTATTCAAATGCTTATCAACGGCAAGCTTGATAATATTCATAATGAACATCCAAACAACGTTGTAGATCCAAACAAAGGCAATCGTTTCAATTGAAATTGCTGGAACTAACCAACCGAAGCAGCACATTAGGATTGTTAGAATTTGGGTGCTGCAGGTTGCTAGTAGCAAGATCTTAGCTGGGAATGGACGCTCGAAGACCCATTTTTCTGCCCGGCAAACAAAGAGCATTAGGCATCCAGCTGAGACGATTTGTAAGAACATAATCGTTTGTAATTGACTTTGACTAGTCATGTTTAACCAACCAAAAGTGTCGTGGGTGTCAATTAATCCATGACCAACACTTAACATAAGCATTGATTGAATGACGGAGAAGACACCAAGGATAGTGGCAGTGGTAAGGACATGTGACATTTGCCACCGCATTGGCCGGTTACCAACCGCAGTATTATCATAGGCGATTGACATGATTGGCAAATCATCAAGTAACGACATCATAACAATTGCGATCGCTGTTAGTGGTTGGAACTTAAAGATAATTGATGAAAGGACAACCAAGAACATGATTGTCATTGTCAAGGCAACCCGGTAGATAGTATAAGCAGTAATCCGCTTAAAGATCTTCCGTGCTTCCTTAATGGCGGTTGTAATTACTGATAGACCTGGAGCTGTAAGGATAAGGGCAGCAGCGCTTCGGGCAGCTTCTGTCGCCCCTTGAACGGCAGTCCCACAATCGGCTTGCTTTAGGGCAGGGGCATCATTAACCCCGTCACCGGTCATCGCAACAATGTGGCCCTTCTTTTGTAGCGCCTTTACGATGGCGTACTTGTGTTCAGGGAAGACCCGGGCAAAGCCATCTGCATCTTCAATCGTGTTAACGATCTTTTCAGGAACGTGATCGGGATCGAATTTTTCAGGAAAGACGTCCGCTGAGTTGAGGATCTTGGTTCCCATTCCAAGTTGACGGGCAGTTTCAATCGCAATTGCGGTATCATCACCGGTAATCATCTTTACGTGAATACCGTTATCAATGGCGTTCTTAATGGTTTCCTTAGAATCATCCCGCGGTGGGTCGAACATTGAAAGGACACCAAGGATCGACCATGTTTTACCTTGATCGGTTGACTTGGCAACACCTAAGGCACGATAACCACGGTTTGCAAGATCGGATACTGTTTGGTTAATCTTAGCTGCTTCATCCGCACTTGGTTTAGCCAGAGCAGTAATAACTTGTGGTGCACCCTTAGCGGTGTAAAGGACATCGCCCTTTTGGTTGTGGGAATGAGCTTCGGTCCGCTTGCTTACCGGATCGAATGGGATGAATTTGTCCAGTTGCCATTCCTTTAATGCATCCTTATCCTTGACCGCCGCGATGACCGCGTCGTCAATTGCATCGTGGTTCTCACTCTTTGAAGCAAGGGCCGCTGCGGAGATACATTCTTGTTCGTCTTTAGCATCAACTAGGGTAGTCTTTCCGAGAGTTAACTTATTCTTTGTTAACGTCCCGGTTTTATCAGAACAGAGAATATCGATCCCGGCCATTTCTTCAATGGAGGCCAGCTTAGAAACAATTGCCTTTTGTTTAGAAAGGTGAACCGCACCTAATGCTAGCGTAACGGAGAAGACGGTTGGCATTGCAACAGGAATCGAAGCAACTAACAGAACCAAGACGAACTCAAGGATGTTTAAAGCACTATTGAGTCCCCAGGTCTTCGTGATTGCAATATCTTGGTAAACCTGGAAGGCAACCATTATCGTGGCTAAAATAACCGCAACAACGATCAAAAAGTTACCAATTTGGAACATGGCTTTTTGAGCGTGACCAACTGTTCCGGCACTGGCAACCAACTTAGCGGTCCGGCCAAAGAAGGTATTTGCTCCGGTTGCAATTACAACCCCAAGCATTTCACCTTGCTTAACAACACTGCCAGAGTACGCTTCGTCGCCCACCTTTTTGGTTACGGGTAACGATTCACCAGTTAGTGCAGCCTGATCAATGGAGGCATAGTCACCACTGATTAACCGAACATCAGCAGGAACAACCATCCCTAAGCGGACCTTAATGACATCACCAGGGACCAATTCTCGGGCAGGAATGTCTTGGAATTTACCATTCCGGAGAACAGTTGCTTGTGGTGCAAGCCCCTTCTTTAAGGCTGCTAAGGCACTAGAAGCCTTTCGATTTTGCCAAAGTTCAATCGTAACGTTAAATAACAGTAAAATCAGGATGATAATGAAGTCATCCCAGTGACCAATAATTGCTGAAACGATTGCGGCCAATTCGATCATGTATGAAATTGGCCCCATGAAAGCATGCAAAATTTGTGAAGCAAATGACTTTTCCTTAGTGGTAAGTTCGTTTGCACCGTACTTTTCAAAACGACTTTGGACTTCGGCGGTTGGTAAACCAACTTTGGTATCAACATGAAGCTCCTTAATTACCTGATCAAGGCTAGCCTTTTCGAGGTTAAGCGATTGATCTTTATTTTTCTCAACCATCGAACCACTTCCCAATATTAAAGCTAAAATATTATTACCTATTTAATAAAAGCCTAGCACATTAAAATTATAAAACAAAGCAATACACCCCGCTTTACGCCTTAATGGACTAAAGGTTTGGATCCATCTTGAATGTAAGCCGGGAGAGTTCTGTTCCCTGAGTAATTAGCTTAAAGAGAAGTTCTCTAGCCTGATCGTTACAGTAACTAGCAATTTCATGATTTTGTCCGGTGAGGTAGGTTGTGAGTTGTTCACCATCAAGGTTCTTGGCGTGTTCATCAACTTCTTGAATCTTACGACGACACCATTCACCAAGATCTTTTTGGAAGTCAAGATCGGTTTGGATGAATTCGCTGTAATGAGATTCGACAACCATTGCAAGGGCCTCATTAAGCCAGAAAGCACTCTTTAAATCCATCTTCTTTGGTAGTTCTCGGTATGAAGCATCAGTATCATTGGCATTGGTAAAGAATGGGACGTAAGCGTTGAAACTTGGTACACCCATTTCAATCCATTGAATAGCGGCATGCTTTGAATCAAGACCATTCCGCATTTGAAGGATGTGAGATTGAGCTGTCCGGGAAAGTGAAATTGCCCGGTAAACTTTTCGGTCATGTTTACTTCCGTCACCAAGTGGATCGTACTTAGTTTCGTTGTAGTGAGACTTCAGGAGATATTGAATATCTTCTACCGCAATTTTTCGTTCTGGTTTCCGAATAAATGGCATTTCTGCTGATTCGGGAGTTTGGTCAGCTGCATCAACTGGATTAAGGTAACGTTGGGCGAACCAAACCCGTGGAGTGTTGTAGTGATGATCAAACTGGGTATTTGTGCCGAAAATATGACGGAAATTCCATTGATCGGTGTCAGGATTTAATCCGTGGCGTTCGACAAATTCTTCAATACCGTCCGACCACATATAGTTGTCCGAATCCTCAAAGTTAATTTTTTGAATAGCGATTTGGTTAGCGGCAACCGCATAGCAGTCATCGGGAATGCGAACCGCAACCCAGTGGTGTCCAGTAGCGATTTCCATGTACCAGACCTCGTCTTTGTCACTAAATTGAACACCGTTACCCTCAGCGGAACCATACTTAGCGACTAACTTACCCAAATATTCCACTCCTTCGCGAGCACTATGAATGTAAGGAAGAACAAGGGTTGTCATTGAATCCTCAGCAAGCCCGTTTTTTACGTAGGGGTCATAAGCGAGGACGCGGTTATTGGCGTAGACACTTTCTGTAGCACTTTCACCAACATTTACTTCATTGAAGCCATCTTCTTCGTTTGGTCCCATGCTTTGATCACCGCTTGGCGTAGATGTATAGCGCATCCCGTTTGCTGGAAGCTTAACGGTTAGCTTGTTGTAGGGTGAAATGTAAGTTTCATCGCGACCAGAAACTGCTGGTTGAACAATGAATCGTTTTGGCTCAATTGCCATAACACGGTCTTCGTTCCGAGAAATAAAGGTAGAACCGTCAATAGATGCCTTCTTTCCAACCATTATTGATGTACATGCAGATTTTTTAAAACGAGTCATTAAATCAGATCCCCTTCATTAGTGTTTTAAAAGCTCTTTCTCTTTTATTTTACACTTTAGGGAAAAAAGATTAAAAAGGATTATTTTATTAATTTGTAGCCAAAGCCACGAACTGTTTGGAGGTGGTTAGGACTATGTGGATCGTCTTCAAGTTTATCCCGAAGATGACTAATGTGAATATCAACAATTCGGGAAGTATTAAGAATGTCGTATCCCCAGACACCGTTAATCAACTGTTCTCGACTAAGAACCTGGTTGTGATGATCAACTAAGTAAACAAGGAGTTGGAATTCTTTTGGGGTAAGTTCAATTGGGTGATCATTCTTGGTAACGGTGTAATTTTGACGGTCAATTAACCAGTTACCAATTGAAGTGGACTGGGATGGGCTGCTTTTCTTGGCTGGTGAATCAGCTTTCAGGGTTAAACGGCGGTAAAGTCTAAGTCGCTGTTCTAGTAGTGGCTGAAGAATACCCTGATTGAAGGGGAAAGTAATAATATCATCAACTTGTGCTTTGTAGAGTTTTCGTTGAATTCGTTCTGTTAACTTTGGTGTAAATACGGTGATCGGCCCGGGAACCTGGTTCCGAATTAGGATCATTGTTGCAATGGTAGTGTCGAGGGTTGTATCAGAAAGATCCCACCAAATTCCAGCAACTGACTGCCTTTCTAACTGAACCACTAGGCCGGTGGGGGTTGTGATCTGAACAAAATCCCACTGTGCTTTTTTGCAAAGAAGGTGTAATTGTTGGGCTAAGTCGGTGTTTTGACTCATTAATAAAAATTGATTAGTCATTGCTTTCTCCAGAATTTACATAATGTTTACAATACGAAGATTAAATATTTACATCGGCTTGATATTCTCTATTTGTACCATATGAAATTGATGAAAACAACTAGGGAGAAAAGATGAAGAGAATAATTACAATGGCGGTTATTGCAGTAATAATCGTTAGTCTTGGTGTGGGGTTTGCCGCTGCTAAAAAGCAACCACCACGGGAAAAAGTTACGATTGTGGGTTCTACTGCTCTTCAGCCGTTAAGTGAAGCAGTCGTTAAGAATTATCAAAAGTTAGAACCGCAAACAAGCATTACGGTTCAAGGAGGAGGCTCTGGTACCGGATTGAGTCAAGTTCAGGCTGGGGCGGTTAATGTTGGGTCATCAGATGTATTTGCTGACCAGCAGGATGGGATCGACGAGAAAAAGCTTACGGATCATATTGTTGCGGTTTCTGGAATCGTCCCAATTGTTAATTCAAGGTTAGGGGTTGATAACCTCTCACTTAAACAACTCCGTCAAATTTACACCGGGGAAGTTACTAACTGGAAACAAGTAGGTGGTCCTAACTTGCCAATAACGGTAATTAACCGTGCTACGGGGAGTGGGACTCGGGTTGCATTTGAGCAGGTGGTTCTAAAGAACGGCGAGCACTCCGTTAACGCTCAAGAACAGGATTCAAACGGGACGGTAAAAGAAATTGTCCGTAACACACCGGGAGCAATTAGCTATATTTCGTTTGCTTACCTTAATAAATCTGTTCAGCCATTAAAAGTTGATGGGGTAACACCGACAGCGAAGAACATTACAACTAATAAGTGGCAGTTGTGGTCATATGAACATATGTATACCCAAAAGAAGCCGACAAAAGCTACCCAGGAGTTTATTAACTATATGCAAACAAAAGAAGTTCAGCAAAAGCTCGTGGAAAAGGCGAATTATATTAATATTCATGATATGAAAGTTCAGCGGACGGTAAATGGAAAAACGAGCGTAAAGGAGTAGGAAATGGAGGATTTGAAAAAGCGGTTAACCCAACCATCAATTGAAAGTAAACAAGAATGGTTTGGTAAACTGATCAGTTATCTAGCAATGATCTTAATTGGTGGCCTTGTGGGAATAATTTTAATTTTTCTTACTCTTAAAGGGATCGCGCTTTTTAAGGATAATGGGGTGGGAGTTTGGCATTTCCTATCAGGTACTGACTGGCAACCTAGTCACCATCACTATGGTGCGTTACCAATGATCGTTACTTCATTTAGTGTAACTGTCTTATCCGGAATTATCGCCTTACCCTTGGCATTAATTGTTGCAATTGCGATTACTGAAATGCTTCCTGAAAGGGTTTATCAGTATCTCCAGCCATTAATTGAATTACTTGTCGGCATTCCTTCCGTAGTCTATGGGTATCTTGGATTGACCATTATTGTTCCTTATCTCCGTCAGGTATTTGGTGGAACGGGATTTGGGATCCTTGCAGCGACCTGCGTCCTTTTCTTGATGATTTTACCCACGATGACATCAATGACCATTGATAGTTTCCGGGCGGTTCCACAAAAATATCGGCAAGCATCCATTGGGTTAGGAGCAACGAGGTGGCAAACTATTTCCCGGGTAATAATTCCGAGTGCTAAAAATGGCGTATTAACGGCAATGGTATTTGGCATGGCTCGTGCTTTTGGTGAAGCGTTAGCCGTTCAAATGGTGATCGGGAACACAACCGTTATTCCAAAGGGGTTAATGGAATCATCCGCGACGCTGACCAGTGTCTTAACAACAGGGATTGGTAATACTGTTATGGGGACGGCATCGAATAACGCGTTATGGTCGTTAGCGTTGATCCTTCTTGTAATGTCCTTGGCGTTTAATTTACTAATGCGATTGTCGAGTAAGAAAGGAGCACGATAATGCGTCCAGAACGAGTTGATCGGTTAGCTACTGTAATAGTCTTAAGTTTGGCAGGAATAGTCGGTATGGTGGTTTTTAGCTTACTAATTTATATTTTGGCAATGGGAATTCCACACATTAACTGGCACTTCCTCACTGCTGAAGCTGAGTCTTTTTCTGCAGGAGGGGGAATTCGTGATCAACTTTTTAATTCCCTTTACCTAGTTGTGCTGACGTTGATCGTTTCGGTTCCACTAGCCCTTTGTGCCGCAATTTACCTGAGTGAATATGCCCCCGCTAATCGGTGGACGCAAGGGCTTCGTCTGGCAATTGAGGTTTTAAGTTCCCTACCTTCTGTGGTAGTTGGACTATTTGGTTATCTTGTCTTCGTTTTGCAATTTGGCTTTGACTTCTCACTATTAGCAGGAGCATTAGCGTTAACGATCTTAAACCTCCCAATTTTGACGCGAAGTTGTGAAGATGCTCTCCGCCAAGTGCCCTATTTACAACGTCAAGCCGGTTTGGGTTTGGGAATGTCAAAGTGGCGGGTAACTACTAAAATTGTCCTTCCTGCTGCATTGCCTGGAATTATAACCGGGACAATTTTGAGTGCGGGAAGAATTTTTGGTGAAGCAGCGGCGTTAATATATACAGCTGGACAAAGTTCTCCGGCAATTAATTACGCTGACTGGAACCCGTTTAGCCCGACCAGCTTTCTAAACCCACTTCGTCCCGCTGAAACATTAGCGGTTCATATTTGGAAGGTAAATAGTGAGGGGCTAGTTCCTGATGCCCGAGCAGTTTCAAATGGATCCGCTGCAGTACTAATCATTACAATCTTATTATTCAATCTCATTGCTCGCTATGCTGGTCACCGGATCAAGCAACATTTGACAAAATAAGGAGAATAAAATGCAAACAAAGACGGCTTTAGAAACTAAGAACCTTCAAGTCCTTTACGGTGAAAAACACGTTGCTCATGACATTAATCTTAAATTTCCCCAAAACCAGATTACGGCCCTGATTGGAGCATCTGGTTCAGGTAAATCAACTGTTTTAAGGAGCCTTAACCGAATGAATGACGATTTTGCCACAGTCAAGGGAGAGATTAACTTTCATGGGGTAAACATTAACCAGCCAAAAGTCAATGTTTACCGAGTTCGTCAGCAAATTGGAATGGTCTTTCAGCAGCCGACACCATTTCCAATGTCAATATATGAGAACGTGATCTATGGTCTTCGACTGACGGGAGAAAAGGATCGTCGGGTACTTGATCAACGTGTTGAGGAGAGCCTTCGCCAAGCAGCCCTCTGGGATGAGGTTAGGGACCAGTTAAAGGCAAGTGCTCTAGCCTTATCTGGGGGTCAGCAGCAGCGACTTTGTATTGCGCGAACGTTAGCAGTTCGCCCAGAAATTATTTTAATGGATGAGCCGACGAGTGCCCTTGATCCAGTTTCAACTTCGCAAATTGAAGACACTCTAGTACAATTGAAGAAGCATTTAACAATTATTATGGTGACCCATAATATGCAGCAAGCATCCCGTTCCGCCGACTGGACGGCTTTTATGCACCAGGGACACCTAATTGAATTTGATAAAACGGATACGATTTTTATGAACCCGCATGAACAAAAAACTGCCGATTATTTAAGTGGTAAGTTTGGTTAGGAGGTTAATCAAGGATGGGAGCAATTTTTAATGATGAACTAAAGCGGCTTCGGGGTCACTTTATGGAAATGGGGATTGATGCTAGTGAGCAGATTTATCAAGCCACCAAGGCATTTACCGATCATGATAAAGGGTTAGCTGAGCAGGTCTTGAAAACAGATCCCAAAATTAACAATGAAGAAATTAATCTCGAAAAGGAAGCACTAAAATTAATGGCGCTTCAACAACCGGTTGCAAGTGATTTCCGTAAGATTATTAGTATCCTAAAGGCAAGTAGTGATATTGAACGATTAGGAGATTACGCGTCCCATATTGCTCGTGCTGCAATTAACCTAAGTCGACGCGAACACAATGACGAAATTGAAGGACAGATAGAAAAAATGATGATGCTCGTTCGGGAAATGTTAGAGCGTGTTCTCGACGCCTATGTTTATACGGACGAACAGAAAGCCTACGAGGTTGCCAATGAGGACTTAAATGTTGACCTGATCTATGTTCAACAGCAGCATGCAATTATGAATGCCCTGGTGAAGGCAGGAGAAAACGTCAAAGCATATGGCGACTACCTTTCCGTGATTCGTTACTTAGAACGAGCTGGTGACCACATTGTGAATCTCGCGGAGTGGATTATTTATAGTGGCTCCGGTAAACTAGTGGAATTAAATCCCGGCAAGGCAGACCCAACAATGGTTAAACGAAAGTTACAGGAATAATAAAAAGGGAATGTGACATAAGTTATATTACCTAGATGAAATACAAACGACGCAGTACACAAATGGGCTTCAGTACTCGGAAAATCCGAACACTGAAGCCCTATTTGTGCTTTCTAAAGACTAGCTACGCGCCCTTTTAATCGATTAATTATCTTTGGTGAAGTTAAATTCATCCGCGTGGCGAAGCGAGTAACAGAAATAAACGACTAAGCCAAGAATGATCCAGGCAAGGTAGGTAAGCCAGGCGGTGAGTGAAATGCTAACGAGTAGGACGATACAAATGATAATTGAAAGCACCGGAAGAGTTTTACCAAATGGTACCTTGAAAGGACGCTTAAGTTCTGGATAACGCAACCGTAAAATGATCACGATTAACGAAATCAGAGCAAAGACCATTAAGGAACCGATATTGGCAATCAGTGCTAGGTAGTGGAGATCAAATTCGCCAGCCAAAACGGCAGAAAAAATACCGACTAGCCAAATTGCCCGGTTAGGACTTTGGGTTTTGGAATTTACTTTTGCAAGACCTTGTGGCAGGAAGGCGCTTCGACTCATTGACTTAAGAATATTGGATCCAGCGTAAATGAAAGCAAAGACAACTGCCATAATCCCTAAAACAGCTCCCATAGAAACAATTTCAGCTACAAAACTGTGCCCTTTAATAATAAGAACATAGGACATTGCTTCGGAAACGTTTAGTTTAGTGTAAGAGACAACCCCCGTCATTACAAGACTTACCAGGATGTAAAGGCTGGTGGAAATTACTAGGCATAAAATTATTGCCCGGGGAATATTTTTATCAACATCTTTTGCGTCTTCGGCGGATGTTGCTAGGGCATCAAAGCCGAGAAAAGAGAAGAAAACAGCAGAAGCACCAGTAAAGATTCCCTTGTAACCGTATGGAAGGAACGGGTGCCAATTACTTGGATTGACGTGTGGGATACTGACGATGATAAATAAAAGGATGATAAAGATCTTGACCCCGACAAGGAAGTTATTAATTAGCTTACTTTCACTCGTTCCCCGCGTCAGAATAATCGTCATTAAAAAAATCATCAGGACAGCAGGAAGGTTAATGTATCCTCCCGCAGCAGGGGTAATTAAAAGTTTGTGGGGAAGATTGAGTCCGAGAACCTCCAAAAACGATTGGACATAACCGGTCCACCCGTTAGCAACCGTTGCCGTAGTGGTGACATAAACTCCAATCAGAGTCCAGCCGGCCAGGAATGCGACGAACTTACCAATGGATACCCACGCGTAGAAAAATGCACTACCAGAGTTGGGTAAACTAGTAGTTAGTTCGGAATAACAGAGGCCAATTAATCCACTAGCTAGCGCGGCAATTAGGAAGGAGAAGACGATCGCAGGACCAGAGTCTTCCGCGGCGACAATCCCAGTTAAAACTAGGATTCCCGTACCAATAATTGCGCCGATACCTAAAATGGAAAGGTCAAAGAGACCGAGAGTTTTCTCGTGCTCTTTTCCCTTTGGTAACTGATTTTGCATAGTGATGATTCCTTTCAAAAAAATACAGAAAACTGAACCTTAATTTTACATTAAAAAACGCTGTGAATCAAATCAGTACCTTTTGTAACCGCTTGCTATGATAGCCTTTGAAAGAGTTTCTTTTATCATTTTGTCTTTTAGGGTTACGCATTCAATTGCTTTTATCTTAAAATAGAATTGAAGACTTTAAAAAAGAAAGTGGATGGGATAATGGCATTGCATAAGTTGGTAGTAATCTCTCTTGATTCAATGGGTTTTCGTGATCTCAACGAGCTTCGCACACTGGTTCCCCACCTTGACCAGTTGATTAAGCAGGGAACCTGGGTAAAACGCGTTAGGGGAATTTTCCCGACCTTAACTTACCCATCACACACTTCAATAATTACTGGGCAATACCCGGCAATTCACGGAATCGTAAATAATACGAAACTTCAGCCGCGTCGTGAATCACCTGACTGGTATTGGTACCGGAAGGATGTCAAGGCAATGCCCCTTTATGATGTTGCTCGGGAAGCCGGACTAACAACCGCAGCATTTTTATGGCCAGTTACTGCGGGAAGTAAAATTAATTATAATTTGGCGGAGATTTTTCCTAACCGGATTTGGACAAACCAGGTTTTGGTTTCACTAAAGGCTAGTTCGCCGCTATTTCTTTACAAGATGAATCATCGTTATGGAAAACTTCGTCGGGGAATTAAACAGCCATGGCTTGATGATTTTGTGACTGCATGTGCGGTAGACACGATCAAAAATAAACGGCCAGACTTAACGCTAATTCATTTAGTTGATATGGACAGTATGCGGCATCGTAACGGGGTCCGTTCACCACAAGCTAAAGCGGCCTTGAAACGATTAGATAGTCGGGTAGCTAAAATTATTCAAGCAAGTCGTGACGCGGGGACATATGATGATACTGACTTTGTAATCTTAGGTGATCACTACCAAATTAATGTTGATAAGATGATCCACCTTAACATGGTATTTGCTAAGCATGGTCTACTGACACCGATTAAAGAAAAAACAACATATAAGAATGACTGGCAAGCTACCGCAAAAACTTGTGATGGTGAAACATATGTTTACGCTAAAAAGAGTGTCAACCTCAGCAAACTAAAACAGTTAGTTGCTGGTGTTGAAGGTGTTGAACGAATTTATGATGGTGCAGAGGCGGTAAAGCTAGGAGCTGACCCCAAGTGTGCATTCTTGGTTGAAGCTAAGCCTGGATACTACTTCACGGATGAAGTTAACCGCCCAGCCGTTGTTGAAAAGGTTGATCCAAATTCACTTGGTAGTCATGATCGTTACCGTGCAGTTCACGGCTATGGTCCTAACCAACCGGATTACTTTACGACGGCGATCTTTGTAGGACCAAGCATTAACCAGGGAAAGACAGTTGAAACGGCACACCTAGTTGATGAAGGACCAACATTTGCGAAGATATTAGGCTTGCATTATCCAGCACCAACAGCAGGGCAGATCATTCCAGGAGTAATTAAGAAGCGGGGTTAAATGAGTGAAGTTTAGTAAGCAACAGTGGCAATGGATTTTTTATGACTGGGCTAATTCAGGCTATGGGATTTTAGTTATTACAGCTGTCTTACCTGTTTACTTTAAGGCGATTGCGAACGAGAACGGTATTAGTGCGGCTAATTCAACGGCATTTTGGGGCTATGCCAATAGTTTTGGTACATTAGTTGTGTCTTTGATGGCTCCCTTACTTGGTGCGTTAGCTGATTATCCGAACTCAAAACGGCGGTGGCTAAACCTGTTTACCTGGGCAGGGATCATAATGACCTTTGCTTTAGCTGTAATCCCAGTGAATCAATGGCTAGTGCTGTTGGCTGTTTATGTTCTTTCGATCATTGGTTATTCTGGCGGGAACCTCTTTTACGATAGCTTTCTTACGGACGTTGCTAGCAATCATCAGATGGATGCTGTATCAACGACTGGTTATGGAATGGGCTACCTTGGCGGCGTTATTGCGTTCATTATTTTCCTTGTTGCTCAATTAACTGGTGGCTTTCATGGCCTTTTGGGAAGCTATGGAATTGCAAAATTCAGTTTTGTTTTGGCTGCGGTTTGGTGGGTTATCTTTGCGGGGCCATTATTAAGGGACGGAAATCAACGTTACAATGTTCAGGCAGTAACTAGTCCGTTAAAGGATAGTTTTCGTCGTCTAGTGGGAACGCTTCGTCATATTAAACAATACCGAAGCATTTCATGGTTCCTTGTTGCCTACTTTTTCTATATTGATGGAGTTGATACCATTTTTACAATGGCGACTGCAATCGGGAAAGACCTGGGGATTGAAACAACGATGCTCATGTTAGTCCTCTTAATGGTTCAGCTAATTGCATTTCCCTTTTCGCTTTTCTATGGTTGGTTAGCGCAAAAAACATCTAATCGATTAGCAATTCTTTTAGGAATTATCGTTTACCTTGTTATCTGTCTAGAGGCCCTTCATTTAAAGTCGTTAACTGATTTTTGGATCTTAGCTGCCCTGGTTGGAACAAGTCAAGGAGGGTTACAAGCTCTCAGCCGATCGTACTTTGGTCAACTCATTCCCAAAAAATCAAGCAGTGAGTTCTTTGGTTTCTATAATATTCTCGGTAAGTTTTCCGCCATCTTAGGTCCAGTAATTGTTGGTTTTGTAACCCAATTAACTGGTAAATCAACGGTGGGAGCTGCCTCTCTCAGTATCCTTTTTGTAATTGGACTAGTAATTTTCCTGATGTTGCCACGGTTGACACGTGGGGATGGTGATTAAGTGACAAAGATTGATGAACAATTTATGCGATCCGTATTAAATGTTGTTGATATTATTCCTTTGGGTCGGATAGCTACTTATGGCCAAATTGCTAAAATGATTGGTCGACCACGGAATGCGCGATTGGTTGGTAAAGCGCTTGGTAAGTCTGGTGGTTACGGGAAACATCCATGTCATCGAGTAGTAACAGCGACTGGCCGCCTTGTACCGGGATGGGTTGATCAACGCCCCATGCTAATGGCTGAGAAAGTACCGTTTAAGGATGAAAACCATGTTGATATTCGCCAATGTCAGTGGCGAGGCTTCTAAGAAAAAGTGAAAAGTTAGTGATGATTTAAAAAATATACAAAATAAGGGTCTAGAATCGATTGTGGATTCTAGACCCTTATTTGTAATTCCTAGCTTGTATATTACTTTTCACGTGAGTAGGATGCGATATCAGCGAGAATTTCGTTCATAAATTCATCTTGGCTCATTTCGTTTTGTTCCTTTTCACCATACTTCCGTACAGAGACACCGTTGCTGTTCTTTTCTTCGTCACCAACAACAAGGGTGTATGGAACCTTTTGCGTTTGGGATTCACGAATCTTGTAACCCATCTTTTCGTTCCGGTGATCAACTACGGCACGAACGTTAGCAGCCTTAAGTTTCTTAGCAAGTTCATCGGCGTATTCACCGTGAGCATCTTCGTTAACGGGGATGATGTGAACCTGTTCAGGAGCTAACCAGGTAGGGAAGGCACCCTTGTAAATTTCAGTAAGGTAGGCGATGAACCGTTCCATGGTACCAACAACACCACGGTGAATCATCACTGGCATGTGTTCTTGACCATCTTTACCAACATAAGTTAAGCCAAACCGTTCTGGAAGCATGAAGTCTAATTGAATGGTTGACATCGTTTCGTCGTTTCCTAAAGCAGTCTTGGTTTGAATATCAAGCTTTGGACCGTAGAATGCTGCTTCACCTTCAGCTTCGTAGTAGTCGAGGTTCAAGTCGTCCATAGCAGCCTTTAACATTGATTGAGACTTTTCCCACATTTCATCGTTTGCGTAGTACTTCTTAGTGTTCTTTGGATCACGAAGAGAAAGACGGAAACTATAATCAGTGATGTCAAAGTCCTTGTAAACGCTCATGATTAACTTCAAAATCTTGGCGAATTCTGACCGAATTTGGTCAAGGGCAACGAATGTGTGACCATCGTTTAGCGTCATTTCACGAACCCGTTGAAGACCTGAAAGGGCACCAGACTTTTCGTAACGGTGCATCATACCAAGTTCAGCAATCCGTAATGGAAGATCACGGTATGAACGAATGTGGTGCTTAAAGATTTGAATGTGGCTAGGGCAGTTCATTGGCCGCAATTCAAGCATTTCACCGTCACCCATGTCCATTGGTGGGAACATGTCGTCACGGTAGTGTTCCCAGTGACCAGAAGTCTTGTAAGCATCAAGGTTCATCAGAACTGGGGTGTAAACATGCTTGTAACCATCGGCAACTTCACGGTCAATGATGTACCGTTCAATTGTCCGACGAATAGTGGCACCCTTTGGCATCCAGTATGGTAATCCGGCACCAACCTTAGGATCAACGAAGAAGAGGTCAAGTTGATTACCAATAACCCGGTGGTCACGTTCCTTGGCTTCTTGACGCTTCTTCAAATCTTCTTCAAGGGCATCCTTCTTGTAGAAGACAGTACCGTAAATCCGTTGGAGCATTGGGTTAGAAGACATACCCTTCCAGTAAGCACCGGCTACGGAAAGAAGACGGAGGTTCTTAACAACATCACCATAAACGAGGATGTCATCATCAGCAACTGCCTTGACATCACCAAGTTGGTACATTGCGACCTTACCGTCCTTGGCACTTTCCTTGATTAATTCACTGGAGTAACGATCAGCCTTAACTTCTTCAAGGGCATCTTCAAGGGCAACTTCAACGAATTCAACCTTAGCATCATTCTTTGCAAAGCCCTTAATAACATCTTCCAGAGCGTTTAATTCATCAGCAGAAACTTGTTGATCGTCCTTATCTGAGTCAACATGGAAGCCGTCTTCGTCAGCGACAGCTTCGCCAAGACGAATTCCCTTAAATTCTTGCTTCAGAGCAGCCTTCAACATTAATGCTGAAAGCTTCCGTAATGCTTGTAAACCTTCTTGTGAGTCCCGATCGATCTTCTTAACTGATCCATCTGGTGACATAACAGCAACTTGAGCCATAAACAATCTCTCCCTTTTTTGTAGTTAAACAAAAAACGTCCCTAACGCTACTAAGTTAATAGCGTTAGGGACGTCAATTATTTCTATAAATTAGCGTGGTTCCACCCATCTTCAGGACAGACTGATTCTGTCCTCTCTAAGGTGTTTTAACGGACACGACCCGACTCGCCTTATTTCGGTAAGTAAATTAGTAAAGGTGGTACAACAGTGATTAAACTCCTCAACGATGCTTCCAGCCATGGCATCGACTCCCTGGTAGAGGGTAATCAAAGTGCATATCCTTTAATTGCCTATGATTATATCACTGGCAGAGCGGATCGCAACCCCCTTTTTAAATTTTCTTTAATGACTTGGGGTATTTGATGCAGGAGCAGCTGGATGGTTACTTCCCCCAGCATTCTGGTTATTACCAGAATTGCTTGGCTGTTGATGGTTATCGCCACTATTGTTTTGACTTGGTTGCGGAGTACTAGGCTGGTTATTATTGGTGTTATTTCCACCGTTATTATCGGTCGTGTGCTGATCCTGATTAGAGTTATGTTGAGTTCCTCGTGATCCACCATTGTTATTAGTGGAGTACGAGAAGGAGTAGGTATCCTGATTGTCATCATCAGTATCACTAGAAGAACGGTGTGTCTTATGGTGCTTCTTCTTGTGTGATGACGATTTACTGCTGGTTGAAACAGTTGTGTCGTTATTATCTGTGTTGACAGGATTGTGTTGCTTAATCAGAAAGACGATTATCATAATAAACAGGATAACAAGTAGGATCGCGAGTAGGATCTTAAATAATCGGTTTTTGCCGTTAAAGTGAGGCAGTCTTGGCTTCTTGCCACCTTTACCAGGACGGCGTTGCTTGTTATTTGAATCGTATAGTTGAACACGGGTAAGGCGTTCATTATTGTTTTGATTATTCAATGGATTCACCTCAGAGTCAAAGATGAGACTTATATTTTCAAGG
>NZ_JALCQI010000026.1 GCF_022651205.1 Limosilactobacillus sp.
ATTTTCATATGGTCCTTTTACCACCTCGCCAGCAACAGCATACTCAATTTGCTTTTGCAATGCTAATGCTGCCGGTAAGTACCCATGATCCGATCCAATATCAGCTACACGCGCACCTTGGGGAACAAATTTGGCAACTGTTTTTAAACGATGGGACAAGTTTTGTGCATCCACTCTACCATTTCCTCTCAAGAATTCTTTATACATTAAGTATAGCAAATGTTTAACAAAAGAGGAGGATAACAATGAAGTCATCTCTGACCAACTGTCATCCTCCGCCAAACTATTTTACTTAGTTTAATTCTTTTACAAACTTGCCAATTCGGTTAAGTGCTTCGTGAAGATCTTCGTCAGATGAAGCATATGAAAGACGGACATAACCTTCACCACCGGCACCAAAGGCACTTCCGGGAGTCACCCCAACCTTTGCCTTATGTGCCAACTCGGTAGCAAATTTAACGTCGTCCTTACCAAAAGCTTCTGGGATCTTGGCGAAAATGTAAAATGCCCCTTCTGGTGTTGACATTTCAAAGCCAAGGTCACGTAATCCAGCTGTTACAAAATCACGTCGCTTTTCGTATATCTTTTTGAATTCAACTGGATCGTTTTGACCATTATTAAGGGCTTCAACAGCTGCCGCTTGGACATTATCGGTAACGGTTGTTACAAGAAAGGCATGCATTTTACCGATACTTGCCATAATTTCCTTTGGCCCCGCAACATACCCTAACCGGTATCCTGTCATCGCATGAGACTTAGATAAACCAGAAATAAAGATTGTTCGTTCTGGAATCATCGAGGTTACTGAATAGTGCTTAACACCATAAACAAGATCACTATAAATTTCATCAGCAATTGCAAATAAGTGGTGTTTTTCAATTACCTTAGCTAAACCAGCCAGGGTTTCTTGAGGGTATTCACGACCAGTAGGGTTACTTGGGTAATTCAAAAGGACCGCACGTGCACCATGTCCTTCTTTCTGCAATACTTCTTCAAGTCTTTCTGGAGTTAAAACAAAGCCATCAGCAGAAGTATCAACCTGAATTGGGGTTGCTCCGGTCATTGCTACTAGTGGGAAGTAAAGTGCAAATACTGGAGTAGGAATAATCACCTTATCACCAGTATTTAATAGTGAAAACAGACTGGCTGCCAATGCCTCTGTTGCACCAACGGTTACCACAATTTCACTTTCCGGATCATAGTTAACACCACGGGTCCGTTTAATATAATTAGAGATTGCTTCTAGTAGTTCTGGTTTCCCCATTTGTGGTGCATAATGAGAATCATTATCTTGAATGCTCTTGATTGCGGCTTGCTTAACGTGTTCAGGGGTATTCATATCTGGTTCACCAAGGGTTAACTTAATGATTCCAGGAATATTTGAAACTGAACGGTCAAACGCCCGGATCCCAGACGGTGACGTTGCAGCTAATTTATGGTTAATAGTACCGATTAAGTCTGATGACAACTTTGGCATTAATAGTTCCTCCTTGTTAGCAGTTGAACATTATAAAGATAATTAAGTTAAAGTCCTAAAAACTTAAACAAGTTAAGTGTACTGTGCTAGTTACCCTAAAGTCAAGTTAGTTTTAATCTTTTTCTTAGAAAAATTTAATTTAGTAAGTACCAGCTTAAAAATGGTTAATAAAATAAAGCAATTCTCCGATTAGGGATAGTTAGCCATTCTTCTAAAAAGGTTTAAAAAACAAAAAGGGACCGGTTCCCCAGACCCAATTATTAACTTTCACTATTCAAGGAAATCCTTCAACTGTTTTGAACGAGATGGGTGGCGCAACTTCCGCAATGCTTTTGCTTCAATTTGCCGAATCCGTTCACGAGTAACACCAAAGACTTTTCCAACTTCTTCAAGTGTTCTGGTCCGACCGTCATCAAGACCAAAACGAAGCCGAAGGACATTCTCTTCCCGATCGGTTAATGTATCAAGGACATTTTCTAGCTGCTTCTTCATCATTTCATAGGCAGCGTGATCAGCAGGACTGGTAGCATCCTGATCCTCAATAAAGTCACCCAAGTGTGAATCGTCCTCTTCACCAATTGGTGTTTCAAGAGAAACCGGTTCTTGAGCAATTTTAAGAATATTTCTAACCTTTTCGGTTGGCATATCCATTTCTGCACCAATTTCTTCTGGTAATGGTTCACGACCCAGATCTTGTAGAAGTTGACGTTGAATCCGGATCAACTTGTTAATCGTTTCGACCATATGAACTGGAATCCGAATTGTCCGTGCCTGATCGGCAATTGCCCGTGTGATTGCCTGACGAATCCACCATGTAGCATAGGTTGAGAACTTAAATCCACGCCGGTAATCAAACTTTTCAACAGCCTTCATTAATCCCATGTTACCCTCTTGGATCAAATCAAGAAACTGCATTCCACGACCAACATACCGTTTAGCAATGGAAACAACCAACCGTAAGTTAGCTTCAGCAAGTTCTTGCTTGGCCTCTTCATCCCCTTGCTCAATTCGAAGTGCTAGTGCAACTTCTTCGTCAGCACTCAACAGGTTAACACGACCAATTTCCTTTAGGTACATCCGAACAGGATCATTAATCTTAACCCCTGTAGGCGCAGACGTATCCTTCATGGCTTTTTGGGATAGTTTCTCGGTTGCTTTTAATGCTCGTGGATCTGGATCACCATTTTCGTCCACGACACTAATCCCAGAATCCTCAACGTTTTGAAGTAAATTATCAATCCCATCAGCATTTAACTCGAATGGCTTAGCAACAAGCTCTGTTAAATCATCATACTTAATATGCTTCCGCTTCTTGTAAGTACGAATTAATTTACCAACAGCGGTATCATACTTTTTTTGATCGAAGTTATCACTATTTGAAATGACGATTTCTTTCTTTTTACTTTTTGCCATATTAATTGGTCTCCTCCGCTTTTAATTCTTGTTGCTTTTTTAAAAGTTCTATCAGCTTAGTCGTTAATTGGGTTGTCAATTCACTATTGTTCAACGAACTAGCTTCCCTAATTTGCGACTGTAATTCCTTAATCTTTTGTGACAATGGAATCTGTTCCTGAATCAACTGGATACAATCATCAATTAACCGCATATCGACGACATCTTCAACATTTAATTGCTCAATCTGACCTAAAGTTGAACGTAATGCATCCTCCTTAAGGTAATCCATTAATCCAGCAGTGGAATATTCTCCATGCTCAGAAAAATAACTCTCCGCTAATAAGTATAACGTTTGATAGCGCTCATGTGCAAAGTGAAAATTATTAATTGCCACTACATGACTCCAGACTTCCTGATCATGCAGCATATACCTTAACAATAGCTGTTCAGCTAATTCAGTTCGGTTAACCGTTGGCCGTTGTTGAAGCTCTGGAGCTGGTACCGTCTCTTTTGAGAAATCATCGTTTTGTGAGAATTGCACAGCTTGCGGTTGCTGCTTGCGTATTCCTAATTGGCGACGAATATCATTCAGCTGGCTCTTTAACGTCCCCTTATCAAGCTCAAATTCCTTAGAAAGCTTGGTCAAGTACATATCCTGCTCTAACGAGGACGGTAGTGTTGCTAGTAATTTTAACGATTGATCTAAATATGAGATTAATTCATTCTGATTACTAAGATTCTTATTTGTCCGGTAAAAGCGTAAATAAAAATCAACAGGTGTCTCTTCCTGATCCGTCAAATATTTAACAAACTTATCAGCACCATTTTGCTGAACATATTCATCCGGGTCAATCCCTGCTGGTAATTGAACGACCCGTAATTGCATTCCGCGCGGCTGATGATCCCGAAAAAGAGTAGCTGCTCTATCAATGGCATTTTGCCCTGCCGAATCGCCATCATAACAAACATCAACCTGTTTAACCGCACGTCCAAGGATTGCTACCTGTTCCTCGGTTAAGCTAGTTCCCATCGAAGCAACCCCATTTTTGACTCCCGCACTATAAGCAGAAATGACATCCATGAATCCTTCAAAAAGATAAATTTTTGATGTCTTTCGTGCTTCTTTACGAGCAACATCAAAGTTAAAGAGTGTCCGCCGCTTATTAAAGATTGGCGTTTCAGGACTATTTAAATACTTCGGCGTATCAGCAGGAACCTTACCAATTACCCGACCAGAAAAACCAATCACCCGTCCATTCTGGTTACGCAAAGGGTACATTACTCGATCAACAAATCGATCATGAAGCTCTCCAGTGCCATCTTCAACAAATAGTCCAGACTTTCGTAGTAACTGATAATCATCAATTTTTTGCTTCAAAAATGGTTTCAAAACCCGCTGTTCTGGGGCAAAGCCAAGTCCAAAATCATTGATTAGCTTATCAGTCATTCCCCGACCTTTTAAGTATTTTAACGCCTGAGCACCAGCTGGGGTATTCAAAAGAATATGGTGATAAAGTTTTGTTGCTTCCTCATGCATCAGCATTAATTTGCCATTAGGGGTATTGTTCTCTTGGCGAAGGTTTCTCTGATCATCATTAAGATATTGAGACGGCAAATCAACATTGGCCATTTGTGCAACCTCAGCAACCGCCTCCGTGAACGGAATATGCTTTAACTCCATTAAAAATTGGAATACATTACCGCCGCGTCCACAACCAAAACAATAGAAGAATTGCTTCTGAACATTCACGTTAAAAGAAGGGGTCTGTTCCTCATGAAATGGACAAAGGCCAACAAATCCCTTCCCCGATTGGTGGAGTTGAACATAATGACCGATAACATCACTAATATCCACAGAATTCCGAACTTGATCGATAACCGCTGATGGTATTCTTGCCATTAGTCACTCACACCCCCCATTATACTAGGACAGCTACGAAAGGCCGCAACCTCATCGGAATGCGACCTCCATAACTATTTAGCTAAAATTAACTACTATCTATGATACCACAACTCGTCAACAATACAATTAAAAGAACTTATTATTTAACGATCAATTTATCTAGGTTCCCGATTAAGTATGTTTGGCGTGCAATGATACCTAATTGAGCTAAACGATTATTCTTGATCTTCTCGTCCTTATCCATGATCATGTTTTCTTCAAAGTATTCGCTAATAATTGGTGCTAATGAACGAAGAGCGCTGAAATTCTCATCAACCGTTCTTTGTGCTGCATTGGCAGTCATTTCATTTACAGCATCATACAGTTTTTGCTCTGATGGATTCTGGAACAGGCTAGGATCAACCGTTACAGTTGAATCCCCATTCCCCTTCTTGGCAATCCGTAATACCCGGGTTAACGCTTCAATCACACTCTTAAAGTTTTCATCATTGTGATGACTCTTAATCGAGCTTGCAGCGTCAAGAACGTCTTCAATATCGTCAGCTTGAGTATCAGTAACCGCATCAATCACATCATGCTTGATATGCTGACCACTTAGCAATTGATGGATTCGGTCCATGAAGAATGAACGAACTTGTGCTGCATTCTTACTAATATCAATTTCAACATTAAGGTTAGCCTTATCAAACGCCTTAATAATTTCAGGCTGGATATTCAGTAATGGCAAGTGCCAATTCCGAGCAGCAACAATCCGCACAATACCAAATGCCTGCCGCCGTAATGCGTAAGGATCGTTTGAACCACTTGGAATCACGTCAACTGCAAAGAAGCTCATAATACTGTCAAGCTTATCGGCAATTGCTAGAGCGGCACCAATCTTACTTTCTGGTAATGCCCCTTCAGCTGATATTGGCATATAGTGTTCCCGAATTGCTTGGGCAACATCAGCCTTTTCACCAAAAAGCTTAGCATAGATTTCACCCATTACACCTTGTAATTCAGCAAACTCGCCGACCATCTGGGTTGTTAAGTCAAACTTATAAATATGAGCTGCACGATCAAGGTCAGCTAATTCTTCATCACTAAAGTTCAAGCGCTTACCAAGGACACTAGCAATCACAGCAACACGTTGCATTTTATCATACATTGAACTGATCTTATCATGGAAGCTAACCCGCTTCAGCCGTTCAACATATTCATCAATAGTAATCTTTTGGTCTTCTTCATAGAAGAACTTTGCATCTTCAAGCCGAGGAACCAAGACTCGTTCGTTTCCTTTAACCACGTTTTCCAGGTAATCCTTGTTACCGTTTCGAACGGCAATAAAGTTTGGCAAGAGCTTTCCTTCGTGATCACGAAGGTAGAAGAAACGCTGATTATCTTTCATTGAGGTAATCAAAACGGCATCGGGAAGGACAAGATATTTCTTATCAAACGAGCCAGCAAATGCGGTTGGCCATTCGACCAGGTTGTTAACTTCTTCTAGAAGGTCTGGATCCTTATCAATCACCCAATCATTATCTGAAACAATCCTGTCAATCTGATCCTCAATTACCTGCTTACGCTTTGTCTGATCAGCAATAACGAAATCATTGTGTAAGGCATCTTCATAATCAGTTGCCTGCTTTAATTCAAACTCATGACCAAGAAAACGGTGACCACGGGTAGTCCGGCCGGCTTCAACATCGAGGATCTTAAAAGGTACTACTTGATCATTCAGTAAGGAAACTAACCACCGAATTGGTCGAATAAATTGAAGGTTATTGTATCCCCACTTCATTAACGTTGGGAAAGTCATTGAAGTAATTACATCCGGTAAGCCCTTAAGAACTTCAGCAACCGGTTTACCAGCAATATGCTTCTCAACAAAGACGTATTCAACACCCTTGACATCCTTAAACTCAATGTCATCTACCGTAGCACCTTGGCCACGAGTAAAACCGATTGCGGCCTTTGTCCAGTTTCCATCAGCATCTTGAGCAATCTTCTTTGCGGGTCCCTTAACCGACTCGTCAATATCAGGTTGCTTATCACTTAAACCGTGAATCAAAAGTGCTAACCGCCGTGGGGTTGCAAATTCTTGAATATCATCAAAAGAAATCCGTTGGTCCTTTAGATATTCGATTACCCGTTGGTGTAACTGTTTTATACTTGGCGTTACCACATGGGCAGGCATTTCTTCAACGCCAACTTCTAATAAGTATGAATTAGCCATTTTACTTATCCCCCTTTTGAGCTTTCTTTGCCTTCTTAGCGGCCTGCTTAGCTGCTCGCTGTTTAGCCTTTTCTGCTTTCTTGGTATATTCGTCTAATGTCTTTTGACGAAGTTTTTCATCATGGATCAGAGGGAAGCCCCGCTTACGCCGTTCTTCAACGAAAGCCTTAGCAATTGACTTCGCCATAATTCGAATTCGGTGAAGGTAGCCAGCACGTTCTGTAACGGAAACCGCACCCCGGGCATCTAACAGGTTAAAAGTATGACTACATTTAAGAACATAGTCGTATGCAGGGTGAACTAGGCCTAGCTTAATCAATCGCTTAGCTTCTGTTTCATAATTATTAAATGCTTCTAATAGCATATCTTGGTTGCTTTCTTCAAATGCATACTTTGAATGTTCGTATTCGGGTTCCTTAAAAATGTCACCATAAAGGACCCCATCAGCCCATTCAAGATCATAAACAGAGTCAACATTTTGAATGTATTCAGCTAACCGTTCAAGCCCATAAGTAACTTCCGAAGCTACAGGGTTCATTGGCAGTTCACCAACTACTTGGAAGTAAGTAAATTGAGTAACTTCCATTCCGTCAAGCCAGATTTCCCAACCAACACCGGCACAACCCATTGAAGGATTCTCCCAGTTATCTTCAACGAACCGAATATCATGTTCCAGTGGATCGATTCCTAATTCGCGCAAACTACCTAAGTAGAGTTCCTGAATGTTGTCAGGAGATGGCTTCATAATTACTTGGAATTGGTGGTGTTGGTACAGCCGGTTAGGGTTCTCACCGTACCGACCATCGGCAGGCCGCCGTGAAGGTTCAACATAAGCGGCATTCCATGGTTCAGGACCAATTGCCCGTAAGAACGTGTAAGGACTCATTGTCCCAGCACCCTTCTCGTTATCATAGGCCTGCATCAACATACAGCCTTGCTTTGCCCAGTACTTTTCAAGTGTAAATATAATATCTTGAACACTTAACTTATCAGACATATAGACTCTTCCTTTCAAAAAATCCCTGTAGAAACTAGTCTAAGACCAATTTCTACAGGGACGAGTTAATTCGCGGTTCCACCCTGCTTTTTTGTATTACTACAAAACAGCTTAGTTAATACAGCTGTTAAAGTGCCCAACCAACAACTTAATCCAGGGGCTCCCACCATCCCCCTGTCGCTTTGCATTAATCGTCACTAGTTTATTCTTTGTCATCGCTGTAAATATATTTTTATACGTGCTTAATGATAGATAAACATTTTCTAAATGTCAATTACCCAACTGTTATTTTTTTAATTTTTCTTCCCACTGTCCCATTTGCCGAATAAATCGTTTACTCTTTAAATTCAAACCAACTTCATTATCGTATAGTGAATCCAGGACAAATTGAAGCCGCCGTTTTGTCCCCGGATTAATTTTAATGGAATTAAGTTTTTGTAAATTTAATGTTGAAAAGCGTTGCAAATAATAGACAGAACGTTGGTCAAGGTGCATCCGTCGTTCATCAAGGTGCCAATGATACTTACAAAGCATTCCACCGTATTGCTCGGAAAAATCAAGTGAAGCATCATCACGACCACATATAACGCACCTGTCCCACGTTGGCGCTACACCAAAGCGGACCAATAACTGCGTTTCAATCACGTTTGTAATTACCTGTTCATCAAGACCACGATCAATTAGCTCAAGTGCCGCAGCAACTTGATCAAACCAACCACCAATCCCTTGGCCATCCTGAAAAGCACTATCAACCAATGCCAGAATATACGTAGAATAAGCATTTTTGCTAATATCGGTTTCAATATTCCGGTACTGGGCCGTGTCGCTCGCCGCATTAATGAAACTTAAGCCATTATCGGTCAAGGAACCTATATACTCACCATGAGTAAATGGTAATATATCCGCTGCCAACCGGAAGCCTCGTTTCTTGGCTCCCTTAACAAAAAACATTGCTGGGCCAATCTTATCGGTTAGAATCTTTACCAAAAGATCACGCTCACGGTAATCACGACGGAACATTATTATTCCCCTAAAATCAGTTGTAATCCGACTCACTGGGGTCATCCCTTCAATTAATAATCCTTATTTCGGTAACCATAATCCTTGAGCATTGCTGACTTATCCCGCCAACCAGGAACAACTTTTACCCATAGTTGGAGAAAAACCTTATCACCCAAGAGATGTTCAATATCCATTCGGGCTTTAGTACCAATTTTCTTGAGCATTTGTCCTTTTTTACCAATAATAATCCCCTTTTGGCCGGGACGCTCAACAATAATGTTGGCCGAAATATGGATATGTTCTTCATCCTCACGTTTTACCGAAGTAACGTCGATTGCAACCGAATGAGGAACCTCTTGTCTTGTTAATTCAAAGACCTTTTCCCTAATCATTTCCGCAATTACAAATCGTTCAGGGTGATCGCTAATCTGATCGCTTGGGTAATATTGGGGACCATTAGGTAAGGTCTCAACTAACTTGTTAATTAGCGGGTTAACGTTATTCCCCTGTAAAGCCGAGATCGGGTAGATTCCAGCAAATGGTAAGGCATCCTGATATTGAGCCGTAATAGCCGGCAAGTTATTTGGGTTCACCTGATCGATCTTATTAACCACCAGGAAGATCGGCTGCTTGACACTTTTTAGACGGTTAATAATAAAATCATCACCGGGACCCCGGTCTTCAGTAGCGGAAACAAGGTATAGTACCGCATCAACCTCGTCAAGCGCGGAAAGGGTCGACTTCTCCATAAAGTCCCCCAACTTAGTTTGTGGTTTATGGACTCCAGGAGTATCAATAAATACTATCTGGGCTTCATCAGTAGTGTAGATTCCTTGGATCTTATTCCGAGTAGTTTGGGCAACATTACTCATTATCGCTACTTTTTGACCAATAACATAGTTTAAAAATGTTGACTTGCCGACATTGGGACGGCCAATCAAAGCAACAAAACCAGACTTATAATTTGGATTATCCATTGTTTTTCCTTCCTAATAGCCTAATAATTTCATTATCTTTGGCAAAAAGATAATTAGGCCTACTAACACTGCAAAGATTGCCGTAATTAAAACTCCGCCAGCCGCGACATCCTTTGCCTTTTTGACGTTAATATCATAATGGTGTTCGCCAAGCAAGTCAGTAACTGCTTCCGTGACCGTGTTTAAAAATTCGGCCGAAAAAACCACTAAGATTGCTAAAAGAAGCCACAGCCATTCAAGACGGTCAACGCGTAATAAGAATCCACAAATAACGACAACCGTTGCTGCAAAAAGGTGGTAGCGCATATTACGCTCTTGAGAGATTACATCAACAATCCCATCCAAGGCATGCCGCACTGCCTGAATTAAGTGGTGATTTTTTTCAGTTTGGTGATTATCTCTTGAGGCCATACTGATCTAGTATCTCCCGTTGTAAACTAAACATCTTTTTCTCTTCTTCTGGTTGCTCATGGTCATAACCATTCAGGTGTAAGAAACCATGAATGGTTAAAAAACCAAGCTCACGTTCAAACGAGTGCCCCAGAAACTTTGCCTGCTCAGCAACCTTATCAACCGAAATAAAGAGATCGCCTAGGTTCACCGGAAATTCAGCTGCTAATTCTGGATCCATAATAATTGGGGTTTCATCATCAGATTCTTCAGCAGCAAAGCTCAAAACATCGGTAGCGCGATCCACATGTCGATACTGAGAATTCAATTCACGTATTTCTGGATTATTCATCAACGTAACTGAAATCTCTGTATTGTCAGCTAAATCAAGCTTCTTACCGGCAAAGTTCAATAAATCCTGAATTAACTTTTGGTGCTCATCACTAACTTTTTCTGCAGTTCGGTCATAAATCTCAATTTCCATAGTTAATCCTTATCCTTTTCCTCAGCAGCTTTCTTAACTGCCGCCTCTTTTTCTGCATCGCGCTTTTCCATTTGCTTAGTCGCGTTGTTTTCATAAGCATTAATAATTCGTGCAACAACTGGGTGACGAACAACATCCTCAGACGTAAAGCGAACGAACTTAATTGATTTAAGATCCTTTAAAATTCGCTGAGCACTAATTAAGCCACTCCGCGTTCCGTGAGGTAAATCAATTTGGGAAATATCTCCATTAACAACCATTTTTGAACCAAACCCAAGGCGGGTAAGGAACATCTTCATTTGAGCATTGGTTGTATTCTGTGCTTCATCAAGAATGACAAACGCCCCATCCAACGTTCGTCCACGCATATATGCTAATGGTGCAATTTCAATTACGTCACGTTCCATTAGCCGTTGGGTATGATCGGCACCTAGGATATCATTTAATGCGTCATAAATTGGCCGAAGGTATGGATCAATTTTTTCTTGAAGATCACCAGGAAGGAAGCCAAGACTTTCACCTGCTTCAACGGCTGGTCGGGTTAAAATAATTCTCTCTACTTCACCACGTTTTAAAGCAGCAACGGCCATTGCGACTCCCAAATATGTCTTCCCAGTACCAGCGGGGCCGATCCCGAAGGTAATATCATTATGCTTAATTGCATTGACATACTGCCGCTGACCAAAGTTCTTCACCCGGATAGATCTTCCCCGGCGATCCCGAATGATTGTCTCACTATAAAGATCGGCAAAGTAATTAAGTGTTCCCCGATGAGCCATCTTCATTGCACTAACAATATCAGTACTATGCAGACGAATTCCCTGTTCAGTCAAATCGGTAAGGGCATGCAATACATCTGCTGTCATTTTGACGTCTTCAGGCAGCCCCTTAATCCGAATGTTGTCACCAAAAGGATTAATGGTAACGTTCATCCCCTGCTCGTACAAAGAAACAAATTTATCCTGAACACCGAGTAAAGCAACTTCTAACTCTGGACTTGTAATTTGAAATGTTTGTTCAATTTCTTCGTTCTTTTCTACCAACTAAAATTTCTCCTCTAGTCAAATATAAGTAGATACTGAATATGATTATATCATAGCGATTCTGTTCTCGTTGATGTTTAATTCAGAACTTTTTATCTAATTTTAACCAAAAATGATAAACGGATCCTAACACTTATTCAAGTGCTAAGACCCGTTTAACTCATTCTTTTAAAATTGACTTTGCTACCTTAATTTGGTGGCGAACTTGGGCAAAACCAGTTCCACCTTCAGATTGGCGCCGTTCGACCGCTACCTTAGGTTTTAAGCATTCATAAACTGTTTCGTCAATTTGCGGATTAATTTTTTGATAGTCCGCTAATGGAATTTCGCCTAAACTTGTTCCAGTTTGAATCCCCTTAAGCACCAGTTCACCAACTATTTCATGTGCCTGACGGAAAGGAATCCCTTTTGTCGCAAGGTAGTCTGCTAACTCTGTTGCGTTAGAAAAGTCATGATGAGTCGCATGCTCCATCCGTGCCTTATGGACATGTAACGTCTTAATCATTCCCGCCATAATCTTAAGCGAAGGAATGATCGTTTTAACCGCATCAAAGAGTCCTTCTTTATCTTCTTGCATATCTTTATTATAAGCAAGCGGCAGTCCCTTCATGGTTGTCAAAAGGCCCATTAAATCGCCATAAACTCTACCAGTCTTCCCCCGGATTAACTCTGCCATATCAGGATTCTTCTTTTGGGGCATAATCGAGCTTCCCGTTGAATATTCATCGGCAAGTTCAATGTAGTTAAATTCATAACTACACCAGTAAATAATTTCTTCACACAACCGTGAAAGATGCATCATTAAAATACTAGCATTGCCTAAGAACTCCAGAACAAAGTCACGATCAGCAACCGCATCTAAAGAATTGTCGTACGGCTTATCAAATCCTAAAAGGCCACTGCTCATTAACCGATCAATCGGAAATGTGGTTCCCGCTAACGCAGCGGCACCAAGGGGAGAAATGCTCGTATGTTTTTTATTAAATTCAAATCGTTCAACGTCACGCTGAAACATTTGAAAATAAGCCATTAAATAGTGTCCATATGAAATTGGCTGTGCGTGTTGCATATGAGTATAGCCTGGCATGATTGTTTCGACATTTTCTTCAGCCTTGGTAACCAATTCACCTTGTAACTGTTTTAACGCCTCAGTTACCTTTGGCAGACGTTCATTAACGTAAAGGTGTAAGTCAGTTGCCACCTGATCATTCCGGCTTCGTCCAGTGTGGAGTTTCCCAGCAACGGGACCAATCTTTTTCGTTAGCAATGATTCAATATTCATATGAATATCTTCATTATCAACGGAAAAATTTAGTCCTTCCGTTTTTAATTGCTGGTCTAATTCTCGAAGTCCAGCAATTATTTGATCGGCATCGTCCTTTGGTAAAATCTTTGTCGCTCTTAACATTTTTACATGTGCTAGTGAACCTTGAATATCTTCAGCAGCCATTTCCTGATCAAACCCGATTGAAGCGCCAAAATGATTGACAAAGTCATCCCCTGCTTCTTCAAATCGACCGCCCCACATCCGTTTAATCGGCATTGACTGTCACACCTTTCTTTTCCTTATTAACACCTGTCTGTTCAGCAAGAGCTTTTTGTTGAACCTGAGCGTAAACCTTATCCGGAAGTTCCCAGAGCTTAATAAAGCCAGTTGCTGCTTCTTGATCAAATTCATCCGCTGAGGTGTACGTTGCCAAGTTCTTATCATAAAGAGAATTTGGTGATTTCCGTCCCTCACAGATAACGTTACCTTTAAATAACTTTACCCGGACAGTTCCATTAACAACACTTTGAGATTGGTCAATGAAAGCAACTAATGACTTCATCAGCGGTGAATACCAAAGACCATTATAAATAA
Source organism: Limosilactobacillus sp. (assembly GCF_022651205.1). Lineage (GTDB taxonomy): Bacteria > Bacillota > Bacilli > Lactobacillales > Lactobacillaceae > Limosilactobacillus. The sequence goes on from NZ_JALCQI010000026.1 coordinate 13,745, forward strand.
TTTCACTCATTTTTTGTTCAATAATTGGCTTAAAGTGAGCAACTTCACGTTCTTGGGTTAAGTCTTCAAGATCCTTATGAGCCGCCAGCAGAACAGTTGCAGCAGGACATTCATAAACTTCCCGTGACTTAATTCCCACTAATCGGTTTTCAACGTGATCAATCCGACCAATACCGTTACTTCCCGCAAGCTTGTCAAGTTTCATAATCAACTCATCAAGGGGCATTTTTTGACCGTCAATTGCTGTTGGCACCCCTTCTTCAAAACTAATTTGAATTGTTGTTGGTTCATCAGGTGCGTCCTCAATTGCCACTGTCCGGTCATAAGCATCGGCGGGAGCAGAAGTCCACGGGTCTTCAAGAATTCCACATTCATTTGCCCGTCCCCAAAGGTTTTCATCGATTGAATAGGGACTAGCCTTAGTGATCGGAACCGGAATACCGTGATCCTTGGCATATTGAATTTCTTCTTCCCGTGACCAATGCCAGTCACGAATTGGATCCTCAATTTTCATTTCAGGAGCTAGTGCATGAATACCAGCTTCAAAACGAACTTGGTCATTGCCCTTTCCAGTACAGCCATGGGCAATTGCGGTTGCGCCGTATTGGCGGGCGACAGCAACCAGTTTTTGAACGATTAATGGACGGGATAATGCTGAAACGAGTGGGTATTTTTGCTCATACATTGCATGGGCCTGAAGAGCGGGTAAAACAAATTGTTCCGCAAAGTCATATTTTGCATCGATCACAATCGACTTCCAAGCACCAACCTGTTCTCCCTTCTTTTGAATCGCCTCAAGATCCTTTCCTTCACCAACATCAATACAACATGCAATTACGTCATAGCCTTTATTTTTGAGCCAAGCAATTGCTACGGAAGTGTCTAAGCCACCTGAATACGCTAATACAATTTTCTCTTTTTCCATTTGATTATCCTCCATCCATTTGAGATTGCTAATAAATATACATCATATATTCGTTTAAAGCAACAATTATTTAAAATTGAGCATATTTTATGCATGTTTTATTATAATTAATGTATCAAACGACAAATAAAAAAGCCGCTAGTATGCTAATTGCACACTAACGGTCATCATCATGAAACAAATTTTACAAAGTCAAATAGACTAATTAAAGTTAATTACTTGTTTAGTTTGCAGAGGATAAGTTAATAAGTCACTACCATCAAGTCTACTTTGATCAAGCTTAATCGCGTTAATTTGATTATTTTCATACGTTGTGTAGTAGAAGGTTCCGGTGGTAAGATCAACTCCATCTGAATAAATAGTATATTCAAATGTATCTGGAGCAACTTCATCCAACCCCTTTTGCTGTTCAACAGCATGAAGAAGGTGGAAATAATTTGTTACGTTTTCCAGCTCATCTTTACCTTTAGGGGCATGTGCCTTAGTAAATGTTTCTTTAACAAAACGGCTTTCAGAATCCATTCCGCCTGGAAGCATATGAGTTCCTAATCCTCGACTGTACATAGTAAGGTTAACACCTGGCGCAAGAGTGTTCTGTGGTTCCGCAGGTGAAATACTTTGATAGTTACTGAGGTTTTCTAATTGTTGAGGGAACTCCGGATTATTTGTTAAGACACCTACTGGGTTATCGTAAACATTTAATCCCTTCTTCGTCGATTCCACTACAATTGAAGCACCGGATTTATCAGCAATTAGCCAATGAAGAGGTGATAGTGGGAACTTATCTGAAAATTTGATATTAACTAAATTCAAGTTTTTGACTAACTTCTTTGCTTCAGCAACATTTTTACATTGGCCAAGAATATACGGAATAAATTCAAACGGAGTAACGTTATCTTTTCCTGGATCTTCTGGAAAATAATAACACGGACCATTAAAATTCAAGCCAGCCATCCCTAATCCCATCTCATTAGCACCGTCAAAATAAAGCGGATATCCATCTTGAACGGTTGCCATTCCTGTGATGGCATAATGGTGACCAACTGACTTCATTTTACGAAACCTAAATTCATAGTCACGGGGAGTCACAACAACCTTTTGACCAAATGAAATCTCAAAATCTAAGTTACGACCAAAATAACTGTCACCAGCTGTATAAATAATTGACGTACACATAATATTAAGCCTCCTAAAAGGAGAATGCCATACTACCTACTCATCCGCAAACTTTTTGCAATTATTTGTTTAATTCACTCTTAACAGTTTGGTTAACCAATTTACCGTCTGCTTTACCCTTAACCTTAGGCATTACAGCACCCATTACCTTACCAAAGTCTTTCATACTAGAAGCACCAACCTGCTCAATAGTGTCAGCAACGATCTTTTTAACATCATCTGCTGATAATTGCTTAGGCATGTAATTCTCAACAATCTTCATTTCAGCTTCGGTCTTCTCTACAAGATCCTGACGACCTGCTTGCTTGAATTCTTCAAGAGATTCTTTACGTTGCTTATATTCACGCGCCATAACAGCAACTTCTTCATCAGGAGTTAGATCGTGACCCTGTTCAATCTGTTCATTTTGAACCGCAGCTTTTAACATTCGAACCACGCCCAAAGTCTCCTTATCACGACTCTTCATTGCAGAAACCATATCAGAAGTTAAGTCTTGTAATAAACTCATTATTATCTTCTCCTTTACAAATAAAAAAACTCCCACCGTTTGGAAAGGTAGGAGCATCGAAATTAGTAACGACGGCGCTTGTTCTTACGCTTCCGTGCCGCTTCAGATTTCAACTTACGTTTTACACTTGGCTTTTCGTAGAATTCACGCTTACGGTATTCTTGCAAAGTTCCGTTACGTGAAACTGTACGTTTAAAGCGTCGAAGAGCGTCATCCAAAGATTCATTCTTGCGAACGACTGTTTTTGACATGTTGATTCCCTCCCTCCGAGCTTAAAGTTACGTTTAGAACGGTATTCACCCGTTCTTTCACTACAAAGGCAATTGTAACCAATTAGCCCGTGGGTGTCAATATTACTTTCTAAATATTTAAGATAAATTTTCTTACTATACTATTAAGATTATTATTGCATTTTTTGTTGAAAACGTTTTTATTCATCATTAGTTGTATTATTCATATTTATTGAATAAAATGTACTATTTTTCAATTTTCTATTGCATATTTAATCATTTTAGCGTATATTACATACCAATGTAATTATTTTAAGAATTTGAAGGAGTTATTGATTATGAAATGTTTCAAACATTGGTTAATGCTGATAATCATTGCGTTTCCAATACTATGCGCACCAGTTTCAGCATTTGCCGCTGATAAAAGTAGCAGTTCAAGCTCTGCTACTGACGCTTCACAAGTAGCTGAAAATGCTTCACTACAAAGAATTAAACAAAAAGGAACCTTAGTTGTCGGCACAAGTGCCGACTATCCACCATATGAATTCACAACCAAGGAAAACGGTAAAACAAAGTACGTTGGTTTTGAAGTATCGCTTATGAGACAATTTGCCAAAGATATTGGTGTTAAATTAGTAATTAAAAACATGGACTTTGATTCACTTCTAGTCGCACTAGAAACCGGAAAGATTGATTGTATTGCCGGTGCGATGAATATTACTAATGAACGGAAAAAGAGCGTTGACTTTTCTAACGTTTACTACACTGGTGACAGTTACTTCTTAATCAATAAGAGTGACAAGGATAAACTGGTTAATGCCAAAAGCTTTAATGGTAAAACGGTTGGTGCTCAAAACGGGACTTTACAATCAACAATGATTTCTAAGGACATGCCACAAGCTAATGGTAAGGGGTTAGCAAAGCTCTCTTCATTAGTAATCGGTTTACAATCGCATAAGTATGATGGTGTATTAGTGGATGCAGCAACTGCCAAAGCATATGCATCTAATAATTCCAACCTTTACGCCTTTGACTCAAAGTTACCAGCTACTGCCGGTGGGATCGCCCTTGCCTTTCCAAAAGGTGACACTTCACTTGTAAATGCCGCTAACCAAACCATTAAAAAGGTCAATGACGAAAATTTGATTAATAAGAAGTGGCTCCCCGAATCTGCACAGTACATGAAGAGTTACAAAAAGCAAAACACCGTACTTAGCTACTGGCGTTACTTTGCAAAGGGTCTTGAATACACGTTGATTATTACTATCGTCTCAGTATTCTTTGGTTTTATTTTAGGAACCCTCTTTGCCCTCATGCGTCTCTCAAAGAACAAACTTCTGCACTCAATTGCGGTCTGCTACATTGAATTCTTACGGGGAACCCCAATGATGGTCCAAATCATGTTTGTTTACTTCGGTATTGGTGCAATTATTCAATCACTTCCTGCCCTATTAGCCGGGATCATTGCCGTGTCGTTAAACTCAGGAGCCTACGTTGCTGAAATTATTCGTTCCGGAATTCAATCCATCCCACTTGGGCAAACTGAAGCAGCTCGAAGCTTAGGAATGGATAAGAATAAGGCTTTCCGTTACGTAATTATGCCACAAGCACTGAAAAATATTTGGCCTGCTCTGGGGAACGAATTAATTACCTTGTTAAAGGACAGTTCATTAGTTTCTGTTATTGGTGTAACTGAATTAATGTTCCAAACACAATTAGTTCAATCTGCAACCTACAAAGGAGTTCTCCCACTATTCATTACTATGATGATCTACTTCATCTTAACGTTTACGCTTTCCAGAATCCTGCTTTACTTTGAAGGGAGAATGAAACATGTCCAATAATAAAATGATCGAAGTTCAAAATTTACAAAAAAAGTTTAAAAACAATACCGTCCTCAAAGATATCACCGAACACGTTGATAAAGGTCAGGTTATTTGTGTGATTGGTCCTTCTGGTGCTGGTAAAAGTACCTTTCTCCGCTGTCTAAATTGTCTTGAACAGCCAACTAGCGGCAAGGTATTTTTTGAGGGAAATGATTTAACTAAGATTACAGATAAGCAACTCAATCAATTGCGGGAAAAGATGGGAATGGTTTTCCAAGGATTTAACCTCTTCCCGAACATGAACGTGATTGAAAATATTAAATTAGCACCAATGAAGGTCAAAAACATCCCCGAAAAGGAAGCTGAAGAAACAGGGATGAAACTTCTAGAAAAGGTTGGTTTAGCAGAAAAGGCTAAACAATATCCTGACCAACTATCTGGTGGGCAAAAGCAGCGGGTAGCAATTGCCCGGGCCTTAGCGATGAACCCTGAAGTAATGCTCTTTGACGAACCGACAAGTGCTCTTGATCCGGAAATGGTTGATGAAGTGTTAACAGTAATGCATGACCTTGCTGATTCCGGAATGACAATGGTAGTTGTTACTCACGAAATGGGATTTGCTCATGAAGTAGCGGATCAAATTTGGTTCATGGCAGACGGTTACATTCAAGAAACCGGGAAGCCTGACGAGTTCTTTGCTCATCCAACTAGCGATCGTGCCAAGGAATTCTTAAAGAAGATTCTAAAATAAAATTAAAGAGCATAGCAATGAGGTTATTAGAAATCTCATTGTTATGCTCTTTTTATAGTCTTTGCTAATTGATTACTTATCTAACTTGTAGTCGACCTTATCGTCAAACTTAATCTTCAAATCATCAAGTTGTTGTTGGCTAACTTTCCCAGGAGCAGCAGTTAATGGTTCAACCGCCTTAGAATTCTTAGGGAATGGGATAACATCACGAATGTTATCTGCTTGGGCGAGTAACATTACCCACCGGTCTAATCCAAAGGCCAATCCACCTTCAGGAGGCATTCCCAGTGTCAATGCCTTCAGTAAGAACCCGAAGCGAGCTTCAGCACGTTCTTTAGTGTAACCAAGTGCTTTCAAGACTTTTTCTTGAACTTGTGGGTTATGGATACGGATGGATCCACCACCGATTTCTTGACCGTTCAAGATAATGTCATAGCTTTGGGCATGAGCCTTATGTGGATCTTCGCCATCGTCAAGATAGTGGAGATCTTCTTCGTTTAGCATCGTAAATGGGTGGTGAGCGGCAATCCATTTACCAAAGCCTTCGTCGTATTCAAACATTGGCCAGTTTACAACCCAAAGGTAATTCCACTGGTTAGGAGCGATCATATCTTGTTCCTTAGCAATGTCACGCCGTAAGTAACCGAGGGAATCGCAAACAACGTGGAATGAATCAGCAACGAAGAGGATTAAATCACCTGACTTGGCACCCATTTCTTCATTAATTGCATCAGCATAATCATTGATAAACTTAGCAATTGGTCCTGAGTAACCGTCGTCAGTTACCTTAACCCAAGCAAGGCCCTTTGCACCAAACCGCTTAATATATTCTTCCTTCTTTGAAATATCCTTCCGGGAGTATTTATCAGCACCACCTGGAACACAGATTGCCCGAACGAAATTCCCCTTAGCAACCGTTCCAGAGAAGACCTTGAATGAACTATCCTTAACAATGTCTGATAAGTCATGGATCAGCATGCCAAAACGAGTATCAGGCTTATCAGAACCATACTTATCCATTGATTCCTGCCATTCCATCCGTGGGAACGGTGTCTTAACATCAATTCCTAAGACTTCCTTCATGACCTTCTTAATTAATCCTTCAGTCATTGTTTGGATATCTTCAGGAGTAGCAAAACTCATTTCAGTATCAATCTGCGTAAATTCAGGTTGACGATCCCCACGCAAGTCTTCATCACGGAAACAACGAGCAAGCTGGTAATACTTATCAACACCAGCAGCCATCAATAATTGCTTAAATAATTGTGGTGACTGTGGTAAGGCATAGAAGTGTCCTGGATAAACCCGTGAAGGAACGATATAGTCACGAGCACCTTCTGGGGTTGAACGTGTTAAATCAGGTGTTTCAACATCCATAAATCCTTGACTATCATAGTAATGGTGAACAACAGAAGTAACCTTACTCCGGAGCATTAAGTTCTTCATCATTTCTGGACGACGGAGATCAAGGTAACGATACTTCATCCGCAAATCTTCGGTTGCGTCAACACCATCAGTAATGTCAAACGGCGTTGTTTCGGACTTTGCTAAAACCTTAATCTGATCAACCGCAACTTCAACCTTTCCGGTCTTCATGTCAGGGTTAATTTCTTTCTCTGCCCGTAATTGAACCTTTCCTTGAACCTCAAGGACATATTGGTTACGAACAGCATTAGCAACCTTAAATGCTTCAGAATTTTCTTTTTCATTAAAGACCAGTTGGACAATTCCTTCTCGATCCCACAAATCAATAAAAATTAAGCCACCAAGATTACGTCGTTTAGCAACCCATCCCTTAAGGACTACTTCTTGGCCGACTTGTTTTTCACTGGTATCCCCAGCGTAATTAGTTCTCTTCATCCTCTAATTACCTCTTTAACCATTCTAGATTGGTAGTATTAATTCTAATTTCCAATAAAAAAACACCCCTGCTATTCACAAGGGTGCTTCACTGCACGGTACCACCTTAGTATCACTCATAGATAACGTCGAACACCGACGGGGATTCCTCCCGGCCTCAAAAGTGTCAATTATTACCTCACTGTCATGGGCTTCCACCAGTTCCCACTCGCTATTGACCAAGGTGAATAAGCATTCTTTTTTCATTGGCTATTAGTATTAAAATTACATTCTTACAGTACCCGAGTTCAATTGAAATGTCAATAGGCATATAGTTCCATTGGCTTTCTGTCAGAAAAAGTTTAAAATGTAAACCAAGAGAAGGTGTTTACTTTGAATAGTCATCAATTAACCGATGCCTGGTTAGCTCAATTACCATTGAATAATATCACCAACTGTCAACCAGTCAGCGGTGGTGATATTAACCTTGCCTACCAAATTACTACTGCCAAGGAAACATATTTCGTTAAGGTCCAGCCTAATCATCCTGCTAAATATTTTGAACATGAATTGCTTGGACTCAAAGAAATTGGAAAAGTTGCCAATGTTCCTACTCCCATTGCTCATGGTGAGATTGATGGTGATGCCTACCTAATCCTCAATTGGTTAGACAACGGTTACGGAGATCAATACGCACTCGGTCAAGAAGTAGCTAAAATGCATCTCCAGAGAAGTGAAGAATTTGGTTTCATGGATAATCACCAAACAAAGGTACTAATTAAAAATAATCATTGGAATCCCAGTTGGCGTGATTTCTATATTAACCAGCGATTAAAGCCAGAGATTTCGGCCGCAATTAAAGAAAAACGTTGGAATAACTGGCGGCAAAAGCATTTTGACCGAATGGTTGCTAAGTTCGATAACTATTACTCACAGCATGATGTTCAGCCCAGTCTGCTTCATGGCGATCTCTGGGCCGGAAACTTTATGTTTAGTCAGAATCATCAACCATACCTAATCGACCCTGACTGTGTTTATGGCGATCGTGAA
>NZ_JALCQI010000027.1 GCF_022651205.1 Limosilactobacillus sp.
GGAGGGTAAGTGTGGTGATGATGGCTTGAAGGATACACCTGTTCCCATGCCGAACACAGAAGTTAAGCTTCAACACGCCAAAAGTAGTTGGGGGATCGCTCCCTGCGAGGATAGGACGTTGCCACGCAATTAAGGAACCGGTTCAGTTAAGTCTGAATCGGTTTTTTTGTTGTTTAAAATGATTATTTGAAATCGATTTCATAAGTATTATACTTGAACCATATTAGACGGTGGGAGGTCTAAGTATATGAGAAGTCACCATTCAAAGCTAGTTAGCACAATAGCGGCGGGAATATTGCTATTGGGAAATTTAAGCATTGCCACACCAACGTTTGCTGATAATCACGATGCTGCCAATGGTAATAGTACCGAAATACAATCAACCGAAAATAAGTCACAGTCATCAACAACCACTTCTAAAGAAGATTCACAGTCATCGCTGCCCCAGTCCTCAACTGAAGAAAATCAACAAATAAAAGTGGCTGAGCAGGATGCTAATAGTCAAACTGGTTATATCCAGGAATCAACTGAACAGTCGGCAGGAGAAATTGCTCAAAATATCAAAAAAGGTAACGTTAACGACCAAGATTTAATTAACCATACTTACCAAAAGATTGATCAAACTAATGGAAAGTTGAATAATGTGATTTACGTTGACCCTTCTAATGCTCAACAACAATTGAAAAAGCTGGAAAGTGAAAGTAAGTCGGGGAAGCCATTTTATGGTGTGCCAATTTTAATTAAAGGACTCGGTCAGGCATTTAAGGGTTATCCAAATACTGATGGTCTACCTTATTTAAAGGGCAGTACGTATCACTACACGAATGCCTTTGTTAAGAAACTCCAAGAAATGGGATTTATTATTCTTGGTGAAACGAATTTCCCAGAATTAGGGTTAATCAACATTACAGTATCTAACTTAAATGGAATTGCTCATAATCCGTGGAACCTTGACCATAACACTGGTGGTTCATCTGGTGGCGCCACGGCGAGTGTTGCTGCGGGGATTGTGCCAATCGCTACAGGAAATGATGCTGGTGGTTCACTAAGAATTCCTGCTTCATGGTCAGGTGTGATTGGTCTTAAACCTACCCAGGGATTAATTGTTGGTGATTCACTAAAACCATCAGTGGTGAACTTCGCCGATACACAGAGGATCGATGATACCGTAACCTTATTACGAGGTTTGATGGATCAAGATCACGCTAAGAAGCTTCTTCAACCGGTACCTAAAAATTTGAAGAAGGTTAAGATTGCTTATTCACTTACTTCACCGGTTGGGACCCCGGTAAGTCAGGATGCAAAAAATGCAGTTCTTAACGCGGTAAAATTTTTGCGTGCTCAGGGGTTTGACGTTGTTGAACAGAATAGCCCAGTAGATGGCGTCAAAATGATGCAGGCTTATTACCTGGGAGCTTTGGATGACGGCTCAGTAGCTGATTTTATTGCTCAACAAAAACTTCATCGACACTTAACCGCTGCTGATGTTACTAATGGTGTCGTTAGCCCAATGACGTATGCGTTATATGAAGCAAGTAAGAAGGCGCCAAAGAATGTTAGTCAAACTTTTAATGATGAGTTAAAGCTAGTTCATCAACAAATGACGGTTTTTCATAAGCAGTACCCGATTTACTTAACACCAACAACGGCAACAGTAGCACCATTAAACAGCGATCCGGCATACTTGCCAGAATTCGTCACCAAGATGCTGAAGATTAAGGAGTTACCTTTTGACCAGCAGATGCAATTAATTTATAATTCATGGCTTCACGGGTTAAGCAAAACACCATTTACCCAGTTAGCAAACATCGCAGGAGAACCGGCATTAAGCTTACCAACCTACGTTAGCGCTACGGGCCTTCCACTTGGAATTCAATTAGAGGGAGCACAGGGGACCGACTTCTTACTCCTTGAGCTTGGTAAGTTGTTTGAGAATAACCAGCAATTTATTTTCCTAAATGATTATAAGACCCAGCATTCGGAGACAACGGATCGTGGTCAAGTGAAAACCACTACTCCCGTTTACGGTATTTCTAACTTGCAAAACGTCAATGCTCAAAGTGAGTACGATAATTCTGTAGAGGTTCTTAATAACCAACAAAAGTTTACCAAGCGGGAAGTTAAGAAGAATTCGCAACAGTTCTTACCACAAACGGGGAGTTATGGTGAAACACTATTGGTAACCGCAGGATTAACCTTGATTGGAATGATTGCTTCGCTTGGTGTGATTAAACTAAATAAGCGTTTTTAACAATTGCATACAAAGGGGGATTCTAAAATGAACCTAGATCAAATCAGAGTTGCCCAGTTAGCAGATCTTGATGGGGTTGTGGATTTATATCACACAGTCTGTGAACACCAATCTCAAGATCAATATGGCGCTGATTGGACATGGGGAGAATACCCAAGTATTGATGGGCTTCGCAATTTTATCCAACAGTCGACAGTGGTGATTGGAATTAAGGACAACCAGATTGTGGCTGGTGGAGTGATGACGACTGGAGAAGAATACCCAGATGTGGATTGGCCGATTAAGGCAGCTAATCAGGAAATTGGTGTTTTCCACTTGATTACGGTTCATCCAGCTTACCGGCGAACGGGAATTTCTCGTCAACTCATTGATGGACTTTTCAATGTGGCAAAGCAAGAAGGAAAAAAGGTGATTCACCTGGACGTTTTAGCTGGTAACCTCCCTTCGGAAAGGCTTTATTTACGAGCTGGTTTTCAAACCGTTCAAGAGCTAGTGATTCACTATGATGATATTGGTGATCAAAAAGCAAAGGTAATGGAATATCAATTATAGGATGTAACCATTGGAAGAGCATGATTAGTGCCTTCTGATGGTTTTTAATATCCAAAAAATAATTGTTGATTTTAAATGACAGTTATAGCAATTGATAAATAGTTCACGGCATTTATTAAACATTATCTGGATAATATTCTATTTTAGCTTGTCAGTTTGAGAACTAAAAAATACTGTAATTAAGGTAAATAAGGTCAACAAATGAAGAAAAATTCATAGAACCACCGTGAAAGCAAAAAGAAAATTTAAAGGGAAAATTAAATAATATATCACTGATTATTTATCAATTGAAATACTACCAGGTATGCTACTATAGCAACTAATTAGCTTTGATAATAGTGATTTGAATTAACTAATAGCGATTATCTTTCAACTGATTAATATAGAAAATGAAAAGTAATTGATAAATAAATTTATTCCGACTACAATAATAATAGTATCTAACGATTATTATGGAGGAAGTTGGTATCGTGAAAAATAAGAAAAGGATAAGTGATAAGGTGCTCGTCGGAACGATGGCAGTTACTGGTGCCACTCTTCTTGGAGCCTCTACCTTGAATGCACATGCCGATACTGTGCAGCAGTCCACAAAGAACAATGAAATCAATGTTAACCCACAAACGCCACAGCAAGCTGCTCAACAGCGTGTTAATACTACCCAACAACAGGTTAATACGCAGCAACAAACGGTAAACTCTGGTGTTCAAAAGGTTAATAGCGCTCAGAATACTGTAAAAGCTGATCAAGCTGCAGTTTCTGCCCAACAAGGTGCTGTTAATAGTGCTGCTGAGGAAGCTAATTCAGCAAGCGTTGCCGTTGAGACTGCTATAACAAGTGCAGCTCAAAAGCAAAGTAATGTTCAATCCGCAGCATCTGCTGTTCAATCTGCTTCTAACGCAGTTGCTGATCAGCAAAAGGTTGTTAACAATAACAGTGCTCAGGTTAAGAATGATCAGGAAGCAGTTAATTCTGCAACATCATTACAATCTCAAGCTGAAGCTCGTCTAAGTGACTATAAGGCTGCTTCGGAAGCTGCTGCTACTTCTGCAATTAACTTTGCATTAGAGAACGCTCAAAAGGCAGTTGCTGATCAACAGAAGTCAGTTGATGCTGCATCACAAGCTGTAACAAATGCTCAAACAGCTGTTCAGGCTCAACAGAACGCTGTTACCACTGCTCAACAAGTTGCATCACAAGCTGCTCAACAAGTAGCTAAGGATGCTGCGGCAGTTACTAATGCTCAACAACAGTTAGAAGCATTGAAGAACAGAGGAAGCGGTGACAATGTTGCTGCTACTGCCTAGTTGCAATCAACGATTTCTCAATTGCAACAACAACTGGCTAATGATAAGCAAGCTGCCCAAAGCGCTCAGCAAATGCTTGAATCTGCTCAGCAGAACTTTGATCATGCTACTGCAGCTCAAAAAGCAGCTGAAGAAAAGGTTAGTCAGACTAAGGCCGCTTTGAGTAATGCTCAACAAGCTGTTACTACCGCCAAGGCTAATGCTCAAGCTGCTCAACAAAAGGTTGCTGATGCTAAGGAAGCCGCACTAAATGCCCTTGAAGCATACAACAATTACAAGAATAATAACGGTGTTCCAACAATCAAGACACCAACAGATATTGTTCAACAATACGAGAACTACCTTAACGGAAAGCGTTACAATGGTGCTCAAATTAAGGCTGACTGTCTTGAAGGGTTGAAGCTTAATGGTGCTGATCCTACTAAGGGACTGATGGGAGCAGGTTGGACCTCTAAGGATGGCGGTAAGACTTGGATTCCTATATTACAAGTAGATTACCAAGCTACCGAAAAGGATAATAACGAAACCGTTAATCCACGGAACATGACGGCTGAACAACAAGCCGATGTTACTGAGTTCGCTGCTCAAGTTATCAATGCCTTCCGTGAAAGCTTCCAATCAACACCAGCTGGTGCTGCTCACAGCTATGGAAAAGTTAAGGTATCACCATATGCGACCCAACTCGGAAACAAGGTTATTGATGGTGCTTACAATAATAGCGGTTGGAATAAGAGTAATAACCCAACTGGTTCACCACACAATGAAGCAGGGATGATTGAGGCAGCTAATAATGCTGGCTTAACGACTGGCTTCGTTGGTGAAAACCTTTCAACTGGACTATTGCTTGATCCTACTGCGGTTCAGATTAAGCAAGCAATGACAATGGCTCAAGTAAAGAAGAGTATTTATGCCGGAATTTTGGCCATGATCTATCAAGATGTTGAAACTAATGATGGGGACAAACTTCACCTTGGCTTTGGTGGACACACCGAAGCATTCTTGAACGATCCAAAGGGAATGAACGGAATTTCCTTTGATGATAATGGTACTCAATACATGACCGTTACTATCGACAAGGATGGCTGGGTTCACTACAACTTCTTTGATGATGGTCAGTCTAGTCAAGCAATGAAGGACAAGCTTGCTCAAAACGCAACCACTCCAGAAAACATTAGTGCAACTAAGATTAACCAAGCTCATAATGAATACATGCAAAAGGAAGCTTCTGTAACCACCGCTAAGAATGCGGCAAATGCAGCTCAAGGCGGTATTATTACTGCCCAAGCTAACTTGGCAACTGCTCAAACTGCAGTTGATAATGCTGCTACTGCTCAACAAACAGCGGCCAGTGAAACTTCAAAGCAAAAAGCAATCTTAGCTAATGCTCAAGCAGCTGTTAACTTGGCAAACGAAAACATTAGTAAGCTCCAGGCAAAGCTGGAACAGACACAAGCAGAGTTAAGCGCAATTAACGGGAATGTTCAAGAACAAGCTCATCAATTAGCACAAGCTCAAGCAAATCTGGATGCTGCACAACAAAAGTTAGCTGCTTCTAAGAACAGTCAAAGTGAAAGCAATACGGCAGTTCAAAATGCTAATACTAAGCTTCAACAGTTACAACAAACCGTTCAAGCAAAGCAAGCTGAACTCCAAAAGGCACAGGGTGAACTACAAAATAAGAAGACCGAATACGCTCAAATGAATGACCAGATGCGTGTTGCACGGGTTTTCGGTGCCTCACTTGCTGCGGTTTCACCACAGAGTAAGTATGAAAAGGCAATTAATGAAGCAAAGCAAGCTGTTGCTACTGCTCAACAAAAGTTGTCTGATGATACACAGACCTACAACGATAGCCAAGCTAAGTTACAAGAATTAGTGGCTAAGGCTAACCAGCAAAAGACTATTTACCAAGCTACTCTTGCAAACGCTAAGAAGTCCGATGCCGTTCAAAATGACGTAGCCGTGAAGAAGGCTAAGTCAGCATTGCAGTCTGCTCAATTGAAGGTTCAAGTTGAAACTGGTAAGTTAACGCAACTTAAGGGAACTTTGAGCAAGGATCAAGCTAACCTCGATCAAGCCAATGGTGATTTAACCAAGGCCCAAGAAAAGCTAACTGATCTTCAAAGTGCATTGAAACGTGCTCAAATCACATTGGATGCTTTGAGTCACCCAGCAGTTCCTGAAACACCAGTTGCTCATGAAACGACAACTGAGAACCATGAAGCTACTGCATCTTCAGAAGCAAGCACGTCTGCTACTAGTCAAAGTCAAGAAAACACTACTAGTGCAGCTGAAAATGAGACCTCACAGGCTGCAGATCAGGAAGAAACTGTTCTTAATGTTGAGAACACCCAACCTGCTCAACAAGTGCTTACGAATAAGGTTCAAAACCCTAGTGCCTTGAATCGGGCTTCCGAAGAATCTTCAATCAAGAGTGAAATTGCCGCTCAAATTGCTGCACGGAACGCTCATGCAGCTAACGACAACATGATGGCTGGCTTCGATGATCCATACGATAACTACTATGATCAACAACAAGAAGCCGCAAGTATTCCATCTGCTCCATTTGAAGGATATACTCGTCAACTTCGGAACAGCAGCATGATTAATGCTAAACTTGAAGCTGCTATTAAGAGTGGTCAAATTAAGTTACCATCAAGCAACACTAAGGCAGAAGCAAAGAAGCAACCAAAGGTTAACAAGGATAGTCTTACTGCAATGACAGTTGTTGCTGCAGGTGCTGCCCTTGCTACCGGTGCTTCATTAAATAAGAAGCGGAAGAACCGTGTTGCTAAGAGGTTAGCAGATAAGCAATAATCAGAAAAGAATCTCTGAACAGATCAAAAAGAACGGGAATCAAAGTTAAAGTATGATTACTTTACTTGATTCACCGTTCTTTTTTGCTTAATGAGAAGAACTAATCCGTCGGAGCTCTTTAAGTGCTAGTGGGAATTCGGTATAGCCGTCACTACTAAGAAAGTGACCACCATGTTCTTGTACAATTAACTTAGCGTTAAGTTTGTGGGCAATTTCGATCGCGTTTTGATATGGCGCAATTGGATCGTCTTTAGCGGTAATGATTGTTGCCTTACCAATTTTGGGAGTGATTTGTTGGTAGTTCGGCTGAGGATCCATAAACGTGTCTAACTGAGGGTAGGCGGGGAGTGGCTTGTCAAATACTCCTACAAGAAGGAGGTTTGCCTTTATAATTGAATGCTGTTCAACATAACGGAGAGCAGCAATTCCGCCAAGGCTGTGGCTAATTAAGGTTATTTCATCAGCTGGTTTAATCTGCTCATCAATTGCTTGTTGCCATTCATCCTTATTGGGGTTAAATGGATCTGGTAACCACAATCGATCAATAGCAAAGTCAGGTTGAGCAGCTTTTTCTAACCAGGGAAACCAGTCGTCATCCCTAGTCGATGTTCCATGGATTAAGTATGCTTGTTTCATTTAGTGGTTCTCCTTTGCGTCTTATGATAAATTATTGGTTGAAATGGAGTATATAGTGTCTCTAACAGGTAAAGGGAAGGCAACAATGACAGAAAAAGTAACAATCAAGAATGCAATTTTAAACGGCCTTTATGACCGTCGCTACCAAGGTAACCAGTTGTTTACACCAGAATTGGTAAATAATAATGACGAAACCATCTGGGAGACTCTTCGTCACGAATTAATGACCTGTAAATCATTTACCTGGGCGGTTGCTTTTATTACTAGTGACATGTTGACACCGTTGAAAGTCGTTCTGGCTGACCTTAATCGCCAGGAAATTAAGGGGACCCTGATAACAAGTGATTATTTGGGCTTTAATTCACCGCAGATGTTTCAAGAACTCCTCAAGATTCCTAACCTTGAAGTTTTGCTTACGGAGGTTAGCGGCTTTCATGCTAAGGGCTACTTTTTTACCCATGATGACTATACAACGGCTTTGATTGGCAGTGCAAATTTCACGCGGTCCGCATTATTGCAGAATTACGAAGCAATGTTCAAGGTTGCTTCAACGCAGAATGCATCATTACTTACCCAAATTGAGAAAGAATTAACAGTTCTTAAGAAAAATAGCCAACAGTTAACAGCAAAGTGGGTTGCTGAATATGCTCGAGAATGGCAGGAACCACAAACGAAAACCACTCTACGGGAAAGAAAACAAAAAATTATTCCTAATCAAATGCAACAAGCGGCATTAAGAGAACTTCAGGGCTTGAGAGATCAGGATGCGCATCGTGGATTAGTGATTTCAGCTACAGGAACTGGGAAGACCTACTTAGGAGCGTTTGCTGTAAAGCATGATTGCCCACGGAAGTTTCTTTATGTTGTTCACCGTGAACAGATTGCACGAAAAACGATGCAAAGCTTCCGGCGAGTGATTGGTGGCCCGCAAAGTGACTTTGGGCTAATTAGTGGTCAACACCATGACTTTTCACCCCGCTACTTGTTTGCAACGGTGCAAACGATTAGTCAAGAGGGGGTTCTGGAGCAACTATCTCCACAGATGTTCGACTATATTCTGATTGATGAAGCACATAGGGCAGCCGCGCCGAGTTATCAACGGTTGATGGCTCATTTTAAGCCGGATTTTTGGCTAGGGATGACAGCTACTCCCGACCGAATGGATAACCAAGATGTTTACCGATTATTCGATTATCACATTGCCTACGAAATTCACCTTCGTGATGCGCTCCATGCTAAGATGCTGGTACCGTTCCACTATGTTGGCGTTCAGGACTATGAGGCAAATGGGGAGATCATCAATGAGACAACAAGCTTAAATAAGCTGGTTGCTAAAGAACGGGTCAAGTATGTCTTAAAGCAGCTAGAATATTACGGCTATTGTGGTTCACAACCAAGGGGCTTGGTCTTTTGCAGTCGGCAGGAAGAAGCCTATGATTTGGCTGAACAGTTTACTGCTGCCGGGCATCCTGCAATCGCATTAACGAATCAGGATAGTAACCAGAAACGGCAATTGGCAGTTCAGCGCTTAGAAAATGGCGAAGTAGAATATCTTGTTACGGTTGACTTATTCAATGAGGGAGTTGACATTCCGTCGTTAAACCAGATTGTGATGCTACGGAATACCCAATCACGAATTGTTTTTCTTCAACAGTTAGGGCGGGGATTACGAAAGTATCCGGGGAAGGACTTTGTAACCGTAATTGATTTCATCGGGAACTATAAGCATAATTACATGATTCCGTTGGCATTGAATGATGATACTAGTCGCGATCAAGACCGGGCACGGCGAGAGGTTCGGTTACCCCAGAACATTGGGGTGTCGACAATTAACTTTACTCAAGTTGCGAGTGAGCATATCTTGGCATCATTAGAACAAACCAAGCTTGATTCAATGGTTGAGCTTCGTCGTGCCTATCGTGAATTACAGCAGCGCCTTGGTCGGTCACCGCTATTATTCGATTTTCTTCAACATGGGTCAGTATCGCCAGTTGTGTTTGCCCGGAATCCGCTTCTTGAAAACTATGGAACGTTCTTGAACAAAATGGGTGAGAAGATTGAATTAGGACAATATGGTAACCAGGTCCTGTCGTTTCTTACTAAGGAGCTCCTTAATGGCAAACGCGCCCACGAATTGGTCTTACTTTCGCAGTTGAGAAAGAATGTCGTAACTAGTAAGCAGCTGGTTGATGACTTGCATCAGCAAGGGTGTTACGTTAATGATGAAGTTCTACAATCGGTAAGGGATGTTCTTAGTCTAAGCTTCTTCGATGTTAAGGCGGGAAAGCAAACAAAGAAGCACCAGTATGGTGAGCGACCACTGGTTGAATTTGATGGTGAGAAGTATCAACTTAATTCGGCAATTAGGGAGTTATTAAAGCAGAATACCAGCTTTCAGCAGCTCTTTGATGATGTAATTAGAACCGGATTAGCATTGAGTAAGCAATACGATCAGAAGCAGCAATTTACTCTTTACCAACAGTATGACCGGAAGGATGTTTGTCGGCTATTAAATTGGCCACTTGATGTTAGTGCGCCGTTGTATGGTTACCGAGTGACCGAGAACGAGTGCCCAATCTTTGTCACCTATCAAAAACAGTCATCTAAGCAGCGAAATGCAGTTTATAATAACCAGTTTCAGGATGGCCAATCACTACGGTGGTATACTCGTTCGCCACGACATATCACTTCAGCCGAAGTTCAACGGTTACTTGCTGGCGTTAACGCTGGCAAGCCGAAAGTAAAACTGCACCTTTTTGTAAAGCAAAGCGATGCAGTAGGAAAACAATTCTTTTATTTAGGGACGGCGCGAATTAATCCGGAATCAGTTAAGGAAGAAGTCCTCGGAAAAAAGAAAAAGGCCGCCGTGGGGATGGACCTTATTTTAGAGCATCCTTTGTCGACCAGAATTGGTAAAGTATTGATTTGAGAGAGTGAAGCCGTTAAAACCTTCCGGTGGCTAACGATTTCTCCACCGAACGGCGTTTTGCCGTCGGAGGTGGAGGTCGTTAGCTTGAGGAAGAACAGCTTTAAAACAACAAAGAGACCAGGGGAAATCCTGATCTCTTCAGAGTAAGTAAGATAGGTAGTTATCGCTACCTGATATTAAGTCTACCATAACTGTTTTAATATTCAAATAATTATTAGACAATTTTAATTATAATGTTGAATTTATTTATGGTGAACCAGATCCAATAACGTTGGTGAATCAAATTGACCTGGGGTAAAATGAGGATAATACAAAGGATGAAAGGGTGAACAGCATGAAAGCAATCAAAATTGGTAATACAAACTGGCAAGCGTCAAACATTGCGTTAGGAATAATGCGGATGGGAACTTTAGAGGTTTCTAAAGCCGTTGATGCGTTAAAGGCAGCTCATGAAGTTGGGATTAACTTTATTGATTCAGCGGATATTTACGGTAATGATCCTCAATTAGGACGGGGATCATCAGAGATTCACTTTGGCGAGGCGTTTGCCCAAAGTGGATTAGCTCGCTCGGATTTCTTTATCCAATCTAAAGTCGGACTGTTTGCTAATCAGGAAAACAAAATTACGCGATATGATTCATCAAGAGATCATATTTTGAAGGCAGTTGACGGAATCCTTAGCCGGATGAAGATTGATTACCTGGACTCACTATTAATTCACCGTCCTGATCCGTTGATGGAGCCAGAAGAGGTTGCTGAAGCATTTGACACCCTTCAAACAGCAGGAAAGGTTCGTCACTTTGGGGTTTCCAATTTCAATCCGCAACAAATAGAATTATTACAGTCAGCAGTAGATCAACGTTTACTAATTGACCAGCTTCAATTTGGGTTGAAACATACGGGGATGGTTGATTTTCCACTACATACGAATATGACGGATGATGGCTCCGTTAACCATGACGGGGGGCTTCTTGATTACCTTCGCCTGAAGAAAATGACTGTTCAGACCTGGTCGCCATTCCAGTATGGGACCTTTGCCGGAACCTTCATTAATAACGAAAAGTTCCCTGAATTAAATGCTGAATTAGATAAGCTAGCGGACAAATATGATGTTAGTAAAAATGCGATTGCCGTGGCCTGGATTTTAAAGCACCCCGCAAAGATGCAGGTCTTGATCGGGACGATGAATCCACAGCATATTCGGGATAGTGCTGCAGGGAGTGACATCACATTGACCAACCAGGAGTGGTATGACTTATACCTCGCTGCGGGAAATACGTTGCCATAGAAGTTATGAAATTTCAACAGGATTATCAGCAGTTTTACCAGCAAATAACAAGGCCCTTCCTCCGTTATCAATGGTTAGCCACCGGACTGCGCATTTTAAATAAACTGATTGTTTGGGTGATGTACATTGCATACGCCACCCTATTGCTTTGGAAATACTTTGGCGGAGGGCTTAGTGGGGTCCTTCCCGTTATCATCATTCCGGGGATGGGCTTCATCCTTCTTTCCCTGATACGACGAAAACTCAATTGCCCACGGCCTTATGAGGAATGGTCGATCAGGCCATTGATTCCGCGAAAAGGGAAGGGTAAATCAATGCCTAGTAGGCACGTCTTCTCGGCGACAGTAATCGCATTGAGTGTAATGAGTTCTTCTATTTTATATGGAACGTGCTTATTAGTTCTGGCCGTCCTTCTAGCAGTTACCCGGGTCATAGGCGGGGCACATTATCCACGGGATGTTGTTGCTGGCTTTCTTTGCGGCCTTGTTTGTGGAATAGGGGTATTCCTAATATAAAAGTGATCAAAAATACGTCAGGAATTGCTATTAATTCCTGACGTATTTTTTATAATGAAACGTAAAAATAATTGCTTTATGCCCGATTATTCATTATGTGGGCGCTTGTCGCAATAATCAGCCCTACAAAACTTACAACAGCGATAACATTACTCATAATAGACATCATATTGAACAACTCCTTTTAACATAATTTGTTTTATTCGAACGGGATTCAACAACCCCTCCAATAAGTATAGTAACATGTTTTGCAGCCCGTGATGATAATAATTGGATAAGCTTTTGCTAAGCAAATTTCTTAAAATATTGGGGATTTATTAACGAATTCTTAGTTTATGTCAGCGCTTACATAATTATGCTCTAATAAGGGTGATTTAACTTAATTTTTTAAATTTAGATCTCAAAAAAGCTACCATGGATGGTTGATCGGTGTTAAATTTAGTTATTGATAATTAACGGGGGCGGGTGAGTAAATGGCAAAACAAATGAAAGGAATTTTACTTGCGGCTGGTGGAGCATCATTATGGGGTGGCTCAGGAGCCGCTGCTCAGTATTTGTTCTCGCAAACAGGAATAAATACTACCTGGCTGGTAGCGGTACGGTTACTCCTAGCGGGCCTCTTTCTAACAATAATTAGTTTGATTAAGGTACCAATGCAAGTTCGCCAGATTGTCAAAAGTCGTCGTTACTTAAGTTGGCTAATTGCCTTTGCGGTATTTGGAATGTTAAATTCGCAGTTAACGTACTTTTTGGCCGTTAATTACAGTAATGCCCCGACGGCAACCGTCCTTCAGTATTTACAGCCAGTAATTATTATTGTTTGGTTAGCGTTTTCGAAAAGACAGTGGCCACGGCGGATTGATTGCATTTCAATTCTAATTGCTTTGGTCGGGACCTTCCTTTTGGTTACTGGTGGTCATTTGGGAACACTGGCATTGACACCTAGAGCAATCTTTTGGGGAATTTGGTGTGCTGTTGCCGCTGCTTTATATACATTGTTACCACGGACGCTCCTGACAAAATTTGATTCGCTAGCGGTCTGTGGATTGGCAATGCTATTGGGTGGAATCTGCATGTTACCAGAAATAATAGTTAGCGCAGTTCCGTCATTAAGTGTTAACGATTGGATCCTGGTTGCGTATATTGTTGTTTTTGGGACGATGCTTTCCTATACGATGTTTTTGCAAAGTATGCGTTACATTACGCCATCAGCAACGGGAATCTTAAGTGCATTTGAACCGTTGGTGGCAACGCTCTTAGCGGTAACCTTGTTAGGTACGAAGCTGACCGGAGCAGCAATTGTCGGGTCATTATTAATCTTACTGACTACCTTGCTCCAATCTGTTCCTGCAAACTACTTTCAGAGAATTTTAACTCATAACTTCTTGTTAGCGATTAAGAGAAAAAATAAGTAATCAAAGAGACTGGAAATTAACCCAGTCTCTTAACTATTTTAAATATGATAATACAACAGCGCAGTAGCTGGCTGGCAGTTCAAACGCTGATAAATCAGCATTTGACCAACCCCCTATAGGCTAGCTTCGCGTCGTAGCCATCCTTGCGGAGGTGGGACAACGAACTAGTCAAGCTAGTTCTGTCCCACTCTCTTGATTTATCTGAGAATATCAATTAAGTTCTTATTAGCCGCTTGCCGGGCGGGGAGAATACCGAAGATTAAACCAACGGCAGCTGATGTCCCGAAAGCTAACAAGAAGGCATTCATTGAGATGTGGGCATGAATGTGGATGCCAGCGCCACCAATTGCGTTTGAGAGTAACGGTGCCAGCAGGTGTGCTAATCCAGCACCACCGATGAAGCCTAACAGGCCTCCCGTTACAGTTAGGATCACTGCTTCAACGAGGAACTGCATCATAATGTTAAACGGTGTTGCCCCGACTGCTAAACGAATTCCAATTTCCTGGGTTCGTTCTGAAACTGAGATATACATCATGTTCATTACCCCAATTCCGGCGATAAATAAGGAAATTGCGGCGATAAAGCTAATGAAGGTCGTGATAATACTCATTTCGGAGGAGAACTGCTTCAGGGCTTTTTCCATATCAATGTACTCATAGCTTCCTTGATTCCGTGCTGGGCCATTTTTCTTCAAATACTTAGCAACTTTTCGCGAAATATGACTAGCATTGACCCCTTGACTAAGGGTCAGCTTCAAGGTGTTCCCCTGGGTGGCACTTTCACCATGATAATATAATGAATCCGGCACTAGGATGTCAGCACCGTATGGGTTCTGATTTCCATCCCCCGTGTACTGCCCCTGGGCCTTATACACACCGATTATATTATAGGTAACATCATTAACCGTTACCGTTGTTCCAAGCGCATTTTGTGCCGTTCCATACTGTTTCTTCGCTACTTTATCACTCATTAAGGCGCTCGCCTGGCCGGCTGTTAAATTATTCTTGGTGAAATTTTTTCCGGAAATCAAGCTAATTTTGTTTGTCGGCTTTTTTAAGAGACTAACATTGGTTCTCTTGGTGGTGTCACCGATTTGGGCCTGTGTTGATAGGTTATCCGTTTCACGTTCGATCTGGACTCTTTTGATTTCACCGCCAAACTGGGTCTTGATGTTGTCAACCTCAGTTTGAGTAAAACCATAAGTGCTAGAAGTAAGGTTATCAGGGTAAAAAGCAATTTCGGTTGTTTGCTGACCCTGCTTGGCATTATTGCCGAATTTGTCATACATCGTCTGGGTAATCCCGTCCCCAATTCCGAGGATCGCAATCACGGCCGCAATCCCAATCATAATCCCAATAATTGTCAGAAAACTCCGCTTTTTATTGGCCTTTAATGATTGAATCGCCGTCTTAAATAATTCAATTACCTGCACGCTTTTCCCCCTCCTTACTATCACTGATTACTCGACCGTCAATAATCTTAATGACCCGCTCACATTGTTCGGCAACGTGAGGATCATGGGTCACCATAATGATCGTCGTGCCCTCATTCTGGTTGAGGGATTTAAATAGGTTCATGATTTCTTGACTAGTTTCGCTATCAAGGGCCCCGGTTGGTTCATCGGCAATCAAAAATTTAGGATGCGTTGAAATTGCTCGGGCGATTGAGACCCGCTGCTGTTGCCCACCAGACATATTCTTGGGTAGTTGTTGTTCATAGCCAGCAAGACCGACTTGATTGAGCACTTCTGAGACCCGGGCACCAATTTCTTTTCGTGACTTTCCTGCATAGAGCAAGGGTAGAGCAACGTTATCCGCAACCGTTGATTCCCGTAACAATTTGAAATTTTGGAAAACGAAGCCCACGTTCTGGTTTCGGAGACCGGAAAATTGTTTCCGTGTGTAGTCATGAATTGGGTGGTCCTGATAAAAGTAGGTTCCCTCAAAATCATCATCCAGGAAGCCGATAATATTAATGAGAGTTGATTTACCTGACCCGGATTCACCAATGATAGCGACTAATTCTCCCCGATCGATCTCAATACTAATATCGTGAAGAACGTGAAAACGTTGGTTACCTTGGTGGTAATATTTATTAATATTTTTCAGTGTGATCATGTTAATCAACCTTTGCGTTATTCTTTAGCTTGCTATTCGGATTAATTACAATCCGGTCACCCTCGTCAATTCCATCTGAAACAACGTAAGAACTATTAACGGCGTGACCGCTAACCTTAGTTTTACGAGCGTGGCCATCAGTGCCAACAACAAATACTTTTCCGTTACGAACGGCTTTCTTTGGAATTAAAATACCATCCTGTTTAATTGATGCCTTAGCAGTTTGGCCGGCCATGAATTTATTTGCATTAACGCTTGCGGTTACTTCATACCGGGTATTGTTACCAGAACCCTTTGTTGGGATCGTGGCTAGGTAGTTAACTTGAGTGTTAGCCACGTGGTTCGTTGCTAAGGCCTTAACCCTTAAGTCAGTGCTTTGGTGTAACTTGTCATAGTCGTATTCAGAAACTTGTCCCACAAACTGAAGATTATCAGAGTAGAGAATTACTACTGGAGCACTTTCTTTAGACTGATCAACAGATACATATCCAGAGTAGGGGGCTACAAGTGTCTGGTTGACCTTTCCCGAAACGTTCTTCAATTGTTGTTGCATTGATGGACCGTTACTACTTTGGTCGTCTGATGAGCTAGCTTGAGATTGGGTTAATTGACTTTGTAATTCAGCAACCTGATTCTGGAGATCGTCATTATGCATTGTGAGGATGGCTTGCCCTTGAACTACATGGTCACCATTCTTAACGTTGAGGTTTTGGAGCTTTCCTGATGGTAAGGTAAGCACCTGTGTCTCTACCGGTTCGATTTTTCCGGTAAGGTTGAAACTAGGTTGGGCAGTGACTTTCATTGTAGAATATTCAGATTGTGACTTATCTTTTTTAGCATTCGAATGTTGGATACCAACAATGACTAGAATAAGAATCACAAGAATACTAATAATCATTGTCCACCGGCGTCGGCGGGTTGCTAGTAATTTTCGCCATCGTGATTGTTTCTTACTGGTTCGTTTCGCAGTCATTTGATATTTCCTCCCAATTTAGGTTAGTTAGTTATGTAACTAAGTATATAAGGTGCGAATTTGAATTGCAAGGGCAAATTTATGATTGCTATCAGTAAGTGACTTATCAGTTGAAACTTAAATAAGGGTAAAATTTTAAATTAATTGTTTAAATTTATCAAGAAAACGCTTACAATATTATTGTGATTTATTTTCACTTGATTGTTTACTTATTTTACTTTTTAAGGGAGTGTTTCATTTGTTTAAGTTTTTGAAACCATCTCCGGATGCAGAAAACCTTGTGCCAAAGGATAAGGTAGCAAGTGTCTACCGGCGCAAGCAAACGGGGGTTATTTTAGCAACGTGTTTTACCTATCTGGCTTACTACATCATTCGGTTGATTTTTACGACCGAGCAAAAGCCAGTGATGAAGGAATACGGATTTGATATTGGTCAAATCGGGTTAATTCTTTCAACATTTGGGATTGGTTATGGTGTTGCCAAGTTGTTCATGGGTGGTCTAGCCGATAAGTCAAATACCCGAATCTTCCTGGCATTTGGGCTTTATCTTTCTTGTATTTTTAATGCCTTTTTAGCTTTTACCAAGAACTTCTACCTTATTTTATTCCTAATGCTTTTAATTTCGATTACTCAAGCCATGGGGGCACCTGCTTGTCAGCGGGAAATTTCATTGTGGTTTGCTAAAAAGCACCGGGGAGTTGTCTTTGCTGTTTGGGCATCCGCACATAACGCCGGAGCATTTGCCTGTGTTGCTTGTATTCAAATTGCGACCTTCCTCTTCTCTGGTTCACTTCCAGCTGTTTTCTTAACCGCTTCTGTAGTATCAGCAATTATTGCCACTATTATGTTATTAATTAATTCAGAGCGGCCAGAAGCAGCAGGGTTACCTAACATGGCAGTTTATTCGGGCCACGTTGAACTAGATGAAAATGGTAAGTCAACTGCGCAAGAACTTTCTAATAAAACTTTCTGGCAAATTCTCTACCAAGATATTCTTTGCAACAAGGTCGTTTGGGCCGTTACCTTAACGTCAATGTCAATTTACATCGTTCGTTACGGAATCATGAGCTGGATCCCAAGTTATCTACCAACAAAAGGCTTTAGTGTTGACTGGGCCAAGTGGTTAGTCGGGATCTTTGAATTATCAGCTGTTCCAGGGGTAATTATTCTTGGTGGTATTTCTGACCTGTTGAAGGGTCGTCGTTCGTTAGTTTGTTTGATCTGTGTAATTTGTTTGATTATTTGCTTAATTACATACTTCACCAGTACCAGTCATGCAGTGATCGTTGCCGTTCTCTTTATCATGGGAAGCTTAATTTATGCACCATTGTCACTAGTTGGGCTAATGGTTAATGAAGCCGTACCAAACTATGCCGTTGGGTTATCAACCGGATTTATGGGATTCTTCCAGTATGTCTTCGGTGAAACAGCAGCCACTGCATTAATCGGTCAATTAGTTAACCACTTTGGTTGGGGTGCTTCATCGGTTACAATTTACATTGCTGCCGGTGCTGCGTTCTTACTGCTTGTTTACCTTGTCTTTAAGGAACGGCATATTCTTCGAATGGAAGCTAAGGTTAATGCTGCCGGTGCTGCTAAAGAAGAAGCACAAGAGAACTAGTAATTATAAAGAGGCACTTGTCTTCGAGCAGGTGTCTTTTTCATTTTAAACTGATCAGTTTACCAGAGTGTAGTTGCTAGTTTAACGGGCTTGAGAATTTTCCTTATGCTATAATATTTAATGACAAATAAGAGGAGTAATTATGGTAGAAAAAAAGACGATCAAGTTAGATGACGTGGCAAAACTGGCGGGAGTTTCAAAAACTACAGTTTCACGCGTCCTGAATAATCGGGGATATTTAAGCGATAAGACAATCAAAAAGGTTCATGATGCGATGGATGAGTTGAATTACCGGCCAAACGTAATTGCTCGCCAGCTATTCAAACAAAAGACTAACCTGGTTGCCTTAGTGTTTCCTACAGTTGATAACCCGTTCTTTGCGGAGCTTGAAGCTGAACTGGAAAAGCGCTTTGATCAGTTGGGTTACCGGGTATTAATGGGGAATAGTCAGAATAACCCGGCTAAGGAACAAGATTATTTGAAGCTACTGCTAAATCACCAGGTTGATGGGCTGATTGTCGGTTCCCATAACCAGGGAATCTCTGAGTATCAAAAAACAACGAGACCGATTGTTTCAATTGAACGGTTTGTGGGGAAGCAAATTCCGGTTGTTTCTTCTGACAACTATCAAGGGGGATTACTTGCCGTTCAGCGACTATTAAATGATGGTTGTAAGCATATCATCCATACCAATTACCCAATCAATCTAGTATCGCCAAACGAGTTACGGCAACAAGCTTACGAAGACTTGATGAATAAGCATCACCGTAAGCCGATTACCTACAGCGTTTCCTTTGATGTTTCGGATGAAGAAAAGGAACGAGTCTTTCGCAAGATGTTTCAGGAACACCCTGAAGTTGATGGAATCTTTGCGGATAACGATACCAATGCAAGTCTGATTATCCGGGTTGGTAAGGAATTTAACCGTCATGTTCCTGATGATCTTAAGGTAGTTGGCTACGATGGTGCAAATATCACCCGGACGCTATCGCCGGAATTAACAACCATCCAACAACCAATTCCTGAAATGGCAACGAAGGCCGTTGAATTACTTCTTCAATTGATTAATGGGAAGACTGACGTTAAATCAGTCACTCTTCCCGTGAGGATGATTAATAGCACGACAGCATAAATTAAATTGAGTAAAGCATTCCGTGAGTTTAGTGTGGGATGCTTTTTTGTTAATAAGCACAAGTTAAAGTTTGAACAATGTGGCTTGAAATGGCTAATTCTAATATTATTTTAATTATTTTTCGCTAAAATTGGGCTTTTTTAGTTTGAGAGCAATTGCTGACTGCGATTAAGGGTGCTCAGAGAGAAGAGAAAATGTAAATTAAGCTATCGGTCTAATGTAAGCGCTTACCAAAATAAAGGTGGCAAATACCGAAAGCAACCGGTGGAAAAGCGAAAAGAGTGAAATTAATCACTAAATGTAAGCGCTTTACTAACTTGTGACTACCGGTTACCATAAAGGTGTTAGGAAAAATAATTTGAATAAAAGATTCGTTACTTTATATTAGCAAGTTTGGAGGTTGTTTTATTATGAAACACGGTCAGTCGATGGTAACTAAACTTGCGTTCTTGTCCGCATCATTCATGGTTACGAGCGCCTACGCAATTCAAAGTGCCTTACCACAAATTAAATCGGCATTAAATGTTAGTCAGCCACAAGTTGAATATTTAGTTACCGCGCCTTCCTTTGCGGTAATGTTCTTCGTGGTTCTTTCACCACTACTTCAGGACTGGTTTAACATTTCTGATAAGCACATTATTATGGCGGGGATCACAATGGTTGGTGTCGCTGGACTGATTCCTTCGTTTGTCAGCAATTACATGGTGATTTTAATTTCACGATTGTTTCTTGGGGCTGGGTATGGTCTTTACAACTCACAAGCAATTTCGTTAATCTCCGTTTGGTATCAAGGACACGAACGGACAAGTATGCAGGGATGGCGTTCGGCCTTTGAACAGATTGGAAATGCCTGCACATTAACGATTTCAAGCTTGCTATTGATTTACGCTGGTTGGCACGCTGCCTTCTTGGTTTACGGTCTTGCGTTTGCCGTAATGGCATTCTTTGCATGGCGGGTACCAAATGATACTCACAGCAATGAAACAACTGATGATAAGGAGCAGGCAACCGAAACGATCTCACCGATTACCAATGAACCGGTCACTAAAATTAGCCCATTAGTAATCGCCATTTTGGCATTCGTTCTTCTGATTAAGATGGACTTTATTGGGATGGAGGATCGTTTCCCAGGCTTGGCCGTTGCAATTAACGGTAAGTCATTCACCGGAACAGGAACCTACCTGTCATTGATGCTAATCGGGGCAACGCTTGGTGGGGCTTGCTATGGAGTCCTGCAAAAGCATTTTGGCTATGTTGGAACAATTTACATTGGATTGATCCTGTTGGCAATTGCTAACTTCTTGTTTGGCTTCGGTGGCAATAGCTTCCCGGTTATTGCGGCTGGAATCCTCCTGGTTGGCTTCCCAATGCAGGTCCTAACACCATTAATCTTTAATATTCTGCCATTTATGGCACCGATGAAATTGCAGACAAAGATTACCTCATTTGTCCTAATCGGCTTTAACTTTGGTGCCTTCTTCTCACCAACGGCTGATGCATGGTTTAACCACATCCTTAGTCAACCATTAAGTGGGTTAGGCTTGGCAGCACCATTCCGGATCTATGGAGTGATGATGTTAATTATCGCTGCAATGCTCTTTATTGGTAAACACTTATATGACCTTAAGAAGGCTAATGATAATGCTGAAAGAAAGCAACCAGCGGCCGTTCACGTATATACAAAATAGCACAATATAGACCGAGCATTAATCGGGAATTAGATGTCCTGATGCGTTCGGCCTTTATTTTTTAAATTGATGCATTAATTAGGCATCAAAAAAGCTAAATAATTTTCTGTCAACCGATTGACATATAAAATAGAAAGCGCTAACATAATAACTGTTGAATAGTTAAGCACTTTCAAATCAAAGAAAGATGCTAATTAATAAAAAGGGGACTGGAATCATGGCTCATATTTCATTTGATCGTACAGGCTTAAAGAAATTTGTTAACGATAACGAACTCGGCGAAATGCAGGCAATGGTAAACGCTGCGGATGACGAATTACGAAATGGTACCGGTGCTGGTGCGGACTTTC
>NZ_JALCQI010000028.1 GCF_022651205.1 Limosilactobacillus sp.
AAGGAACCATCCTCATAGATGATTCCTTTAGACCAATTTTACAATGTAAAGCGAAAATTTTCTGATCAACACTACTTGACGTAGAGCCATGAAAGTGCTATCATAAGATATGATAAGTGAGGGACGTGAAATATATGAAAATGATTATCACCGATGCAGCTAATGATTGGTTTAAGGATGCACTGGGATTGGAAAATGGTGGTGGCGTAAAGTTTTATGGTAAAACCTATGGATCGACTGAGGTCCACCATGGTTTTTCACAAGGCTTTACCCGTGAAGATATTCCGGTTTCACCTATTTTAGAAGTGAAAAAGGATAATATTAACTACCATATTGATAATCTTGATGAGTGGTTCTTTAAGGGATTAATTATGACGGTTGACTATGATCCTAAATCTGATGGCCCTGTGTTCCACTTCAAGCATGAAGATGGTGATTCGACACCAGACGTTGCTGGTTTAAGCAAGGATTCAGACGATCACGCTGATAGTAAAGCTGATGCCTCAACAGGGGCTTCGGCACAATGGAAATAGGAAAAATAAAATGGGCGGCAGAGAAAAGCAAGATGCTTTTTCTCTGCCGCCCATTTTATTTTGGGTTACCTTCTATAATTATTATTCAATTTAATTAGGGTAACCGCTGATAATAGGCTAATGATACTGATGATTAATCCTGTAATCAGATATGGTGGGCGATAATGGAGCGTTATATGGTGTGTTCCTGGTTTAATTTTTAATGCCAAGAATGTTCCGATGGCTTTTTGTCCTTTTACCGGATGACCATCAATCTTTGCATGCCAACCACGAGCATAAGGAATTGTTGTCATTAACACACCTTGATCTTTCTTGATATTTACCGTTCCTTCAAGAGTCGTTGAACTTGAACGGGTAAGCTTTAATGGTGAGCGTTGAAGAGCCTTAAGATCACGGTTGAACGCCTGCTGATTAAGACGGTAGAGACTAACATTTTGCATCCAGAGTGTTGACTTTTTAAGGTGGAAAGTAATCGTAACCTTTTGTCCTTTTTGGTTATGGGCAACGTTCATAATAACCGTATCCCTGTATGTCGGATATTGGGCAAAATGCCGATTGTTGACGGTGATCGATGCATCATTTTTAACATCTGGACCGAGAGTTAGGTAGTATGAATCATTGCTAGTTGGAATAAATTCTAGTTTAATCGTTGCTGCCTCATTACGGTGTTCTTTCTGGAAGGTGGTACCGGTAATTTGTTCAGCACTTTGAACATTTTGAAAATCAACCTGATTGAAGTTCTGAATATTAAATAACGGTTGTGGTGAGTTTGCTAGTGCCTGATAAATCTCAGACTGATATGCCGTTGGATCATAAGTATCATGTTTTAATTTAAGAATTCGTGAATTTGCCCCGAATGCGATTGGAAGGGCAGCTGAATTCTTTCGAATCCCAATGTTGTTGGTTACTGCCACCGGTTCCTTGGTATTCCAATCCGGACGGTAGCCAGATAATGGCAAGAAGGGTTTAGAACGGTTAGGGTCAATAACCGACATAGTATAGCGGAAGCCGAGTAATGAATCGCTAACTTGAGTTCCGTTGTCGTATGAAACAAATCCATCCCCCGCTGGTTGACCGATTGAACCCATAAAATTAGGGAGACTTGGAACAATTGTTGAACTAAAGTGGTCAGCTCCATAGAAGCCACTTTGAAGTGGGTCATCCTTTGTCCGCATAAATGTTTTGGCGACCCGATAAAAGTCGCAATTTGGCCGCTTTACCTTGGAAGTTGCACTATTGAGGGCTGTAGTATACTCACCAAATTCTGATTGACTAACATAAGAGATCTGGTTCAAAGCAGTATATGCACTAGTAGAAACATCACAAACTGCGATTAGTACCAATAAAAGATCATTCATGACTGGGGACGCGGAATGAGGAATCCCTAAGAAAATAATGCTGACAATCGCAAGTCCAAGTCCGATCAGCTTCTGGTTATTATTAATATAAGAAACGGTTAATGTTTCCACATAGGTAAAGACTGCAATTGTTATTATAAGGAGAATGGCAAGCTCCCATTTACTTGGCTGAAAGTTCCTTTGGAGACAGGTAGCTGCCAATAGAATTACCCAAAAACAAAAGATAAAGGAAAATCTTGAAGGGTACCAAACGGGAAACTGCCCGATATGCCAAAGAAGATCCAGTGGTTCATAACAAAATGAAAGAATTAAAAAGAGGGTAATGACAAAAGCAATGATCCTTTGGCCTAGATTAATTTTCTGGTTTAAAAAATACAAAACTAAGCCAAACATCATTAGCATACCAACATAAATATTTGCTTGACCACTAGGCATTTGGTTGAAATTAAATGATCCAGGGACAAGTTTGCCTAAAAGTTTTAGTGGATTATATTCAAAACGACTGAGAATGTGATTGTTGGTGTAAGTTCCCTTACTTTGAAGAAGTGCATAGATGGTCGGTAGAAGGACAATACAGCTAATACCAGCCGCAATTAATGAAGAAAGGAGGTAACGACCGAATGCCTGTAAACGAGATTGCCAATTATTAAGCAGCGGAAGTGACCAGATAAACACGAGAATTGTAAAGATACAAATCATCCATGCCATATAGTAGTTATCGATGATCATTACCGCGAGCCAACAAATATAACAGGAATATCGATGAGCGAAGACTACCTGATGAAGTCCCCAAATGACTAACGGTAATATAATCATTGCGTCTAACCAGAGAAGGTTTAGCTGGTTGGCAATGATCCAGCCGTTGAGGGCATAAGCAGTACTGAAAGCAAAAATACGGCTGCCAGATTGGAGTTTGTTCTTAGTTAGCAACCATGCAAATGAAAGCCCCGAAAGGCCGTATTTCAAAAGTGTCAGTACTAAAACACCAGTAGTGAGATGTGCTGCCGGAAAGAAAAGTAAAATTAGATTAAGGGGACTCCAAAGGTAATATGCATTGGTTCCCCACATTTCACCGCCAAGTCCCTTGCTAAAAGAGTAAATGAACTCACTTGGGTTATGAAGCAGGGTTCGCCTAAAGTAAGCAAAGAAATCAATGTATTGTTGACCAAGATCAACCGTCAGTAAACTGCTATTTCCGAAAGGAGCCATTCCTCGGTAAGCAAAATAACTTCCCATTATTATTACGGGAAGAAGAAAGCTAATTAGTAAAATATGTTGTTTTTTTAGTTGAGAACGAAACTGCACAAAATGTCCTCCTAAATAAAATATCTCTGTCATTATATACCGAATTGACTGCTCATGAATATGAAGGTTCTGTTAAGTTTCGGTGATTTAATAGATTGTGTGTTCATTTTTGCTCAAATAAAGTGTATGATGCTTCTTGGTAAGTTAGCTTTAAATGTTAAATGGAGTAAAATTTGCTACAATAGAATTCATCACGGTAAAAGGAGAAGTTTAATACTGTGAAGTTTTTTGATCGAATTACGAACTATTTCAGTTCAAATCATGGTAAACATAAAAATGCTCAATCAATAATTCCATCACGGTTGAACTTATTGCTTTGGATCGTTGGAATACTGCTTCTGATGCTTGCTGGTCGTTTATTCTACTTGCAGGTTCTTAATGGCTCATCATATAAAGCCGAAGTTAAGCGGTCCGACACGACTATTCAGACCAATAATGTTCAGCGAGGAATGATTTATGACAGTCGTGGCCGAGTAATTGTTGGTAACCAAACTCACCAAGCGATTACATATACCAAGAGTTCCGATGTGACGGCTGATCAGCTTTA
Source organism: Limosilactobacillus sp. (assembly GCF_022651205.1). Taxonomy (GTDB): domain Bacteria; phylum Bacillota; class Bacilli; order Lactobacillales; family Lactobacillaceae; genus Limosilactobacillus. The sequence goes on from NZ_JALCQI010000028.1 coordinate 3,744, forward strand.
CAAAATAGCAAATCGGTTAGGTAAATATATTACTGTAAGTAATAGCGATACTCGTTTAACCGACCGTAACGAACAAGATTATTACTTAGCAAATAAGGATAACCTTAAACGAATCGTTAAAAAACTTAACCTTTCTAAGGATGCAAGTGATGATGATCAGTATGATGCCGCACTGAAGTATCTAAAGAGTCACCCTTCTGAATGGCACTTGTCGAGTCATGAGAAGAGTAACGCGCGGATTTACGCTGCAATGACGGGGGCTTATTCATTATCAACAACTTACATTAAAAAATCGGGTGTTACTAGTAGAGAACTTGCCGAAGTTGGTGAGCACTTGAACCAAATGCCTGGTGTTAAAATTGGGACTGCCTGGACTCGAAACTACCCACAGGGAAAGAATTTCCAATCATTAACCGGGACAGTTTCAACTACTGGTTTGCCTAGTGATCAGGTTAACAGCCTTCTTTCTCAAGGTTATTCAAGAAGTGATAGTGTTGGTCAGAGTTACTTGGAGAAGATGTTCCAAGGAACTTTAGCCGGTTCTAAGTCGCAGACCCAAGTAACTACTCGGGGAAACAAGGTAACTGATGAAACGGTTAAGTATCCTGGGAAAAAGGGTGATAACCTTGTTCTGACAATCAATGCGAAGTTCCAGAAACGTGTTCAACAGATCCTAGAACAGAATTATTCTTCTGCAGGGATTTCGTATTCATCAGGTGTTTATGCTGTCGTCATGAATCCGCACACGGGTGCAATTTATGCAATGGCAGGGATTGACCGGAATATTAAGACAGGGAAACAGACCGTTGATGAAATTGGTGCAATTAACCACCCAATAACAATGGGTTCCGTAGTTAAGGGTGCCACAATTATGGGTGGGCTGATGAGTGGTGTTATTACGCCATCAGATAATACATTGACCGATCAACCAATCAAAGTTGCCGGAACCTCAACGAAGAGTTCTTGGTTTAACAAGACTGGATCAGCCAACATGGCATTAAGTGCTCCAATGGCTCTGGAAGTTTCATCAAACTCTTACATGATGCAGTTAATCATGAAAGAGGGAGGGATGAATTATAAGCCTGGCGCTCAGCTAACGTTAAAGCCAAGCATCTTCGCTAAGGAACGACAATACTTCAACATGTTTGGCTTAGGACAAAAGACCGGAATTGATTTGCCTGGTGAAACTGCCGGTTATAACGGGCCATCTACCCAGAAACATATTGGTTCTGCACTGGACTTGGCATACGGGAACTATGATGGTTACACTGTTATTCAACTTGCACAGTACATGTCAACGATTGCCAATGGTGGAAACCGGATGCGGCCATATGTGGTAAAGGAAATTCGTGGAAGTAAGTCAAATGGTAAGCTAGGTCGAGTTGTATCCACTACGCAACCCCAAGTACAGTTCACGATTCCTGCTTCAAAAGAAGATTTTGATTTAATTCGTCAGGGTCTATATTTGGTTACACACGGGACCAACAGCTACGTAACCGCGAAGTCATTAGGTAGCGCTAAACCATCAATTTCTGGTAAGACCGGTACTGCCGAAACCGTCACAAATGGTCACCAAACGTCTACCATTAGTTTTGCTGGTTATTCACCTTCCAAGAATCCGCAAGTAGTTGTTGCTCTTGCAATTCCTGGGGTAACAAACGAAAATGGTGGTGCCAATTTGAATATGGCTAAACAAATTTTCAGTGCTTACTGGAAGATGGTTCAGGATTCTAAGAGTACTACGAATGATTAGTGATTGTAGAGACTGTCAAGTAATTTTCCTTAACAATTATTACAAAAGACTGGTCAAAACGATTAATTAATGATATAGTTGTACGAGTTAGGGTTAATAGCCACGTTAAATAAAATAAAAAAATAGGAGGTCATGACAATGCGTGTCAACATTACTCTTGAATGCACATCATGCCACGAACGGACTTACTTAACTAGTAAGAACCGTCGTCACAATCCCGACCGTCTTGAATTAAACAAGTACTGTCCTCGGGAACGTAAGGTTACCTTACACCGTGAAACTAAGTAATAAAAAAGCACCTGGTTAGGTGCCTTTTTTATTACTTAGTGAAAAAACGCTTGCATAAATCCTGGTGAGCTGTGATAATTATAGACTGAAAACGTTTAAAAGGAGAGATTGTAGGATAATGACGTATTCAAAGCAGGAGTTGCGCCAGGCATATATTGCTCGATTGCAACAACTTGATCTTAATACGCGTTTACATGAGGAAAAAAGATTAACTTCAATGCTATTCGATCAGCAAGAGTGGATGGACGCAAAGGTGATTGCAACAACGTTAAGTCAATCCTTAGAATTGGATACTTCGCCAATTATTCTTCATGCTCGTCATGAAAATCGCCAAATTGTTGTCCCACGGACCTTGCCAAATCATCAAATGGAATTTGTTGCGTTGAATGAAGATACTGAGTTTAGTGAGACGACTTTTGGAATACTAGAACCACAAAATGGTAAAGTGTACCAACCTGATGAGATTGATCTAATGATCGTCCCTGGAGTTGCGTTTACCCCATCTGGACGCCGGATCGGTTTTGGCGGTGGCTACTATGATCGTTATTTGGACAAGTATAACGGTAGTACCATTTCGTTATCATTTACAACACAGCTTGCAGGTGAAAATGAATGGGAAAGTGATCAATATGATCGGCGTGTTAATAAAGTCCTCTTCTTACCGGAGACTGATTAATGAGAGATCATATTTGGCGAAGAGCTCCGGTAACAACCGTCCTCTTGATTATTCAAGTCGTTGCATTTATTATAATGACATTATTGGGTGGCTCTACAAATTCGGCGATCCTTGTAGAATGTGGTGCTCGAGTAACGCCACTAATACGTGCGGGACAATGGTGGCGATTAATTACCCCGGTATTCCTTCATATTGGGATTGCCCACCTGATTATTAATAGCATCACCCTTTACTTTTTGGGAATGTATATTGAGGAACTATTCAGCCACTGGCGGATGTTGGTAATCTATCTTGTTAGTGCCTTTACGGGAAACCTGGCTAGTGCCTACTTTTTACCAAATACAATTTCTGCGGGGGCTAGTACAGCGTTGTTTGGTCTCTTTGGGGCATTTTTAATGCTTGGTGAATCGTTTCATGATAACCAGCTGATCCAGGATCTGAGTCGTCAATTCCTTATCTTGGTGGGGATCAATATTGTAATGGATTTATTCCTTCCAGGGGTTGACTTAGCTGGTCATATTGGTGGCCTTTTAGGTGGATTCTTAGTATCATATGTTGTCGGTGCACCGTTTGTCGGTCATGTTCACTTCCTTAAGCGACTGATTGGCAGTGTGATATTATTCTTTGGCATTATTGCTATGATTATTGCAATTGGTAGGTGATTTAAATTGACAAGGCCGCGTGAATATCGGACTTTGTATGATGTCCAGCAGTTACTAAAGGAATTCAATGTTTATGTTTATGTTGGCAAGCGATTATATGATATTGAGTTAGTTGCGATCGAGCTAGACCACTTATACCAGGCTGGTGTTGTGGATAGTCAGACCTACATGAAAGCAAAAATTGTTCTTCGGAAAGAACATCGTGAAGAAGAACAACGTGAAAAAAACGGAACAGCAATTTAAGACGTTAAGTGAAAGGAAATGAGAAAATGGCTAAAAAATTAATTGGTGTTGATCTTGGTGGAACTACTATTAAGTTTGCAATTTTAACTGAGAATGGTGAGATCCAACAAAAGTGGTCTTTACGGACTAATATTTTAGATGATGGTTCACACATTGTTCCTGATATTATTGATTCCATTAATCACCACCTTGACCTTTATAAGATGGATCATGATCAATTTATCGGGATTGGAATGGGAACTCCAGGAACGATTGATCGTGATAAGGGTACTGTTGTCGGTGCATACAACCTTAACTGGAAGACAACCCAAAACGTTAAGGAACAGATTGAAGAAGGCACCGGAATGAAGTTTGCACTTGATAATGATGCTAACGTGGCCGCATTAGGTGAACGCTGGAAGGGTGCTGGTAACGAAGGTGATGATGTTGCCTTTATTACTCTCGGTACCGGTGTTGGGGGTGGATTAATCTCCAATGGTCGCCTGGTTCACGGAATGGTTGGTGCCGGTGGTGAAGTTGGTCATATGATCGTAAAGCCAGATGGTTACCTTTGTACTTGTGGAAACCATGGTTGTCTTGAACAATACGCATCCGCTACAGGAATCGTTCACATTGCCCAAGATAAGGCTGAAGAATACGAAGGTGACAGTCGTTTGAAGGCAATGATTGATAATGGTGATGAAATTACCGCTAAGATTGTCTTTGATTTGGCAAAGCAAAATGACTATTTGGCAAACACCGTTGTTGATGAAGTTGCATTTTACTTGGGATTAGCTTCTGCTAACTTGAGTAATGCTCTTAACCCTGAATACTTAGTTATCGGTGGTGGTGTTTCAGCTGCTGGTGACTTCCTTTTGAAGCGGGTTAATGAAAACTTTAAGAAATTTGCATTCCCAACAGTTCGGACTTCAACTCAACTAAAATTGGCCGAACTTGGTAATGATGCTGGGGTTATTGGTGCCGCTTCCTTAGCACGACAATTTATGTAATTTAATAAGTGAGGGAGCGTTACCGTGATTCTTGCAGTTAGTAGTGGGTTATTAACCTTTAATATTGTTATTGTTGTTCTTTTAATTGCCTGGGGATTGTCTTGGCTTTTCCAATATTATCGGCGAAAGAAGTATGCAACAGTTTTAGATGGTGAAGCATTTCATAAGGGAATGCGGAAAGCACAAGTAATTGATCTACGTCAACCAAATGACTTTAAGAAGGGCCATATCCTAGGAGCACGTAACTTACCATATGTTTATATCAAACAACAATACGGTGAATTACGACCAGATATTCCCGTTTACATGTATGATCAGGGAATCGCTATTAGTACACAAGCAGCTGTATTCCTTGCTAAGCATGGCTATAAGCAGTTGTACATCCTTAAGGGTGGTTACAATGGCTGGAAAGGGAAGACCAAGAAGTCTAAATACTAGTATAAAAAAGAACGAGGAAATATTTTTTCCTCGTTCTTTTTTATTTATAATAGTAATTGATTAAGCTTGGTGAGCTGAGCGACTCTTTCGTGTGGCTGCTCGCCGGTTCTCATCAAATTTTTCTTCTTGGTCTTCGATTGGTTTAACAACGGTCTTGTGGAACGTGAATGCTCCACTAGCAATTGCAGCCAAAGTACCAAATGTACCGATTAAAACACCCTTAGCAAAGTTCTTCATAATATAGCCTCCTCTTTTTACTATGTTACCTCTATTATGAAGGACTTAGCGGCTTTTTACCAGTGAGAAGGATCAAAATTTAGTTTAAGGAGATAAAAAATGTCTAAAGTAGTAGCAATTGTTGGCCCGACTGCGGTTGGCAAGACTAGTTTATCAATTAAATTAGCAACAGCGCTTAATGGTGAAATAATCTCAGGCGATTCAATGCAGGTATACCGTCATTTAGATATTGGAACTGCTAAGGTAACCCCGGAAGAAATGGCAGGGATTCCTCACCATTTGATTGATATTTGTGACGTGGATGAGCAATATTCCGTAGCTAAATTTAAAAATGAGGCTAATTCGTGGATCCAAAAGATTAGTAGTGCCCATCAATTACCGTTGATCGTTGGCGGTACTGGTTTTTATTTACAGTCATTAACAAACAACCTGGCTCTTGGTGGTAACCAGGATAACCAGCGATCTGAAAAGTTTCGTCAACATTGGCAACAAGTTCTGGAAGAACGTGGTCCGCATTATGTATGGGAACAGCTTGAAAGCAAGGATCCTAAAGCAGCAAGTGCAATTCCTGAGAATAATTCCAGAAGGGTAATTCGGGCGCTGGAAGTGATTGATGAAAATGGTCAGCTATTTTCACAACAGCAGCAATCACAAGCAATGGATGATTTCTTATTAATTGGTCTTACCACGGATCGTCAAGTATTGTATGACAGAATTAATCGCCGAGTTGACATAATGATCGATTCTGGATTGCTGGAAGAGGCTAAGTGGCTGTACGACAAGGGTGGCATTGATTTGCCTGCTGGAAAGGGGATCGGTTATCATGAGTTATTCCCTTATTTTGCTGGCAAATGTTCACTTGAAGATGCCGTAGCAAAAATTAAACAGGATTCACGACATTATGCAAAACGTCAGTTAACCTGGTTCAGGAATAAGATGGATGTCCATTGGTTTGATTTAGTAAGTGGGCAAAACAATACTAATGAAATTAAAGAATTTATTGATGGGTGGTTAAAAAAGTAAAGCCGGAGCAACAAATTAGTTATGATCAGGTTAAAACGCTTCCAGTAAATTGACTTAATGATTATCAATTGGTATCCTTAAGCAGTACTAAAGGAACAGGTTTATTCAATGGAATATTGCTAGTTGGTCTAAGTTATAGATCGTAACTAGTGCTAGTTAAAGGTAAAATTTAATACTTTATTTTATTAAGTAAACCATGTCAGTAAGGTATCTTCAGGAAAGGGAATGAATTTATGGCTAGACATTTATATACCAAGGATGAAGTTCGTCAAATGGTGAAGGATGAGGACATTCGCTTCTTACGGGTTATGTTCACTGATTTACTAGGAACAATTAAAAGTGTTGACTTGCCGGTTAGTCAGCTTGATAAGTTGATGGATAATAAGATTATGTTTGATGGTTCCTCAATTGATGGCTTTGTCCGGATTGAGGAAAGTGATATGTACCTTTACCCGGACATGTCAACTTGGCTGGTTTTCCCTTGGGGAGCTAGTCATGGGAAGGTTGCTCGAGTAGTTTGCAGCGTTCATATGACTGATGGAACACCATTCTCAGGTGACCCACGGAATAACCTCAAACGAGTATTGATGGATATGCAAAAGATGGGCTTCAAGTCATTTAATATTGGCCCTGAACCAGAATTCTTCCTTTTTAAGACCGATGAAAATGGTAACCCAACCACCAAGGTTAACGACGCCGAGAATTATTTTGATATGGAACCAGCTGACGTTGGTGAAGATTGCCGTCGTGATATAGTTCTTGCATTAGAAAAGATGGGCTTTGATGTCGAAGCTGCTCACCACGAAGTTGCTCCAGGACAACACGAAGTTGACTTTAAATACTCTGATGCACTTGAAGCAGCTGACAATATTCAGACATTTAAATTAGTGGTTAAAACAATCGCTAAGAAGTATGGCCTTCATGCGACCTTCATGCCTAAGCCATTATCAGGAATTAACGGTTCTGGTATGCACCTTAACATGTCACTCTTTACTCAAGATGGTAAGAATGCATTCTTTGATAAGGATGATAAGAATCAATTATCAGAAACGGCTTACCATTTCTTGGGCGGTTTAATGAAGCACGCTCGGAGTTACACTGCAATTGTTAACCCAATCGTTAACTCATACAAGCGGCTCGTCCCAGGATATGAAGCACCAGTATACGTTGCCTGGTCAACTTCTAACCGTTCACCATTGGTACGGATTCCAAATGATCGTGGGATGGGAACTCGTCTTGAACTTCGCTCTGCTGACCCAGCTGCTAACCCGTACTTAGCAATTGCTGCAGTTCTAGAAGCAGGACTTGATGGCTTACGGAATAATTTGCCACCCGTTCATAATGTTGACGAGAACATCTATGATATGACTACTAAGGAACGAAAAGATAAAGGAATTGTTAACTTGCCTGATACACTTCACAGTGCCTTGAAGGATCTCGCTGAGGATGATGTGATTAAAGGCTCAATGGGTGAACACCTTTACCAAAGTTTTGAAGAAGCCAAGACTCGTGAATACGATGCTTATCGTGCTCATGTTTCTGATTGGGAACGTCAACGGTACATGGAACAATATTAAATTAAAGTTAAATAGCAAAGTAATAGGGGACCAGGTGTCAACACTTGCAGTCCCTTATTATCTGTGCTTGAATGAAATTGACAAATAGCAACATTCCGATACAATTAAACATGTTGCAGTCACGAATTATTTCGTGAAACAGATATAAAGGAGAATCGCAAACATGGATGACAAGAAGGTCAGAGTTCGCTACGCACCAAGTCCAACAGGTTTCTTACATATTGGTAACGCGCAGTCAGCCCTTTTTAATTATTTATTTGCTCGTCACTTTAACGGCACAATGGTATTACGGATTGAAGATACTGATACCAAGCGGAACGTTAAAGACGGTGAAGCAAGCCAACGGGAGAATTTACATTGGTTAGGAATTGACTGGGATGAAGGTCCTAACAAGCCAAATCCAAAGTATGCTCCATACCGTCAAAGTGAACGGAATAAGCAAGGGATTTACCACAAGTATATTCAAGAATTGCTTGATAAGGGGCTAGCCTACAAGGACTACTCAACTGAAGAGGAACTAGCAGAAATGCGAGAACGTCAACGGGCTAACAACGAAGCACCACACTACGATGGTCGTTGGTACGGTAAGAGTGAAGAGGAACAAAAGGCTGCTGAAGCTAAGGGCTTGAAGCCAACTATCCGCTTCCACTTCCCAAAGAACCATGATTATGAATGGGACGATATTGCTCGTGGTCACGTTTCCTTTAACTCTGATAACCTTGGTGGTGATTTCATCATTGAAAAGAGTGATGGAATGCCAACCTACAACTTTGCGGTAGTTGTGGATGATCATAGTATGGATATTACTCATGTTTTACGTGGGGCCGACCATATTTCTAACACTCCTAAGCAAATTGCGATTTATGAGGCATTAGGCTGGGAACACCCAACATTCTGCCACATTCCATTGATCTTTAACCCTAAGACCCGGAAGAAGTTAAGTAAGCGTGATAAGGACACCTTGCAATTCATTAGTGAATACAAGAAGCATGGTTACCTTCATGAAGCAATCTTTAACTTCATTGCATTCTTAGGCTGGTCACCAGTTGGCGAACGGGAAATTTATTCTAAGGATGAATTAATTAAGGTTTACGATCCAAATCGGATGTCAAAGGCTCCAGCTTACTTCGACCAAAAGAAGTTAGACTGGATGAATGCTCAATATATTAAGAGCATGTCTGTTGATGAATTAACTGACCGGACAATGGAATTAGTAAAAGAAGGCGAAACTGAAGAAGCTCAACGACTTCAATCAATTCCAGAAGATCAACTTAAGGACTTAATTAAGAAGACAATCCATGTTCACCAACGTGACGTTAACAAGTTGCTTGAAGTAATCGAATATGTTTGGGACTACTACAATGTCCTTAATGCACACTTCAACTACGACTTGATCAAGGATAATGAGGACTTTGCTAACAGTGATGTCTTGGCCGTTCTAACAGGATTAAAAGAAAAACTGGAAAACGGTGCGGATGATTACAATCAAGCAATTAAGGAAGTTGGTAAGGCTACTGGAATTAAGGGTCGTGGCCTATACTTCCCACTTAACCTCGCATTTACTGGTTCAACATCTGCTCCACAAATTTATGAGATCATGGATATTTACTCTCGTGATACTGATATTGAATTGCTTAAGCGGATGATTGATGCTCTTCAAGCATAAGATATAGTTTAATTAAATAGAAAGTCGGTAAAGTTAATTGCCGGCTTTTTATTTTTAAATTTTAATTAATCAACTTGACCATTATTGAGCAAAAGACTTACTCTAATAAAAGAAGATAAATTATAAACGAGGTTGATAAAAATGGTTGAAATGAAGCAATATATGCGAAAATCTTTAAATGATGTACCTAAATTAAAGATTTTTGAATTTAGTAATTATGCTTCGCAATTTGATGATGTGATTAAATTTACAATTGGGGAGCCTGATTTTAATACCCCAGAGTATATTAAGGACGCGGCTATTCAGAGCATTAAGAGTAACCGGACTCATTATGCACCACAACGGGGAACGACTGGACTCCTTCAGGCGGTTTCTGATTTCTTGGCAAAAAATTATGATCTCCATTATAATCCAAAGACCGAGATCCTAATTACCAATGGGGTTACGGAAGCCGTTTATTCAGCAATTACGGCGATTACTAATCCTGGGGATGTTATCTTAGTACCTACACCGACTTTCTCAATCTACAGTCCTGATGCGGTGATTGCTGGTGGAACAGCAATTGAGGTCGATACTTCTAAGACGAACTTCAAATTAACTCCAGAGTTATTGCAGTCATATTTGGATCAGTATGGTGAACGAGTAAAGGGAATTGTATTTGTTAACCCGTCAAATCCAACAGGAATTGCATACACGCAAGATGAGTTGAATTCATTAGCTAACCTAATTAAGGGGAAACCAATTTTTGCGATTAGTGATGAGATTTATAGTGAACTAATTTATGACGGTGGCTATGCTTCAATGGCACGGGCATTACCAGAACAAACAATTCTTACAAATGGTCTTTCAAAATCTTATGCAATGACTGGTTGGCGAATCGGTTACCTTTGTGCGCCAGAAGCAATTACAAACGAAATCTTTAAGGTTCATTCTTTTGTGATGACTGATGTTGCTACCTTTAGCCAAGACGCTGCGGAAGCTGCCTTAAGAGGTGGGACAGGCGCAACTAAGGAAATGGACAAAAAGTATGTTGAGCGACGTGACTATATGAAGAAGCGACTGGTGGCGATGGGATTTGATTGCAGTCGACCGATGGGGGCATTTTATATTTTTGCTAAGATTCCTGAAAATTTGGATCAAGATGATACAAAAATCGTTTATGATCTTGTCAAGAATGCCCGGGTTGCTGTAACAGCAGGTTCCTACTTTGGCAAAGGTGGTCACGGTTACTTACGCTTTAGTTATGCAACCAGCATGGACCAAATTAAAGAGGGAATGGACCGGTTAGAAAAATACATTACCAGTCTTAAATAGCCTGAAACAAAGGAGGCCGTGAAAAACATCCTGTTTTCACGGCCTCCTTTTTGAGAAAGTCATTTTCATAATTTCATTTAAAAAGAATTCAAGAGGCTTTGAATAAGCCTCTTGAATAAAGAGTGAATTGCTTCAAAAAAAGTTAATCGCTCAGCTTTTTGGCGTCAGCATCAATCTTTGCAAAGCCAGAACCATCTGGTTTCTTGCTGCCACGCTTTTCCATGGCTTTACGAGCCATTTCCTTACGTTCTTGCTTACTAAGTGCCATTTAAACTTCGCCTCTTTCCGAAACGCTTCAACAATATAGATACTACACATAAGTGTTTTATCTATATATTTTATTATAGTCTCTTTCTTTTTGAAATCAACATATGGGAATTAAATGTAAAGAAACTCTTCAATAATTTATGAAGTTCTTTAAATTTGCGGACAAGTCGATTAAGATAAAAAATAGTTATTAAAATAAGGAGCGGTGTACGATGGCAAATTCAGGACATGAACAGGCTGCCCATGATGTGAGTGGGATTATTAATCAACGAATTAGCGAAAAAATAACATTCTTACATCAAATCGAAGAAGCAGTGAAGGAACATCAGGATCGAAAGATATATCAGTTATTAGATAACCAACGCTATGCTAAAGAGATTGAGCATCGTGAACAACAGCCTAATAATCAGGGAGTGATGAGTTTAGTTGATGATATAACCAACTATTTGAGTAATTTCCTGAGTGTAAATTTGATTAACTATTTAGGTAAAAAATACCCATTCTTCTACTATGAAGAATACGAGACGGGTCACTACCGGATTTACTTTGGTAATTGGTGGGATCGGCGTCAATTCGGTGAACTTGATGTCCTTAATATCCGTTTCCTATTTAATGATGATGAATATGGTAAGCTGAAGAAGACGTTTGAACTTGCTCATGATAATAAGCGTTTTAATAGTGATAAGATCGATAAAATCTCGGCTGAAAATGACCGTCTACAAGATCTGATCGATCATCAGCGAGAACGTGAGGAGAAGCGTTCCAAACTACAGGAACAATTAAAGAATGTTAGCTCGCGTTCCGGTATTTGGGAAAGCAATAAGAACAAGGAAAGTCGTCAAAACTTGGTTGATGCACTCCAAAAGTTGGAAGAGGAAGAGGAGGAGTCACGGACAGCTGCCCAAACAATCAAGGATAATGAACAAGTTGTTCTTTCCCTTTCAAAGGAAAATACAATTTTAAGTTATGAGCAAAAGAGTATTTTAGATACTTTTGGCTCATTTGAAGACTTTGAATTAGCCAACCGGAATTTGTACGCTAGTTATATAAAGAGCCTATCTGATTACCAGGAAAAGCAGGTGACAGATGATGAACAATAATCAAATGTTAAATCGGCCATCTGAACAGGTTAGTGCACTGGCACATTCATTTGAACATGGTCTAGAAATTGGTCAGCATTATGTTGAACTGTTAACTAAGCTCGCCAAAACAGAAGATGCACATGAGCTTCTCGAAGCCGTTAATGATTTAGTTAATTTAGATTTAGAAGACGCTTTTGTTAAGTTCCCGCAACATTACCAAACGACGGATTATTATTTGTTGCTAATGGTGCGCTTATTAGAAATGCATTCTAATAGTGAATTGAATGTTACCGAGGATCCGACAAGTCATCTTTTCTATGCCACGATTTCCTCGTTAGGTGAAAAAGTTCTTTTCCATTTTGTTAAGGATCAGGATGGAAATGTTGGTTTTACGGATGTGAACGATAACGAACCGCTTTTCTCCTTAAACATTGAGCATCAGATGTTGCGCTTCAATAACAAGAACTTAATTAATTACTTTATTGTTAAAGGATTGAAGAAGTATTCTGATTTAGACTTGCGCTCAACAATTAAGCCACTACTCCTTTTTGCGCAGGCACTTCATGACGATCTTGACTTCGTAATTGATCGAGGAATCCTTGGAACAAGTAACCAACAACACTATGATTTATCTCAACCTGAATTATCTCTAACCGTAATTGATCGGTTATTTGTTTCTACGGCAGAAACTGACTACATGTTATTTAACTTACCTAAAAATAATGGGGCTGAGTTACGGTTAGATCGGGATGTTAACCTTGATCTTTCATTTGATCCCGATGATTATAGTCAACAATGGTTCTTCTCAGTTAATGACCCAGACAATCAAATTTCATTCTTTGACTTATTATTACATTATCAACTTATTCGTGATTGGTACTTAAGTAATCGTGAAGAGTTGGCCGTCAAGTCGGATCCGTTAATATTCGCTGATGACCAAATAGATGAAAATGAATCAACTGATGAGGTGGAAGATGATTAATTGGACAACATTACTCCATCAAGTAATTGATCTAGAGCTTGATGTTGATGAAGCACAAGAACTTGAAGTTGGACCTGAGGCACGGAAACAGACAATCTTCACTGCCTTAGATGTAGAATTAGCTAAACTTGCAGATGGTGATGGTTGGTTCAATATTCTAGAACACAATGAAAATAATTCAGAGTCAATCGAACAGCACTACCTGAAGGCAATTGAGTTATTCTTATTGTTTAGCGCAAAACAGCAGTGGACCCATTTAATTGTGATGGATGACAAACAATGGGGATTGATTAAACGAAGTAAGCCAGCTACAAAGCTTGCTGAACAGAATAAACAATACTTAGCAATTAAGCATTTTCTTGGTGATGCTTACTATAATCATCGTCAAGAAAGTTTTCGTCATGCTTGGCACCTGCTAATAAAGTGGGGGCTAATTGATTTAGGCTTTACTGATGAGAAAATTACTACTAAATATAAGAATTTAATTAAAACTCAACGATCCAAATGGGGTCATTAATAAAAAAAGACTGACATTTTTATAATGCCAGTCTTTTTTGTTGAATCGAAAACGATCATGCTTTTCGACTATTATAACTGTTACGAGAAGCAACATGTTTTCCAGCCATTTGGTCATCATCAGTGTTTTTATTACCAAACATAATTTGACCAATAACTGAACCAATTAAAATTATGATAATAACAAAGAATGGTAACATGATAATTCACCTCAAAAAGCATTCTCTATTTTTAATTATTAGACTTTTTCATTATTTTGCAATTAATAACTAATAAATTAGCCGAATCTTTATTAAATGTTTAAAATCTCGTAGATTCAAGAATAAGCAAGAAAAGGTAAAATTGTTAGTTAATGATAGATACAGACACTAATAGAATTCGCGCCTTATGTTAGATTGATTTGATGAATTAATCATATATCAAAAAATAGTTAAGTAATCAAATGATAATTAATTATTGGCCATAATGTAGTGGTTAAATGAATGATCAATTATATAAAAATGGTACCTTCCGTAATTCGGAAGATACCATTTTTTAAAGTAGGTTTGAAGATATCAAGAGCGTTATAAACGCTGATATATCAGCATATTTAATGAAACGAGAGGGACTTGAACCCTCAACCCTCGGTTTAGAAGACCGATGCTCTATCCAGTTGAGCTACCGTTTCAGACAGACACTAGTATATAATTTAACCAACTAAATTGTCAATGGATTCCATCTTAATATTGCTTTTTTTATAGGATAATTGTTTGTATATTTTGACGGAAGCGTTTTCATAAATTATACTTTAAATTAGTAGAAGTACGAAAGCGAGGGGAACTTAAGCTGAAAACGAAGGGATGATGACTTATGGCAAGTAATAAGACAGATCCACGTGTGGTGAAGACCCGGAATAGTCTTCGCAAAGCGTTAGTTTATTTGATGCGAAGAGAAAGGTTAGAAGACATCAGTGTTCAAAAAATTACTGAAATCGCCAACATCACCCGAGGAACTTTCTATCTTCACTATAAAGATAAGAAGGACTTTATTCGTTCTGCAATGAATGAACTTCTTGATGAGTTCTTTGATCAAGTAATGGTAGAAAGTGAGGACCTCAGTTTTTCTAAAGGGCAAACGGTGCAAGTGTTCTCACTTCAGAAGGCGTTTCAGTACATTGAAAGTGAAGCTGATATTTTTGATGTATTGTTAAATAACAAACGAAATGACTTCTTTTACGAACAGCTTTATAATCGGTTATCTGACCAGTTGTCAAAATTTTATGTTGCGATAGCTGAAACAGAAGAGAAGCCGAAAGTTCCGCTAAACTTGCAGATTTCCTTCATTGATTCAGCACTTCTTGGCTTGATCAGTCATTGGTTAAAAGATGGAATGATTTATACATCTCGCTACATGACTCAGAGCGTTGGAAGGATGCTTGAACAATTGGATTCTGATAATGTTCCCCTACTAGGCTTCTTTAGTTATGAAACCGAGCCAGCATTACAAGACATTGAATGAATCTAAATTTGGGCCCCAGTGTTTGGATTGCCGAGCATTGGAGCTCATTTTTTTATCCTGTATCGACTTAGTAATTGGAAACCATACCACAATCCTTTTTACATGCATATTGTTCTTGACTAACTGGGACTTTTTTGATAATATGCATATGTTGTATTTGTGACCAACAACTACAACCGCACGCTGCCAAGTTAAAAGCATAGTGCTGCTTGGTTCGGCGAGTCTTAGAAATTAAGGAGGTGCACAAATTTATGTACGCAATTATCGTAACTGGCGGCAAGCAATACAAGGTAGAAGAAGGTTCATCCATCTACGTTGAAAAGCTTGATGCTAAGGAAGGCGACAAGGTTACTTTTGATCAAGTAGTCTTTGTCGGTGGTGACAGCACTAAGATCGGTACTCCATTAGTTGATGGTGCATCAGTTGAAGCTACTGTTGAAAAGCAAGGCAAGGAAAAGAAGGTTGTTACTTTCAAGTACAAGCCTAAGAAGCATACCCACACTAAGCAAGGTCACCGTCAACCATACACTAAGGTTACTGTTGACAAGATCAATGCTTAATTTGGAGGTAAATAATGATTCGGGTAACGTTTAATTTGAATTCGGATCACCAAATTACCGCTTTTCAGATGCAGGGGCATGCAGATGCTGGTCCCTATGGTCAGGATATTGTTTGTGCTGCTGTCTCTGCTCTATCAATATCTACTATTAACGCATTAATGCAGGTTGCAAAGGCACCGGCAAAGGTTGATAGTGATGATGATAATGGTGGCTTTCTTAAAGTTACAAATATTAGTCTGAGTCATGATTCTCAGATTATTATGCGGACATTCTTTAATGGAATGAACGACATCACGGAAAGCTACCCTCATAACATTGAATTAAA
>NZ_JALCQI010000029.1 GCF_022651205.1 Limosilactobacillus sp.
TCGATTATCACAATGTACCTTCGTCAAGAAGAAGAAACGCGAGCAACGCAGACCCACTCTGTTTTAAAATTGACTAATCAGACCTTGCCATATTTCAGAGATGGTCTCAATTTTAAGTCCGCAGAGCAGGTTGTGAGAATTATTAAAAAGTACACTAATTTTGATGCAATTAGTATCACTGATCGAAACACGATCCTTGCGCATATTGGTGCCGGGAGTGATCACCATATTTCTGGGGAAACTATGGTAACTTCCCTTTCGGAATCTGTAATTCAGAGCGGTCAGGTAAAGGTTGCCCGAAACGCTGAGGAGATAGGTTGTTCACGCATTGACTGCCCACTGCAGGCGGCAATTGTTGTTCCGCTCCGGGTTTCTGAAGAGGTTGTCGGTACTTTAAAGATGTACTATACCGATAGCTGGAAGCTAACTCCGGTTGAAATTCAATTAGCGACCGGACTAGGTGAAATTTTCTCTAACCAGATTGCTCTTGGAGAAGCAGAAATGCAGGCTAAATTAGTTCGTGATGCCGAAATAAAGTCACTTCAGGCTCAAGTAAACCCTCACTTCTTCTTTAATGCAATTAATACCATTAGTGCAATGATGCGTCGTGATAGTGAAAAGGCACGGCAATTGTTATTACAACTAAGCACTTACTTTCGGTCGAACCTTATTGGCGCACGTGAAACGAAAATTACGTTGGCTCAGGAATGGCAACAGGTTAAGGCGTATCTTAGTTTGGAAATGACTAGGTTTCCAAATAAGTATGATGTTCAGCTAAATACCACCGTTAGTGATGACGTCCTGTTACCACCGTTTACAATTCAGGTACTCGTGGAAAATGCGTTAAAACATGCTTTTGGAAAACGGAAGACGGATAATCATGTAGTTGTTAACGTTAACGGTCAAGATAAGCGGTTACTGATTACGGTTAGCGATAATGGTCAGGGTATTTCACCCGCTTTACTTAAACGCTTAGGAACGGAAGCCGTTCCCTCAGAGCACGGTTCGGGAACCGCGCTTCATAATTTAAATCAACGTTTAGTTGGCTTATACGATGAAAAGAGTCGACTTCACTTTGATAGTAGTAGTCAAGGAACAACTGTTAGAATTTCAATTCCATTAACTAAACGGGGGGAGCAGTAAATGAAAGTCTTAATTGTGGATGATGAACCATTAGCCCGAGATGAACTTAGTTATTTATTAGAGCAAAATGATTTAATTGATGATATCAGCAAGGCCGATGGTGTCAATTCTGCCCGGGAAGAGGTTGAGAAAAATCGTCCAGATCTAATTTTCCTGGATATTCAATTAGATGATGGTAGCGGGATGGCATTTGCTAAAAGTCTAAAAAAACGAGAAAACAGTCCCTATATTGTGTTTGCAACTGCCTATGACCAGTATGCATTAGATGCGTTTGAAGCGGATGCAATTGACTATGTCCTGAAGCCATTTGAACAGGAGCGAGTCAATGATGCGGTTAAGCGAGTTGCTAAACTGTTGGTTGGTCAGAATAATAGTGGAATTACCGAGCAGCAAAAGAATCCCCGAATCTCGTTAACTAATGACGAACGGACAATCGTTGTTCAGAAGCGGAATATTCTCTATGTTCAGGCTCAGGCTGGTAAGGCGTTGGTACATACTGAAGATCAGGAAATACTCAGCAAACAAACGTTAAACAGTATTATTAATTCATTAGACCCCCATAGGTTTATCCGGGTGCACCGGAGCTTTGTCGTTAATCTCAATAAGGTTCATGAATTACAGCCAAGCTTTAATCATACCTATGAGTTAACGCTTGTCGACGGGAGTAAAATTCCCGTAAGTCGTTCCTATGTTACTGCAACAAAACAGGCGTTAGGAGTATAATTTCAATTAAACATGGAGAAAGAGAGTGTGATCAAGAGAGCTTGATTGACACTCCTTTTGTTTTATTAAACAAAGAATATAATGAAAAAACCCGAGCAAAGCCGTACAAGATAAAAGTAGGATTGATAATTACTGATTTACTAGGAATAAGAGGAGGGAATATAAATGAATTAGGACGATTATATTTCATTTTTTTGTTTAAATTGTAAAAAAATTAACAAACTTAATGGCATCTCATCCGCGCTCTAGGGCATTTCATCATCAAATATGGCTATTTAGCTGTGAAAACTAACACAAATTGTCAAAAAAGTGTAAATTAGATAACTGAAGAGGCGTTAAATGTATGGCGCCGATCAAAATTTATTTTTATTTCTGTGGGAGGGAATAAGTTATGGAAAAGGACAAACAACCTAAGGATTCCAACATTTATGTTCAAATGGGAATCTTTGCTGCTATTTTATTTGTTTCTCAATTGATCTCTGATCTTTTTCCAAAGAGCTTTGTCGTACCGACCTCTTTGATCGCTATGATTTTGCTTTACATTCTGTTGGCTTGTCACATTGTTAAGCTTCACCAAGTTGCTAAGTTCGGTGACTTCATGATCGGCTTAATTGCTTTCTTGTTCGTTCCATCTGGTATCCAATTGGCTGCCCACTTGGACATCATGAAGAAGGAAGGACTTCAAGATATTATCGTTATCATTATTTCAACGATTATCTTGCTTGTCGTAATTGCTTACGTTGGTGCTTTGGTCATGGGTATTCACCACAAGATCACTGGTACCAAGGATGAAGACTAGGGAGGCAATTAATTATGGCTAATACGATTGTTACAAATCTAGCACTACCATTCACTGGTATTTTTATTTCATTAATCGTTTACCTTATTGGTATGTGGTTAACTAAGATTAGTAATGGATTCTTCCTTTTTAACCCATTACTTGTTGGTATGGTTCTTGGTATCGTTATCTTAGCAATTTGGGCTAAGGGTACTGGCTCCACTACTGCTGCTGTTTACAAGAAGTTCTACCTTCCTGGTGGTAACATGATTTTCTGGTTCTTGAACCCTGCTACTATGGCCTTCGCTATTCCGCTATACCGGGTTAACGATGTTTTCAAGAAGTACTGGTTCGATATCATCGTAATCATGTTTGTTGGTGGATTCATTTCACTCTTCTTGATTCAATTAGTATCTAAGCTCTTCGGTTTGTCAGCTGCTTCAACTGCTTCAATGCTTCCACAAGCAGCTACTACCGCTGTTGCTATGCCAATTGCTGCCGGTGTTCACGGTGTTCCTGCCGTTACCGCTATGGCATGTATCCTTAACGCCGTTGTTATCTACGCCTTGGCCGAATTCCTTATCAAGGTTCTCGGTTTGAAGAAACTTTCTGCAGTTGCTACTGGTTTGTCATTAGGTTCTGCCGGACACACCGTTGGTTCTGTTAAGGCTCTTTCACTTGGTGAAGTTCAAGGTGCTATGGCTGCCGTTGCCGTTGTTATTGTTTCATTAGCAATGGACATCTTGGTACCAATCTACGCACACTTATTCATGTAATTTAACATTAAGGAGAAACTGAATTATGTCAAAAAATCATCAAAAGGTTGTTCTTGTTGGTGACGGACAAGTTGGTTCAGCTTACGCCTATGCATTAGTTCAACAAGGGTTGGCTGAAGAATTAGCCATCGTTAACTTATCAAAGGAACACGCAGAAGGTGACGCCCTCGACTTGGAAGACGCAACAGTATTTACTGCTCCAAAGCAAGTTTACCAAGCTGATTATGATGCTTGTGCAGATGCAGACTTAGTTGTAATCTGTGCTGGTGCTGCCCAAAAACCAGGTGAAACTCGTCTTGATTTGGTTGGTAAGAACCTTGAAATCATGAAGCAAATTACGAAGAGTATTATGGCTACTGGTTTCGATGGAATTCTCTTACTGGCAACAAACCCAGTTGATGTGTTGACTTACGCTGTTCAAAAGATTTCTGGATTACCTGCTAGTCGGGTTATTTCATCCGGAACATCTCTTGATTCTGCACGATTACGTGTAGCTTTGGCAAAGAAGTTAGGTGTTAGCCCATTAGACATTAGTGCTAATGTTATGGCTGAACACGGTGATTCAGAATTTGCTGCATATTCTAGTGCTACCGTTGGTGGTAAACCGCTTCTTCAAATCTGTGAAGAAAAGGGAATTAGCAATGATGAATTGCTTAAGATTGAAGATGACGTACGTCACAAGGCATATGAAATCATCAACCGGAAAGGCTTCACTGCATATGGTGTTGCAACCTGCTTAATGCGGATTACACGTGCAATCTTGCGGGACGAAAATGCTGTATTACCTGTTGGTGCATACATTGATGGCGAATATGGAATTAAGGATAATTACCTTGGTACTCCAGCCGTTATTAATGCATCTGGTATTTCAAAGGTTATTGAAGTTCCGTTAAACGAACGTGAAAGCGAAGCAATGGCTAAGTCATCAGACGCTTTAAAGAAAATTGCTACTGATGGAATGACTAAGGTTGGTTTAGTTAATTACCTAATTAAGTAGTAAAAAAATGTGATGGGAAACCATCACATTTTTTTAGTTTAAAGTAAAGATTTAAGTTCAGTTAGTCGGTGAATTTCAAAGGTTGGCTTAAGTCGGGTTGAATTGTGGATTGAATGGGGGTTGAACCAAATTGTGTCAAGATGGGCATTAAAGCCACCTTGAATGTCTGAGCTTAAAGAATCACCAACCATGATGGTATTGGCACGTTGCCCGTTAATCTTCGTCAAAACATAATCAAACATTTTTTTATCAGGCTTTTGAAACCCGATGATTTGGGAAATGAAAATACCATCAAAAAATTGTAATAATTTTGATTCTTTAAGTCGTTTATCCTGAACAATTTTCTGTCCATTAGTTACCGCATATACACGATAATTATTTTGCTTTAAGTAATTTAAAACCGTTCGGGTACCTGGAATTAGTTGGTGGTTATCACTAAGGTAAGTAAGGTAGGTTTTAATTGTTTGCCTTCCCGAAACGCTTAGCTTATGGTAAACCTTAAAGTAGTCAGCGAATAAGTGATCCATCAATTGATCCCAACTGAGTTCACCGCGTTCATAGCGTTGCCACATCCCAACATTATATTCTTGGAACGTTCGCTTAACAGCGGGCGTTAGCATTAAATTGAAATCTTGAAATAATTGCTGTAATGCGTGTTCTTCAGCTGCTCCATAATCAAGCAGGGTATCATCAAGGTCAAACAGAATATTCTGGTACGCTGTCAATGGATGAGGCCTCCTTTAGATTAAATGCCGTTGTTGCGCATATTCTAGTTCTTTACCGTGTAACACAAAATCAACTGAGGTTAGTTCGTTAAATGTTTTACAGCCAAGGAGAGTAAGGAGACGGGGGAGGGTAATTTCCCAATTGTTAATCTCTTTTTCAAGGGCGTCGGTCCCATTATGAATAAGAACGTTGAGAAAGTAACCAGCAACCCCAACTTCATTAGCACCAAGGATCCCAGCTTTAATAACGTCAAGCGGTGAACAAATTCCACCAGAGGCGATAATCTGTGTTTCTCGTTTCCGTACTTTTTTCGCTTCCAATAACGACTCTAAAGTTGTTTGTCCCCAATTATTAAGAAAACTGAAATCTGAGAGATGATTTCGGCGGTTTTCAATTGCGACGAAATTAGTCCCTCCTCGACCACTAATATTGATTAGCTTAACTCCAATTGATTGGAGGAGGTTAATGGTTGATGCATCCATCCCAAAGCCAACTTCTTTTACTATTACTGGAACATCAAGGTGGTTAATCAGTGATTTGATGTTTGTCAACCAGTGAAAGTCACGATCGCCATCTGCCATTACTAATTCTTGAGCAGTATTGATGTGAAGTTCAAGGGCATCTGCCTTTAGTAATTTAATAACGGCCTGTGCTTGCTCTAGGTTTGCGTTAGCACTTAAGTTAGCGATAACAATGCCATCGGGATTGATTTCACGAATAATCGAAAAGCTTTTACGGGCATTTGGGTCGTGAAAAATAATACTTGCAGAGCCAGCTGCCATCGCGAGATGATGTTTTTTAGCAATCATTGCCAGCTCACGGTTAATTTTATAAGCATTTTGACTACCACCAGTCATTGCTTCAATATAGAAAGGAAATTCTAAACTTAAATTTCCGCACTTAGTAGCCGTGGTTACCTGATCAAGACTAATTTCTGGTAGGCTACGATGAATAATCTGAAGGTTGTCAAGTGAATTAATATGGACCTGATCATATAGCTTTGTTGCTAACGAAAGATGTTCGTTTTTTCGTTGGGCATGGTTTGATTCCATAATGTTCTCCTTAGGTATAAATATAATAAAAGAGTGTGATTTTAGACGTTAGACCAATTATCACACTCTTTTAATCTTTATTTTTTGATGAGGTGGTGCTTGATCTCACCTTTAACGTTATTAATGAAGTGCACAGAAAGCGGTAACTGCTCGATCTCATTGGCAGTCCAATTCTTAAGGACTTGCTTAAAGTTACTGTTACGATCGATGGCAACAATTCCGCAATCACCACCGCCAGCACCAGATGTTTTAGCTGCACCGCCAAAATCTTCTGCAATTTGGCAAAGCTTATTCAAAACAGGAGTTTCAATGTGGACTCCCGAATTAGTTCCAAGCTGTTTTAATAGGTCACGGTTATAACGGATTTCATTTTTAATTGATTCTAGATCCGCGTTATGAAAACCATCGACCATTCTTTGAATACAGTGCTTACTTTCTTCAAGAAATTGATGGTATTCGTCTTGTTGCCGCGCCTTAAATAAAGAAATCTTATCGACTAGTTGTGAAGTTGAAGCAGGTTTCCCAGTCCAACCAATAAGAAGTTGTAAGTTTTTCGGTGCATCTAATGATTCGATTTTAAGGTCTGGCCATGGAAGGGAAATCAAAGTCTGTAAGTCAAGGTATTTCCGTTGTTGAGCAAGCCATTGGCGATCAAATGAATGGTAGGCGATCCAGCCGCCATAAACTGAGGCAGCAACATCGCCAAGTGAACCGTTTCCCTGAACTTCAAAGTGGGCGATTGCTGCTAATTTAAAAATGTCGTCCTTAGTTACCGGTAAGTTGTAGAACCGACAGAGGGCCTTTACGGTAGCGACAGTCACGGCAGCCGAAGAACCAAGTCCATATTTTTTACCAGAATCACTATCTAATTGACTATCAATATGAAGGTCAAATATCTGTAATTCACGAGCAAAACTTCGCGCGTATTCTTCCGTTACCCTAATTGCAGAAAGAATATATGAGAATGGATTATCCCGATTATCGACTACCATTTGTTCCCCAAGGCGGTGCCACTGCAAAGCATTATTATGGTATTGTCGACTAATAATCCTCCCGACTTCTTCAGCACTTCTTTCAATTGAACAAGTAACGAATTGGTCCAGTGCTACTAAAACCGCTGGATAACCATTTTCAACAACAGCATATTCACCGGCAATGTAAAGTTTACCGGGTGCTTTTTCAGTAATCAATCTTATATAACCTCTCAATCAAATCTTACTTGTTAATAATTTTTACTCCTGGTCCTGGCTGAGAAATAATTAATTTCTCCTTACCAAAAATTTCCCCCAAGGATTGGATAATTTTTTCCCGATTCTTCCGGTCATAAATCACCTTCACATTCGGCCCAGCATCCATAGTATAGTAACAGCTAATCCCCTGTGAACGCAAGTGATTAACCGCTTGAATTGCGCGAATCGTATCACCAGTAAAGTAGGTATAACCAGGATCAGCCGAAAGGGTTAATGCATGCATCCGTAATGCATTTTCCTCCGCAATATGACCAATTTGATCAATATCTTTGTTTTTAATTGCTTCTTTAATCGCAATCATGTCGTGAGCAACGACTTTTCGCCATGCGGGATAATAGGGTGATGACGTAACACTTGATTGCATTCCATGGCGACTTGAAACTTTTTTCTTGGAAGTATTGATGAGGATCGCAATCATTTCAATTCCAAAATCAAGATTTTCCATGACGGGCTCCGCAAAAGAACTAGCGTTATCGGTCCCGCGGTGCCATTCAACAAGACCACCGTAAATAGAGCGAGTTGCTGACCCGGAGCCACGACGAGCGAGCCGGGAAAGCGATCGCCGATCGAGATTCATTCCTGCAGCCTTACTGGCGGCAGTTGCTAAGGCCGCAAATGCAGAGGCAGAGGAAGCTAAGCCAGCAGACATTGGAACGTGGTTTGTTGAAACAACCTTAGCGTAACGGTTGATACCACTGATTTGTCTAACAAGATTGAGAAAGTTTTTAACTTTATCAGCAGCGTGGCCGGTAATTGATTGACCGTCAATTTGAATTTGATCCGTCGTCAGTCCATCCGTAAATTCTACTCCCGTGTCGGTATAGAATTCAGAGAGGGTTAGAGAAAGGCTATCAGTTTGTGGAATGATGAGCTGCTGATCTTTCTTCCCCCAATATTTAACTAGTGCGATATTCGTGTGTGCACGCGCAGTGATCATTAATTAATCTCCTCCGTATCACCGAGTGGTTGGAGCCATACTTGTCTAGCTCCTTGTTCTTTTAATATTCCTGCTAATTTACGAGCTCCAAGTGCAGTTCTGGTAATGGCGAACATGCAGCCGCCACGACCACCACCGGTTAATTTGGCTCCCAATGCGCCATTTTGATTAGCAACAGTAATTAGTTGATCTAGTTGTGAATTGCTGACATTTAGTGCCTGCAAATCCTTTTGCGCGCTAGTTAATGCGATCCCCAAACTCATTACATCATTTTCCCTTAAATAATGTCTGGTTAAATTAACTAGCTTTCCTAGATGGTCGATATGGGCTTGAGCAATATCATTATTGGTTGCTAATTCGTGTTTGACAGCCGCAATTGCATCTTTAGTAGCACCTTTTACACCGGTATCGGCAATTATCATTGTGGCTTGAAGGTTCATTTGAATTGGTTGACCTTCTTGGCCCTTGATAAAGTAAAGTGGTGAGGTCGAACTAACAGTAGCGGCATCCAGGCCAGAGGGACTTCGGTGAGTTACCTCTTCCTCAATATCGGCGAGCTTTAGTAGTAGGTTTCGTTCAAGTTTTTCTTCGTACAAATCAAAAAAGGCGCGAACGATAGCAACTGCCGTGGCGGCCGATGAACCCATTCCTCGTTCTGCCGGTAACTGACTTTTAATTGTCATTATCCATTGATCGTTTTCACCATTGAATCGCTGAATTAGAGAATTGACCAGGCGTTGGATACCACTCATTTTCTCTGGTAATTTATTTAATGGACCGGAGAAGTAACGACTTTTAATTTGATGGCCGTCTTCGTTAGTTGGCTCCATTGTTACCGTTAAAGTAACGCTTGGTAAGGGGAGGGCAATTGCTGGTTTTCCGTAAACAACACTGTGCTCACCCATCAGAATTATTTTGGCATGACTGTGACCGATTCCTTGTTCTTTCACATCAAAACCCACTTTCTTCGTAAAAATACCACTATTAATAATAGCGTAAATTTATTGATTTGCCAAAGATTGACGGTAATTGTTACTATAATTTAAAAAATGAATGGTGTATCATAATAGCAGGACTTTAATCGACTAAATAATGAAACATGGTGATAGTTTGTCAACAACGATGAAACGCCGTCATAAGGGGAGAGGCTCTCGTGGACCGATCTTTTCAGTTGTTGATCTGGAGACGACTGGGACAAGTGTTAATCATGGGGATAGGATTATTCAGATTGGCTGTGTACTTGTTCAAGATGGCGAGATTATTAATCATTTTGAAACTAAAATTAACCCACGGACATCGATCCCACGTCAGATTACTCAATTAACTGGGATTAAGAATAGTGATGTCCGTCAGGCACCGTTATTTGAAGATGTTGCAGGAACGTTATATAGCCTTTTAAGCGGAACAATCTTTGTTGCTCATAACGTTAATTTTGATTTTCCCTTTTTAAATTCGGAACTAGAACGGGCTGGTTACCCTACGTTAACAATTAAAGCGATTGATACAGTAACGTTAAGTCAGATCTTAATGCCGACCGCTAGGAGTTACCGATTGCGGGATCTGACTAGTTCATTATCAATTGAACATGATCATCCACATAGTGCCGTTTCTGATGCTGAAGCAACGGCGCATTTATTAGTTGATCTTGAAAAACGGCTAAGAAAGTTACCAACCTTAACTCTGGAAAGATTAGTTGAACTTAAGCTGAATCTACCCCAACAAACGGCAATGGTTTTGGAACAAGAATTAAAGAAGCGGGTAACCCAACCATTGCCACTAGCAGATGATTTATACGTCAGTCACGGAACTGTCCTCCACAAAGTTCGTCCAGCTACTAGTCAGGGAGAAACGGCAAAGGTTCGTTATCCATCAACTAAGCGGGCAAAGAGCAAACTTTATGGAGAAAAGTTCGAATTCCGCCCAGTTCAATCAAAAATGATGAACAGTATTTACAATAACTATACTCATGACGCACCTAAATCGATGATTGTTGAGGCGGGTACGGGAACTGGGAAGACGCTTGGCTATCTTCTTCCACTAGCTTATGTTGCTTACCCTGATAAAAAGATTGTTATTAGCACAGCAACAAACCTGTTGCAGCAACAAATTGCTCAGCAGGCGATGAAACAATTAAACCAACTTCTGCCATTTAAATTAAATGGGGTCGTTGTTAAGGGAAATTCACATTACTTGGATCTCGCTAAATTTGTTCATTCTTTAAGCATTATTGAAGATTCTGATTACGTTCAGCTGATCAAAGCAAAAATTCTGGTTTGGCTACTAAAGACTACAAGTGGTGATCTTGATGAGTTAAATCTCAATGCACAACGTTCACCATACTTTGCTGAAATCCGCCACCAAGGGATTAAAACCTTGCGTGAAGATAATGAATTCTATAAAGATGACTTCCTAATTCGTCGTCAAAAACAACTACATACTGCTAATGTTATTATCACTAACCATGCTTATCTTGTTGATCATGCCCAAGAATTAGGCGATGGAACTCGTCGACCCTATTTAGTAGTTGACGAAGCACAGCATTTGAGTGAGAGTATCCTACGTCGCTCACGGCAAACACTTGATTTTCAAAGCATTCGAACTGCAATTCACGTTTTAGAAAATCTGGTTAATGATAATCAGGACCGTAATTTGGCGAACATTTTTGAGGAACATGCGCTAGGTACATATAATGTAGAACTACTAAGGGACGATTTACGGTCATTGAGTGAAGCCACCAATGTATTTCAGCAGTCACTGTACCGTCAGTTTATGCTTAATGTTCAGGGTAACGGGAATGAATTAATCGAGCAACCATTAGATAACCAACGATTATTGTCACTTCTTACGCCAAGTAGCAAACAAATCATGCAGCTTGAACAGTCATTAGCAAACATTCAACTTCATTTTGTAGCGTTGCGGCACCTGTTTGAGCGCCAAGCAGATCGGTGGTTATTTAGTGATCGGTATTTAATGAGCCAATTCCAAAGTCAGTGGATGGTTCTTGCTGATGCTGACGATAAGCTTCATCAATTTACCGAAACATTAGAGGAGCGTCCACAGACCGCTGCTTTCTGGTTAACTGTTCAACAATCAACTGAGCATAGTTCGATGAAGATAAGTGGTGGTATGATAACGGTTAATCATTTCTTAACGGAAAACGTCTATCCGTATTTTTCTCAACCACTATTTGTCGGGGCAACCTTATTTACTTCGAGTAGATCTAATTACTTGTATGAACAGCTTGACTTGGATCGCTCGGAAACATTACGAAAGCGGTTTGCATCGCCATTTAACTATGAGGAAAGGGCTGAATTATTAGTAGCAAAGGACGCTCCAACGCCTAACAGGACAAATAATCAAGACTATATTCATTATTTAGCTCAGACAATCTATAATCTTTGTAAACACAACCATTGTCAAATAATGATCCTGTTTAATTCGTTAGTAACAATTGAACAGGTATATAGTCAGCTCAAGGAGACGGATCTGTTTGATCAGCGAGATATCTTAGCTCAGGGAATTACTGGGCGGCGATCAAAGCTCCTTAAACAGTTTGCAAGCGGGACAAGCGCAATTCTTTTGGGTGCATCGAGCTTTTGGGAAGGGATCGATCTTCCGAAGGCGGCCTTAGAATTATTGATTGTTACTCGACTGCCATTTGATTCTCCTGATGAAATCATGAATCGGGCCCAAAATGACTTATTAAAGCGTGAAGGGAAGAATCCGTTCTATCATTCAGCCCTTCCTAAAGCAACGATGAAACTTCAGCAGGGAATTGGTCGGCTACTAAGGACTCCAGATGATTTTGGTGTTGGTGTTATTCTTGATTCACGAATAAGTACGCGTCAATATGGTAGTTCAATGTTGAAGAACTTACCAAAAGGGCTTCCAATAAAAGAATTGGCAACGCCTGAGCTGGTGAAAGAGGCCAAGAAATTTTTAAGAAAGTATCAGTTAAATGACGAAAATTAAAAATTTCTGGTATAATTTTTAAGATTAGTAAACTATTCAAAGAGGGGAAATTACATGCAGAGTCGTCGTGAAGTCCAGCGTAATAAGCAAAACCGTTCTGCTGGACAAACGTTTCGCAATATTTTAATTGTAATTATTGCGCTTGTTGTTATTATGGGGATCCTTTACCTTATTAGTAACCAACCCCGTTCGGCGGCTAGACGACAAACCGTTT
This sequence comes from Limosilactobacillus sp., assembly GCF_022651205.1. Lineage (GTDB taxonomy): Bacteria > Bacillota > Bacilli > Lactobacillales > Lactobacillaceae > Limosilactobacillus. Next base: position 12,569 of record NZ_JALCQI010000029.1, read on the forward strand.
CGATTGCAAAAAAGTATGCTCATCTTAGTAAGCCAGGTCAGTTTTATATTTATAACCGTGAGAATACCTACTATACGATTGCGGGAAGGAATGATCAGAACCAGCCAATTTTAGTGGTTGTTCCGCAACATGGAGGAAATGTCCGCGTATTAAAACAGAGTAGTGGCTTAACCGCCCAACAAGTAATTCAACAGGTTCGGCAAAGGCGTAATCCACAAGAAGTCTTAAAGGCGGCACCAGGGATCTTTAATGATAAAGTGGTTTGGGAAGTCACTTACCGTAACCATAAAGGGCAACTATGTTATGACCTTATTAATTTTAAGACGGGAAAAGTTGTCCAAACGATAAATAATTTGTAGTTAGAAGGATTGAGGGGACCGGTTAATTAGTCGCTAGTCCCCTTATCTTTTTTGCTTAAATATAGTTAGGGGGGATCATAGTGACTGAAAATGATAGTTCATTAGTTCAGTACCTTAATGCTGGGGAGACTTCAATCAGTAATATTTTGCTTCATCATTATCACGATTTGGGGATGTCAACGGCTCAATTGGTCGTTTATCTTGAGTTTAAGTCTTATATAGACCGCGGCGTTATTGATCCTGACATTCGTCAAATAGCTCATCATTTACAAACTGACGAGAACCAGGTATTTAATTTACTTCACCAGATGATGAGTAACCAACTTGTGGTTCAACAAATGCGAAAGCTACCGGATGGTAAGGAGGACGCTTTTTGGGACTTTACACCACTGATTAATAAGCTAAGTGCGTTTAATGAGCAGAAGAGTGCTGAACAAGTTCAGAAAAGCGAAGGTAACCAGCGAAAAGAAACCTTTAATAAGATTGAGGCTGAAGTTGGTAGACCACTTTCACCTATGGAAATGCAAATTGTTAATGATTGGATCGATCATGATCATTATCAAGCTTCAATTATTGATTTGGCATTAAAACAGGCCGTGATGAATAATGCATTAAGCCTTCAATATATTGACCGAATTTTACGCAATTGGTCTCGGCAGGGCCTGAAATCAGCTCATGATATTCGTGAACATGAACGCCAATATGAAGAGCGTAAATCACAGAATAGCTATTCACATCAGGAGCCACGAAAAATTCAGGGACCTAAGATTCCGATTTTCAATTTGAATTCACAAGGAAAAAAGAAAAAATGATTTAAGAGAAAGAAGGTTGCCTTATGGCGAAAAAAACAAGTAATCCGGTAATGAAGGGGATTATTATTGCAGCAGCTGCATCAGTAATGTGGGGGATCTCAGGAACAACGCTCCAATTAATCTCCCAAAATCTTGCAATCCCAGCAACGTGGATGTTATCCATTCGGACGTTTTCTGCCGGAATTATCTTGCTTGTGATTAGTGGCTTTATGTACGGGAAAAAGACATTTAATGTTTTTAAACGTCGTGATACAACAATTTCTGTGTTCTCTTACGCTGTCTTCGGTTTGATGGCTAATTTATTAACCTTTTACTATTCAATTCAAACTGGGAATGCGTCAGCAGCAACTATTCTGCAATACCTTTCACCACTATTCATTGTTCTTGGCGGGGTCCTTTTCAAACACCGGCGACCGTTTCGGAGTGACCTAATTGCGTTTGCCTTAGCATTAATTGGTGTTTTCTTTGCCATTACTAAGGGGAGTTTTAGTCAGCTTGATCTCCCGTTGGTTTCACTTTTATGGGGACTTGGCTCTGGAATTACCGCTGCTTTATATGTTGTCTTACCGCAACGAGCAGCTGATTCTAACCCACCGATTGTTGTATTGGGTTGGGGGACAATGATTGCAAGTGTCCTATTTAACCTATACCGACCATTTTGGGTTAACCCACCACATGTTAGTGTTGAATTAGTGGCATCGGTTGCTACTGTTGTATTATTCGGAACAATCTTACCGTTTAGTCTGTTAATGTGGGCAACGCGGTACGCACCATCAGATGTTGTAAGCATTATGGATGCCTTACAACCAATTACAACATCAATTCTCAGCGTGATCTTCTTTAACCTTCATTTATCATTTGTTGAAATTATCGGAATTGCATTGGTAATCGTTGCTGTTTATGTATTGCAAGCTGGCCGAAAAAAGAATTTGGAAGCGGAAATGCACTATTAAATAAGTAGTAAGCAATTTTGAAATTTAATTTAAAAAGAAAAAGTACTCGGAATTTCCGAGTCCTTTTTGAGTAACTAATTAAGAATAATTAGTTGTTTTGAAGCTTGGCCATACCATCCTTAGCAACCTTTTCAAGGGCAGCAGCAGAAGCATCCATAGCCTTCTTTTCACGGTCATCCAATGGAACTTCGATAACCTTATCAATACCGTTTGCAGAAACAACTGCTGGGGTACCGATATAAAGGTCATTAACGCCATACTCACCGTTCATTGGAGCACCAACTGGTAATACAGCATGTTCGTCACGTAAGATAGCACGAGTAATCCGCATTAAGCAGGTTGCAACACCGTAGAAGGTAGCACCCTTACGGTTAATGATTTCGTAAGCCTTGTTACGAACGTCATCTTCAATCTTAAGTAATTGATCCATTGAAACATTGTTTTCCTTAGCAATGTCAAGAAGTGGCTTGCCACCGATAGTTGCGCTTGAGTAAGCAGCAAATTCGGAGTCACCGTGTTCAGCAAGAATGTTTGCTGAAACATCGCGAGGATCAACGTTGAATAACTTAGCCAAGGCAATCCGAAGACGTGATGAGTCAAGTGAAGTACCTGAACCGATAACCTTGTTCTTTGGGAAGCCTGAAAGCTTTTGAACAGCGTAAGTTAGGATATCAACTGGGTTAGCAGCAATCAAGAAGATACCATTGAAACCAGACTTAACAATTGGTTCAACAACGGACTTCATAATCTTAAGGTTCTTGTCAACCAATTGAAGACGAGTTTCACCTGGCTTTTGTGGAGCACCAGCAGTGATAACTACTAAGTCAGCATCCTTGCAAGTGTCGTAGTCAGCAGCGTAGATTTGCTTTGGTGCAGTGAAGACAGTAGCATCTTCAAGGTCCAAAGCGTCACCTTCAGTACGCTTCTTAACAATATCAACAATGGCTAATTCTTCAGCTAAACCTTGTTGTACTAATGCGTAAGCGTAACTTGAACCTACGGCACCGTCACCAACAAGAACAACTTTTTGATGATTCTTAGACATAATTAAACAGTCTCCCTTTCATCCAGTAAATATGCTATTTGAGATTTCTCTCACATGACTAATTATAACATTCCTTGTGAAAAAAGCTATTAAATTCAGAATTATTATCATTTTTTGCTCGATTTAACCATTATCTGGCCATAATTAGCTTGTTCTTATGATTGCAAACTCCCAAAAATCATGATGGCGAGCGCAACAATAATTGCAGGAATTAATAGGAAGTGGAAGAGAGAGCCTATCAAAAAGACCATGAACAGTACAGTAAGGATCTTTAACGTAAAAAGGCCTACTTTCCATAGGAGCCATAATAAGAAGAACGCGATTAAAATTCCGATCATATAAGTGATCCCCCTAAGTTTTTAATGAAGGCATTATAGCATTTCTTAATATTGGAAAGATTAATTTGCATTAACCTTTTGCACAATCTTAACCATGTGATAAAATAAAGCCATATGTTAGTAGATTTAATTATATAAAGGAGGTGGTGGTTACCGTGTTGAATCAAACGAAGCGGTTTATGCGTGATAATGACTTAATGTATAAAAAGGAATACATTCGGCCGATGATGACGCCCCAGCATGTGTATGTTTTTCGCTTTGGTAAGCATCGGTTGAACAATCGGGTAATCATTCGCTACTCCCATACATGGACGGGGCGACTGAGAATTAATGAGATTGATGTTCGCCTGCATCACCAACATCATCCACGAATTTTTCGAACCGAAGCGGATTTGATAGAGTATTTAAAGAGTCATTTTGGCAAGGGTGATAAGGAGAACCAAGCGCAGCCTGATGATTTTGAAAATGAAGAATAGGCAAGCGAATTGTTGTGACCATCATCTTGGTGGTCATTTTTTAGTTAATAAAGGAGAATAATATGGACTGGACAGCAGTAAAAGTGGTTACTTCTAGTGAAGCGGTAGAAGCCGTAAGCTACATTTTAACAAGTGAGGGTGCAGCGGGAGTACAGATTGATGATGCTAAAGATTTTGCCAAGTTAAAACCGGGACGCTATGGTAAATATGGTGAAATTATCGATCCACAAACGATTCCTCACCGTAAGGACGGAGCAGCAGTTACCGGATACTTTCCGCAAAATATCTTTGTTCCTGAACTTGTTTCAACGATTAAGGAAAAGGTTGCTAAATTGCGGGATTATCAGCTTGATCCGGGTGCAGGTCTTGTTATTTCAGAGGCGGTTAATAATGAAAAATGGGCAACGGTTTGGCAAAAGTATTACCATCCATTACGGGTGACCAACCAATTGACGATTGTTCCGCAATGGGAAAACTATGAACCACATTCAGCTAACGAGAAGCTGATTGTTCTTGATCCGGGAATGGCCTTTGGAACAGGAACACACCCAACGACCCGCTTAATGTTAGAGGCACTTGAGATCGTTGTTCGTGGTGGTGAATCAATGATTGATGTTGGAACTGGATCTGGAGTCTTAAGTATTGCGGCAAAAAAGCTTGGTGTCGGACAGGTAGCTGCTTACGATATTGATGAAGTTGCTGTTCGTTCTGCTAAAAAGAACATTGAATTAAATCCAGCTGCAGCTGATATTAAAATTGGCGTTAATAGTTTACTTGACGGTATCCACACTCAGGTAGAACTAATTGTTGCCAATATTCTTGCTGAAATTATTGTTCCGCTTGTCCCTCAAGCCTTTGAAAACCTTAAGCCAGGTGGGCACTTCTTGGTTTCCGGAATTATTAAGGATAAGGCTGAATTGGTTGAAAGTGAATTGAAGAAGTATCACTTTATTGTTGACCAAAAATTACGGATGAAGGACTGGTACGGGATGATTGCTCATAAGCCAAAAGAGGGTGAAGAATAGTGCAACGTTACTTCATTGATCAAGTGAAGACAGGGGATCGAATAAACATACCAAAAGATATTGCTCACCACTTAGTGACTGTTCTTCGGGCGACAGTTGGCACTGAATTTGAGTTAGTATTAGCGGATCACCAAGCTTACCTTGCTAAATTAGTATCGACAACACCAAGGGCAACTGCCCAGCTGGTAGAGAAGCTCGGTAAGGATAGTGAATTACCGGTATCGGTTATTCTTGCGTGTGGTTTACCAAAAACAAAGGAAAAGCCAGAATTAATCGTTCAGAAAGGGACTGAACTCGGTGCTAGTAAAGTCGTTTTCTTTGAAGCCGAGCGTTCAATTAGTCACTGGAATACCCAAAAACAAACTCGGAAAATCTCTCGACTGCAGAAGATTGCTGATGCTGCTGCAGAACAATCGCACCGTAATGCTAAGCCACAAGTCGAATACTGCGCTTCATTAAAGCAACTTCTTGCAGATTATTCTGCGACGATGCGTTTGGTTGCCTGGGAAGAATCCGCAAAGAGTGGTGAAAGTAGTCGTTTATACCAATCTTTATCGAAACTGCATAAAAATGATTCTGTTCTCGCAATTTTTGGTCCTGAAGGTGGTTTAAGCACCGCGGAGGTTAGTATAATGGAAGAGAACGGCATCATTCCTGTTGGCCTTGGCCCGCGGATCTTGCGAACTGAAACGGCCCCCTTATACTTCTTGTCGGCTGTTTCATTTATTACTGAATTATCAGGGAATAGTTGATAGTTTGTGGTACAATTATTTTCATCATATTATGTATAGGAAGTTAGTTTATGGTTTGGCTAAAAGAATTGAAAGCAAAGACAGGTATTGTTATGTGGGGATGGAGCATCCTTTTCGGAATTATTTTGCCATTACTTAGTGATAAGGGGCATTTAATTCATCGTACTTGGATGGTCGGCTTTGTCCTCTTTTTTGTTAATATGCTTTTTAGTATTTGGCTTGGTCAATATATAGAAAAGAATAGATTGAAATGGTGGGATTTATTAGTATTTCCGTTACTGTATTTGATTACTTCTTATCTATTCATGCCGAAGTATACGATTTATTTTGCACTATTTTATTTAGGGATAACGTACTTATCTTGGTCAATAAGCGCGCAGAACCAAAAAAAGTAGTCTAGATTGGAGGGTGGCATATTGTCGGAAATTAAAGAATTATCGCATGAAGATGTCCTGAAGATGGTCTCTTCATATATGAATGATGAACATGTTGCTTTAGTTGAACGGGCATATCGGTTTGCCAGTGTTTGCCATCATGATCAACGCCGTAAATCAGGTGAGCCGTATATTATCCACCCAATTCAGGTGGCAGGAATTCTCGCTAATTTACACATGGATCCAGAAACGGTCTGTGCTGGTTATCTTCATGACATTGTTGAAGATACTGGAGCAACCCTGGATGATATTAAAGAATTGTTTGGGCCAACGATTGCCTTAATTGTTGATGGTGATACTAAGCTGGGAAAGATTCAGTATAAGTCAAACAAGGAACAGATGGCTGCCACTCATCGTAAATTATTATTAGCAATGTCGAAGGATATTCGTGTGATGATTGTGAAGTTGGCCGATCGCCTTCACAATATGCGGACCCTCCAGCATTTGCGTCCAGATAAGCAACGCCGGATTTCAAACGAAACTTTGGAGATCTATGCCCCGATTGCTGATCGACTGGGAATTAGTACGATCAAATGGGAACTTGAAGATCTTTCCCTCCGTTACCTAAACCCACAACAATATTACCGGATTGTTCACTTGATGAATTCACGTCGGGAACAGCGGGTAGAGTATATTAATGAAGCAATTAAAGAAATAAAGAAGGCAATTAGTGACCTTAATTTA
>NZ_JALCQI010000030.1 GCF_022651205.1 Limosilactobacillus sp.
AGCCTAACGCAGCGAAGCAAGCCTATTCGGCTACGAACGACTCTGATGATTTCATCATCATTCATCGTTCTAGGTTAGTCAACCGTCCCTCCGAGAAAGTTAATTCCCAGCTTATTTTTTACTTATCTTCCTTAGTCACTGCGGCTTGAGCCAAAATATTCAGGTAGTTAAATGGCCGGTCAAAGTTTGGCTGGAACAGCATATCAACAAATGCCAGGTAATCAATCGTGTGCTTATCTTGAATGCACAATGATAGGACCCCGGCAGATTGAGCCACATCATACTTACTCATCAGTTGTCCACCAATAATTTGACGGGTCTTCTTATCCCATACAAGAGTCATGAGGACCTTCTCGGTTGATGGCATAAATTCTGGTCGGTAATTATCTTCAATTGTTACTGAATCAGCATCGATCCCTGCTTCCTTAGCATTTTCAAGCGTCAATCCTGAAGAAACCATTGTTGTCCCGTAGAGGTTCAAACCAGAACTAGACTGAGTTCCCATGTCACGCATCTTGTTGCCAAAGATATTAACACCAACCATCGTTCCCTGACGAATTGCATTAGTCGCCAACGGAATGTAAGCATCCTTACCGGTTGGATTGTAATGAACACTAGTTGAATCTCCGGCTGCGTAAATATCAGGATCGGATGATTGCATGTACTCGTTAGTTACAATTGCGCCATTATCATGCATTTCAACCTTCCCTTTGAGGAGCTCAGTATTTGGTCGGAAACCAACACATAAAATTGCAATATCAGCGTCAAAGCTTCCCTTGTCAGTCTTCACGGTTACCCCGTCACCATGTTCTTCAAAGGCAGTTACCCGTTGATTAAAGGCCAGGGTTGCGCCGTAATCCTTAAATTGTTGCTCAATCCGATCAGTATACTCCTGGTCAAAGTACTTATGGAGCATCCGTGATGCCCCATCAATCAGTGTTACGTCCTTGTTCTGACGAGTATATGCTTCAACCAATTCAACACCAATATAGCCACCACCGATAACGACTACACGTTGGGCATCCTTAGCAGCACTAAATAGTTTTTTGGCATGGTGGTAATTCTTGCAAAGGTAAACGTGCTTGCCATCAACCCCGTCGATCGGTGGAATAACTGGCCATGAACCCGTTGTATCAACAAGTTTGTCATAATGATCTACTTTTTCTTCGCCAGTTACTAAATCGGTTACCTTAACTGTCTTGGTTTTCGGATCGATGCTAGTAACATTATGTTGCATGTGAACTTCAGCACCTAATTGGGCTAATTGTTCAGGGCTGGAGTAGAACATTGCATCCGGGTCACCAACGTCACCACTTAGGTAAACCGCAATTCCACATGACAAGAATGAAACATTATCGTTCCGTTCATAGATTGTCACATCAGTCTCTGGGTGATCCTTTAAAATTTGGGTAGCAGTAATCGTTCCGGCATGGGTACAACCAACAATAATAACCTTCATTTCGATAGCCTCGCTTTGTTCAATAATTAACTTAAATGTTTAAACAAGTATCAAGACTTGTTGCTTTGATTATAGATAGAAGCAGGTATAATTAAATTGATTTAAATCAAGAAAGGATGGTTAATGTGACCAAACACTCCGAAATTGCTTGTTTAAGCAAGGCGTCGATCTTCAAGAATTTACCACTTCCCCTGAAAAAGAAGTTAGTAACAATCACCTCCCATCAGGACTTCTTTCCCAAGGGAAGTTTGATCCGTCAACCATTGGATGGACAGGATGGTATGATCGTTATTGATTCAGGGCACGCTAAAATTTATTCATTAAATGAGGACGGCAAGGAAACTGTCTTGGGAATCCTTTCAAAGGGTGATTCTACCGGTCAAGAAAACTTATTTAGCCAAAAGGATCACGAAAACTTCATCCAAGCTACTGAGGACTGTCTAGTGTGCTCAATGAACCGTCGTGATTTTCAAGCAATGCTAAATGAAACTCCAGATCTTTCTTTGACCCTCCTCAACGATTTTGGTCAACGTCTAATAATGGCCGAGAAAAACACTATCCGGCGGAATTCAATGAATGCTCAAGATCGGGTTCTTGATTACCTCAAGGAAGAAGGAACCAGAGCAGGAAGTACCTCATTCACCCTTCCGTTCAAGAAGAAGGACTTGGCTAACTTTTTGGGACTAACTCCGGAAACGTTAAGCCGACAACTAAACTCGCTTCAAGTGGCCGGGCAAATTACCGTTAACGGCCAACAAATAACACTGAATAATTAAAAAGATGATCTCTTGAATGACGAGTAAAGTCACTTCAAGAGGTCATCTTTAAATTTTAACTATGTTAATCCTACTTAACTTTCTTCGCAATAAATAGCCGGCTGCTAAAGTCAGAAGGATCCTTTTCAGGCTTCGTCCGATCCATGATCCGGGAAACAAAGTACCCAGCATTCATTAATTCGGCTCCAGAGAAGTGTTCCTGACCGTCATTAATGGTGTAAGTAGCTTCAGGGTCAAGGCCAGCGAAGTATACCCGGATATAAGCTGGGTTAGCTCCGTTAAGAATTTGGAAACGAGCAAGAATTGCTTCACTTTGATCCGCACTAACTACTTGCCAGTCGTAAACATTGTCGTTTGCGGTGTCTGGGTTATCCAACCGGTAGAACTTGCCGAATTGGAAGAGGTGCCGATATTGCTTGTAAAAGGCAACCTGCTTCTTGAGCGTTGCTAATTCTTCAGCAGACATCTTGGTAATGTCTAATTCATAACCAAAGTCACCAAAGTAAGCAACCGCTGCCCGAGTATCAAGCGATGTCAACCGACCAACTTGATCGTTTGGTACAGCTGAAACATGGGCTCCCCACATATTCTGGGTATATCCGTATGAAGTTCCATCTTGGATCTGGATCCGTTCAACGGCATCAGTATCATCACTGCACCAAGCTTGTGGAGCATAGTACATCATTCCAAGGTCAAAGCGACCACCACCAGAAGCACATGATTCAAAGAGAACCTTTGGAAAGGCCTCGGTTAAGCGGGCATATAGTTGGTAAACACCAAGAATGTACCGGTGAGGGAATTCAAGCTGTTGATCAGCTGGCAGTGCCGCACCAAACATTTCAGTGATGTTCCGGTTCATGTCCCACTTAATGTAATCAAGCTTAGTTTGCTTAATGATTGCGCTAATGTGGTCATAAAGGTAATCAACAACCTCTTGCCGTGTCATATCAAGGACATACTGGTTCCGGGCAGGAGTTCCTTTACGACCTGGTGTAGCAATCATCCAGTCAGGATGCTTTTCATAAAGCTTACTGTCAATGGAAATCATTTCTGGTTCAAACCAAAGGCCAAACTTCATCCCTTTTTCGTGAACCTTATTAGCAAAGCCGCTAATTCCATTGCTGAACTTCTTTTGGTCAACGAACCAGTCACCCAAACTGGACTTATCATCGTCACGGTGACCAAACCAACCATCGTCAAGGACAAACATTTCAATTCCTAACTTATCAGCTTGATCAACAATCTTCATTAACTTAGTTTCATTAAAGTCCATGAAAGTTGCTTCCCAGTTGTTAATCAGGATTGGTCGATCTTGGTGAGCAAAGTTCTGATTAATGATGTGATCCTGATAGAAGGCACCTAATTGTTGACTCATTTGGTTAAGCCCGTTATCGGTATAAGTCATAACGGCTTCTGGAGTTTGGAAGCTCTCCCCATTTGCTAGTTTCCAGCCAAAGTCATCCGGATTAATTCCCACAAGAACACGGGTAGTATCAAATTGGTCAACCTCAACTGAGTCAATAAAGTTACCAGAATAAATGAAGTTAAACCCGAATGCGGCACCCTGATGATTATCAGTATGTGGTCGTGCCAAAGCAAAGAATGGGTTTTGTTGATGACTTGAAGCAACCCGCAGGCTACCAATACTTTGGATTCCTGAACGAAGTGGTGTCCGAATCAGGTGTCGTTCACGAGCCCAACTTCCTGAGAATTGCAGCATTTCGTAGTTCCGATCTGGTAAGTCTAATTGAAGACTAAGTGCCCGATCAAGGGTAACGGCTTTTTCACCGTGATTGATGAAGGTTGCACTACGAACGATAACATCTTCTTTTTCAAAGATGGTGTAATGGAGTTGAAGAATAAGGTTAGCCAATTCGTCCTTAAAGATCACGGTAAGGGTTTGTGAGTCGTCGCCCTTGTCATCAAATGCTGATGGCATGTTCTTAAGCCGTTCTTTGCCATCTGCAACTTCATAACCGGTATATTCGAATTCCGAAGTCCGTGAACCATTTGGGTAGGTAATTTGGTAAGCAGGGTACCGGTAATCACCCTTACCAAGGCCAGCGTACTCCTGCTTAATGAGCTCCAACTGGAAGTCGCTTTGGTCAACCGTTAGCGTATTTGTACAATCGTGTTCTTCACGACTGGCAAGGTTGGTGTAAGCTGCCTTAACCGGGATTTTTGCTCCATAATAAAGCTGACCTGCCCCACCATTTTCTAAAATCTGGAAAATATAACTAGTATTTGCCGTCTGCAAATGGAATAACTTGTGCTCTTCATTAACGTGGACACTCATTTTAGATAACTCCTTTAATTAGTATTGTAAGCATTTACATTATCAATTATAACCTTGTTTACGCTGGATCACTAGTCAATTCCGGCGTTGGTGAATCATTTTCTGGTTCTGGATCCGTTAGATCAACTTCCATAATTGGCTCGCCTGAATTAACTTGCTTACTAGCCTTCTCCATGATCGTAATTGGCCCAAGTTTCTTGGTATTTGTGACCGTAACAATTACCGTATCGTCAAGGCCGGCTTTTTTAATCACTGGATCCCAAAATTCAATCAATTCTTGACCTTTGTGAACACGTTGACCGTTTTCTACGTATGAAACAAAACCGGTTCCTTTTAATTTAACCGTCCCAATTCCAACGTGAATCAAGAGGGCAACACCGTCATCACTCACAAGGCCAACCGCATGACGAGTCGTAAATACCTGCTTAACCGTTGCGTCAAATGGGGCAAATACCCGACCATCAGTTGGTTTAATTGCAAAGCCATCGCCAGCTGCTCCAGATGAGAATGTCTCATCATTAACATCAGCAAGCTTAACTAGTTGACCACTAATTGGTGCTGGAACAACAACTTGGTTAGGCGTTTCTTTTTCCTTGTCCAAGTGCTTTCCCCAAGTCTTTTCGAGTTGAGCAACGATTTCCGCGTGCTTTTCTTCACTTAGGAAAACCTTCTTACCAAAAACAAAGATTGAAATAACAACCAAGACAGCAGGAACTGCAAACATTAACAACTTGAAATTGTGTGCTTGAGCAACTGTAATTGTTGATGCTGATGCTCCAGTTATCATTCCCGCGATAATTGCTACCTGACCAACAACACCGTTAGCTACGGCACCACCGAATTTATCCAGCAGTGGTCGCACAGATAGGGCAAGTGATTCATCACGGTGACCCAGCTTTAATTGACCATATTCAACAGAATCTGTAATTACCATCAAAACAATTAAGAAAACAATTTGTTGTGGTAAACCAAATAATGAAGCTGCTAAAAGAACTAGCGCCAAGTTGTCACCAGCAACTGCAAAGAGGCCAAGACCGCACAAAAGACAAATTAATGCACACGTGAATAACGTTTTCCGACTAAACTTCTTTGAGAGAATTGGGAATAGTGATGTTGCGATAATCCCTAAGGCAATGTTAATCGTTGAAAAAATTGAGAATGCCTTCGGACGTCCCATAATGTAAGTAAAGTAGTATACTTCCAGGGAATTGACGATATTAATAGCAACACAGTAAAAAAGGTATGCACAACCAACCCACATCAGTTGATCATTTCCCGAAAGGACTTTGAAGATTCCGACAATTCCAACCGTATCCTGCTTGTTCTTCCGGATTGATGAGTTAACTTCACGAGTAAAAATCCCAACGCCCCATGCTGAAATCAAGGCAAGAAAACAGATAATCAGGGCAAACATAAACCAGCCACGATCGTCCCCAGTGCTGGTTCCCTTGGCGGAGAAGAAAAGGACAGCTGGCATAACCAGGATTCCGACTAATCCTCCACCAATTGCGGAACCAACCCGTGCGTAAGTTGCTGTCTTTTCCCGTTCACGGGAACTAGTCGTTAGTGATGGCAGCATTGACCAAAAGCCAACATCCTTAAATGAATAGAAGATATCCATTGTAATGTATAGCACCGCGAAGAGAATTAGGTAACCAATCGCACTCTTCTTGTATAGGCCACCCATGTTGGTAAAGAGCAGCAAAAGGATTACTGCTGAAACAGTTCCACCAATAACAACCCATGGACGAAAGTGTCCCCACCGTGTCTTCGTCCGGTCAATTGCGTTTCCGATGAATGGATCAATGAATAATTCAATAAAACGAAGGCACATAATGATTAGCGTTACTGCACTAATCATCTTGTTATCTAGTGCCTTGTTACCAGTATCAAAGAGGTGCGAAGTAATAAACATGATTAGGTACCCACACAGGAGTCCATAAAATGAATCGTTACCAAACGCACCAAAACTATAGGCAAGACGCTCGCGCATCGTCATTTTGCCGTTATTGCTAGTACTCATAATTTTTCCTTCTCTCTAGTAATAATAAAAGCGTTTTCTGTATCCGCTTTCAGAATTCGCATTCATTATATTTGATAAGCGTTTATCATTCCATGGCTAAGTGTACGAAAAAAATGCCATTTATCTCATAAGACAAATTGACATTTTATATTGATGAATTGTAGTATAGTGCTAAATATCTAAATTATTTTATCAACAAATTACCATGTTATGTAAATAATTACGAAAATTTCTAATGGCATTAAAGGAGAATCAGATGGACGGGGAATATAAAAGTTTAACCGGGAAAAGTCTGGAAAGTAACTTTCTTTTTATTGGACAGTATAATTGTCCACCAAATTACTTCTTTCGGGGAAATAACGTTCGGGATAATTACGTTATCCACTATGTTCAAGATGGCTGTGGGAGTTTTTCATCCGCAAATCGTCCAGCGGTAACATTAAAGAAGGGTGATCTTTTCATTTTACCCAAGGGAGTTCCCTGCTTTTATCAGGCTGATGGGAAAAATCCGTGGAAATATTTTTGGATCGGCTTTTCTGGAACCAAAATAAAGACGATGCTTGCTGGTTCTGAACTAAACAAGGAGCGCTATTTACGTCAAGTTCAAAATAGTCAATTTTATACCAGCCTGCACCAACTATTTACTACCCTCAAAAAGCCAAGTTCGCTTGCAAATGACATCTTGATTGAAGCTCTTACTTACCAAATGTTCTACCAACTGGTGACCGAATACCCCGATAAAACGCCCCATGCCAATACTAAGGCCCAGCAACGGCTTCATCTTGCCAACTACTATTTAAGGGAACACTACCAGGATAGTAACTGCAATATCGAGGATCTCTGTCACCACCTCAACATCTCCCGAAGCTATCTGTATAACTTATTCAAAGTACAAATGAATGTTTCACCACAAAAGTTTCTCACTCAATTACGAATGGAAGATGCCCAACAACAACTAGTTAACACCGACGATTCTATCCAGGTAATCTCCCGCCGCGTTGGTTACAAAGACGAATTCACTTTTTCTAAAGCGTTTAAGCGTTATAGTGGGTTCAGTCCGAAAATATATAGGTTGAAATCATAATCTAACTATAAATAAAAAATGGACTGGAAATTCCAATCCATTTTTATTATTTATGAAGATTTCTGTGGAGTTAAAAGGTTAGCTAGAGCTAGATTCCTAGGCAACATAGTCAAAATGCGCTCACCACAACCGCCACTTCCGTCTAAATAGTTCAGGCTCGATTGTTAGCAATCATCGCCTGAACTTTCTTAGTACTCGGTGGCTAATTCGTTGTGGTTCGCACTCTAACCCTGTGTAAATTCAAACTCTGGGAACCAGATCTTGATTTCTTTAGTAGCTGAAGCAGGTTCATCAGAAGTGTGAACGATATTCCGGAGGTTACCATCTGGCCACTCACGACCATAGTCACCACGAATAGTTCCCCATTCGGCTTCGACTGGATTGGTGGCACCGGCCATATTGTGGATTGCCTTGATAACGTTCGTTCCGGAAACAACAATTCCAACGATTGGTCCTTCTGTCATGTATTCAAGCAATTCAGGGAAGAATGGCTTGTCAACCTTATCAGCATAGTGTTGACGAAGTAATTCTTCAGTTGGTTGAATCATCTTCAAAGCTTCAATCTTGTAGCCTTTTCGTTCAATTCGGGTAATAATCTCCCCGATATGACGGGTCTTAACACCATCAGGCTTTACTAAAACTAATGTGTATTCGTCTTTTACCATGGCGAAAACATCTCCTCACATATCAATCTAACATATCTAGATTAACATAAGTCGTTTTATAATGAAAGCGCTTTTTCAACTATTTTACTGCTCTTTTACCTTGTTAATTCATGTTCAATCGTTAACTGACGACTAGCCTGCTCATTAATTGCTGAGCTTACTGGTCCGTTGCTCAGCATTGTTAAATCATGCATTGCCCGGGTAGCCATCGTATAGATCATTCCGACCTCATCAGTCCCTTGAAGGTTTTCCCGGGAAATATCAGCGGCGATTACTGAGTCAAATTCAAGCCCCTTAGCCAGGTATACCGGTAAAACGAGGATTCCACTTGGTAACGTTGTGTCGTTCATATCCAATAAGTGAACGTTGGCAAATTGTTGACGCAGCAGTCGGTAAACTTTTCGTGCGTTCTCAAAATTTTTAGTTAACACCGCAACCGTTTCGTACTTCTCTTGATAATTTTCCACACTCTTCCGCAACGCTTGCCCCATTGCTTGTTCAGAATAGCGAACTAAAAGTGTTGGTCGGTTACCGTGACGAGTAAATGACATTATCTTTTCCCCGTCAGGTAGGAGGGACTTGGCAAAGTCAGTGATCTCTTTTGTAGACCGGTAGCTCCGGCGTAGTGAAATTAAATTAGGGTGCTTTGCCGCCAATGTTTTACTTAGCCTTGATAACAAGTGTTCAGGTAGTTCTAATGGTTTAAACAATGCCTGCTCACTATCGCCAAGAACGGTAAATTTAGCACTTGGAAAAGCATGTCGCAAGTAAAGCATCATTGCCATTGAATAGTCCTGCATCTCATCAATAAAGACATACTTAAACGAGTGGTTTTGACCAGTCCCCATTAGCAAATCACGAAGGTACATCAGTGGCGCCGCATGCATCATTTCCAAACGGTGACGCTCTAGCTCGTCAGCATAGCGAGCAATCATTTTCTGCCAATCTTCTTGTTTAATATTCTCCGGTAAAGCTAATTGACGCATCCAGTTAGCATACTGGCTATAAATATCAATAAAGTAGTCATTATAAATCGCGTCAGCAACGATTCGGAGCCGTCTTTTGGTCCACCGATATGCAAGGTAAGCATACTGTTCGTCCTCATCCCGAAAATCATCAGGCGTTTTTTTACCGTAAAGACTGTGAAGTTGCTGAGTATCAAGACTATCAAGCTCCTTAGCTACCCAATCCTTCTTTGCTTCCACCTTAACGCGTCGCTGGAGTTCGCGGATTAACTGATTTTTTAGTTTTACCATTCGGTTAGCCGCCCGCATTGCCTCCGGTTGACCCTGGTATAGGGATTGAATATGCTCAGCTGTAAAGAAAACTCGGCCTTCAAAAGTAATCGCACTAAATTGAAGCTGTTCATCAAGTAGGTGGGTCACATAGCGATGAACATCATTCATTGCCATTTTACTTTCCAGAAAATCTGCAATCTGCCGATCCTGATTTGATGCCTCCTGTCGTTTCTCATATCGCTCAAATATATTCTCAACTTGTAATCCCTCAAACCGTCGACGGACGAATCCCGACATTGTAACCTGACGCATATTCCGTTCACCAAGGCTCGGTAAAACTTGGGAGATATAGTGGCTAAACAGGAGATTTGGACTAAACAAAACGATTTGATCCGCATTCAATGCCGTCCGACTATGGTAAAGCAGGTAAGCAATCCGTTGTAAAATTGCTGAAGTCTTTCCCGAGCCGGCAACCCCTTGTACCAGAAGGAGGTCGCTATGAGTATCGCGAATAATATCATTCTGTTCTTGTTGGATGGTTGCCACAATATTGTGCATGTATTGATCGTTCTGTTCACCGAGGGCTGCTTGAAGCAGTTCATCCCCAACGGTCTCGTTCGTATCAAACATATTGATAATTTGGCCATCTTTAATGGTGTATTGACGCTTCTTTACCAGAACCGTTTCATGGATTCCGTTAGGCGTTTCGTACCGCACCGGTCCCAACGTTCCGTTATAGTAAACACCAGAAATCGGTGCCCGCCAATCGTAAATCAAGAAGGCACTTTTATCATCGTTCATCAATGACGCGGTCCCAATATAAAGCGTCTCTGTCTTATTCTTTCCTGGATCCTGAATATCAATCCGACCAAAGTACGGGGTTCGTTTAAGGTTCTGTAATGTTTTTAATTGCCGCCGTAAAATCGTTTCACTTTCGGCTGCACGGGAAACCAATTGCCGCTGTTGTTCAATCATTGCCCGTGATTCTGCAATATCATCAATTTCGTACCGGTTAATTGAGGCGTTTTCACTGTAGTTCTTTTCAACCGCCCGGGTTTCCTTATGGGCGTCAGCAAGAGCTTTCTTCGTTTCACCGATCTGCTTATCGATCTGCGCCATCACCAGCTCAACCCGGTGCTGTTCGGCTTGTCGTTCTTGATCTTCGTTCACAACACAATGCCTCCTTAAATCAGTCTAACTATTGTAGCACCCTTTCATCCATAAAAGAAAATAATTAGGGTACCCGTGATCTATAGGGAGCGTGACAGAAGTCGTTTATGACTTCGTTTTCACGCCCCCGCAGTACACAAATAGGGCTTCAGCGTTCGGATTTCCGAGCACTGAAGCCATTTGTGTACTGCGTCGTTTGTATTTCATCTAGGTGATATAAATTAATGCAACATAGTCAAAACGTGTTTCTCAGGAACTCGCTAGAGCTAGCAACCTCCCTCCTAGGCGCAAGTCGCCTTCGTCGGGAGAACTTGCTAGCTTTCCGCAAGTTTTTTGCTGAGTCACACTCTATATTTCTCGTGCCTTTACCAATGAATGTTTCAGGATAAATGGTGCTAGAACGGTGGCGACGATGATTACTGTAATTACGTCTGAGTAGTACATTGGTGACAGCAGATGGGCTTGATAACCAATCTGAGCGGTAATTAAAGCCATTTCACCACGTGCGATCATTCCACTGCCGACAACATACGAACTCTTTAAATCGAATTTTGAAACGTATGCACCGGCACCACAGCCGACAAGCTTTGTTAGGCAGGCAAGGATCGTCATTACGATTACAAAAACAAATGATTCCCCTAAACGATCGACCCGCATGTTCAAACCAACGCTAACAAAGAACAATGGAATAAACATTGCGTAACCAATTGGAATGAAGCTCCGGTTAATCGTTTCTTTCCGGTGAGTATTAGCAACCGCAATTCCGGCAAAGAAAGAGCCAACTGCTCCACTTAGACCAACATAATCAGCAATTGCAGCCATCCCCAAACAGATGATCATTGCCATTACCGATGGTGACGCCACGGTTAATAGTCGTTCGCTCAAGTGCATCATGTACGGTGCTAGCCATTTTACTACTAGGTAGGTTCCCCCGAAGAATAATACTTGCAAGAGCAGAACCGACCATAACGGCTGACCACCAGTTTTCCCTTCCGCCTGGTTAACAACACTGATCATGATACTCAAAAGGATCACACCGATAATGTCATCAGCCACAGCGGCTCCCAGGATTGTTGCTCCTTCGCGACTATCCAAACGCTTAAATTCACGAAGGACTGCAACCGAAATGCTGACGGAAGTTGCTGAAAAAATTACCCCAATAAAAATTGACTCAAGTGTTGTAAAACCAAAAAGGTAACTTGCGGGGGCCATCACTGCAATTGGAACTACGACACCAACGATTGCCACAATCACGGCTGGTTTAAGATACTTTTTTAATAACGAGAGATCGCTTTCCAATCCGGCAATAAACATTAAAATGATTACCCCGATCTCCTGAAATTCATTCATCATTGAATTAAGGTGAACCCAATTTAATAGTGCTGGTCCAGCGATAATTCCAACCAGGATTTGGCCAATCACTTCGGGAATTTCTACCCGCCGACATAAGTGGGCAACTAACTGAGTCGCAAGGAGCAGACCCGCTAGTGTCGCAATAAATTCCATCTAACTACCTCCATTTTTATTCTTGACATTTCTTTTAATTAGTATACCAAATAGCGGAGGTGATTTCTAAGTACCGTAAACCGATAAGTATTATAATAAGGTTAATACTTACCGAAGGAGAATTATTATGCCTAATTCCCAGCAAAAGATTAAGCGTGCTCGTGATGTTTTAAGTCGACCATTCACCATGAGCTTTATCTCACTAATTTGGAAAGGGATCATCGTCGGCCTCTTAACCGGACTGATCGTTAGTATCTTCCGTTTGATTATCGACTATACCCTTAAAGGATTAACGGTGATCTACCCACTAATGGCTAGTCACCACATATATTTAATCCCCTATATTCTTTTGACAATTTTAATTGTTTTTATTCTGGGAAAAATTACCAAATCGCAATTACGAGATCTAGTTGGCTCTGGCGTCCCGCAGATTGAAGCGATCCTGTTAGATGAACACCAGATGAAGGCGGGGGATGTTCTCTGGCGGAAATTTGTTGGCGGTTTACTGGCGATCTGTCCAGGGCTATTCCTTGGTCGAGAGGGGCCCTGTATTCAAATGGGCGCTTGTATCGGTCAATTAATTGGTGACCGTTTTAAAATCACTGCAAAAGAGCGTCGTTTCCTTCTTGAATGTGGAGTCGCCGCTGGGTTATCTGCCGCTTTTAGTGCGCCACTAGCTGGGGTAATCTTTTTAATGGAAGAAATTACCTTTAATTTCCAGCCCCAGGGGTGTATCACTGCCCTCGCCGCTGCAATTTCAGCTGATCTGATCACAATCCTCTTTTTCGGTGTCCGGCCGTGTCTATACTTACCATTACAAGCAAACCTTCCAAAGGCCAGCTACCCATGGTTGATTATTCTGGGATTGATTATCGGGCTACTCGCCTTTGGTTATCAGTACTGCTTGCTTAACCTTCGTTGGTGGTACAGTAAACTTCATTTCCCAGCAATCTATCATAGCATTATTCCACTATTGCTGGTCATTCCAATTGGGTTATGGCACCCTCAAATTCTGGGTGGAAGCCATGTTTTTATCAATGACGTTGCTAAAATGAGTTCTCACCAAGGATTCACCAGTCTTCTAACGATTCTGATAATCTTCTTCGTTGTTCGGTTTGTTTTCTCGATGGTTAGTTATGGTGCTTCCGTTCCTGGCGGGATCTTTATGCCGATCCTAGTCCTTGGTGCGTTAATTGGTGCAATTTCTGCGACGATCCTCATTAACTACCACGTTATTCCTGATGTTAGCTACCTTAACCTAATCGTTATCTCAATGGCAGCATACTTTGGTGCAATTGAAGAAGCACCATTTACCGCGATTACCTTGTTAACCGAAATGGTCGGTTCAGTCGATCAAGTTCTACCAATGGCAATCCTTACCTTTATCGCTTACATTATTAGCAACGCTCTCGGCGGCCAACCAATTTATGCGGCATTGCGGCAAGAGATGTTTGAGCGGTAGAGGAAAGGTATTTACTTAGATAATTAATTTATTACGTTTAATCATTAAATTGTATGATAAATTTTAAAATATAAATATCTCCTAAAAATTAACCGGCAAAAGTTAATCTTTAGGAGATATTTAGTTTAAACAATAACGTACATAAACTTTCTTAAGCTAATGGTTCTACTGCAACATGGTCGAAACGTTGGAGTGAACCATGATTTATTAATTTCGTCTGTGAACCCACGCAAGGATGAGTTGGTTTTTGGCTATCAACTTGTTGATGACAAAAGCCACTCAGCTACTGCGCTTCGCTCGAGTTTCCGTTCTACTTCAACATGGTCGAAACGTGCTTCGCCCGAGTTTCCTAGAGCTAGCAACCTCCTTCCTAGGCGCAAGTCGCCTTCGTCAGGAGAAATTGCTAGCTTTCCGGAAACTCTTTGGGGCGAAGACACTCTCCACATAAGCCGTCTGGCGGAGTTGAACCGCCGTGGCACCCTTACCATGGATGTGCTCTACCTATCTGAGCTAAGACGGCGATTAAAGTATAACCGAAATCATAGATCACTTGCAAGCAGGGTAATTCCCATGATTTTATTTTAATCGAAATAATAAAACTTCCCATGATCATCTACTTTTACTAAAGAAGATGATCATGGGAAGTTGTGTTTCATTAAACTCTAGTTTTACCAACCTAACTCTGCTGCGTTATCTGGAAGACTCAATTTACCAGCTGCCTCTTCGGCAAATGCCTGGTCAAGCATTGCAAAGGCCTGATCGAGTTCTTCCTCAGTAATTACCAATGGCGGTTGGAAACGAAGGATGTTTCCTCGAAGACTAATGATGATTGCACCCAACTCAAAGACACGGTACATAATCCGGGTTGTTGCTTCATCGTCACCCTTTCCAGTCTGAGGATCGATAATGTTAATTCCACCATCGAGGCCATACATCCGGACATCACCGATAAAGCCATATTTTTCTTGCTCAGCTTCAAAGAACTGCTTGGCTTTTTCACCTAGCTTAGTCGATCGTTCCAGAAGGTGTTCTTCCTGGATAACATCAAGCGTTGCGTTAGCTGCTGCAGTAGTAACAGGATTACCCGCTGTGGTGTAAACATTGGCTGGTGCACCAAGTGATTCCATAACTTCTTTCCGGCCAACGATTGCACTCAACGGTAACCCAGAAGCTAATGACTTACCTACTGACATTAAATCTGGTTCAATACCAAAGTGTTGGATTGACCACCACTTACCAGTTCGGCCCATCCCCTGGTTAACTTCATCAACCGCAAATAAAATGCCGTGTTTCTTAGCAAACTGGTAAACCTTCTTCATGAATGCCGGTGGTGTCTTAACGATCCCACCATCACCCTGAATTGGTTCAATTAGGACTGCTGCCACTTCATCGACAGGGAGGTAGGTTTCAAATGGTAACTTGAACATCTTAAAGTAACGCCCAACGAACTGCTCTTCTGATTCATCAGGAAGTTTATCCCACGGATCAGGAAACGGTACTTTTACAACTCCGGGAAGTAGTGGTCCCATCTTCCGGGCCATGTTAAGTGAAACACTGGAAAGAGTCATTGAGCCATATGTTGACCCATGGTAAGCACCCGTGAAGGAAACAACGTACTGACGACCAGTATAGGCACGGGCAAACTTAATGATCGCATCATTAGCGTCTGATCCGGAATTCCCCCAGGCAACTTCAACTGGTCCTGACATTGGTGCTAACTTTGCTAAGCGCGGTGCCAACCGAGCTGCCTGACTATTTGCAAAGTATGCAGGAGTGTATTGAATAATCTTTTGTGCCTGTTCTTGAATTGCCTTCACAACTTTGGGGTGGCAGTGCCCCGTATTAGTTGAACTGGCACTTGCTAATAGGTCAATGTACTGGTTACCATCAACATCAGTTAAAATGGCACCCCGCCCACGATCAATCACGATATCGTAGTATTTAACCCGTGCAGCGGTGGCAAATGCTTCATTCTCTTTTGCTAAGATTTTCTGGTTATTTTCCATTGAACCCATTAGCAACTCCTCCAATCTTATGTCTTTTTATTGTTAGTAATGATTGATATGTGGAAACACGTTTAATTTTTTTAGGTAAGTTCAAGGCGATATGGTCAAAATGTGTTCGCCCTAACCTTCCTAAAGCTAACGAGCTCACACTCTACTTTTGTTTACTAAGGTATGAATGACGAACTCCGTAGGCAAAGTAAATGATGAGGCCAAGGACGAACCAGCCACCAGCATACAATTTTGCCTGATAGTCCAAACCAATAAAGACCATCAACGAAGCAATGAAACCAAGAGCAGGAAGAACTGGATAAAGTGGCACCTTAAATGCAGGATCACTAATATCTTTTCCTTCACGTCGGCGTAATGGATAAATTCCAATTGAAACAAACATAAAGGCAATTAGGGTCCCCGCTGAAATCAATTGAGAAAGGAAGGCAAACGGGAAGAACGCACCAATCAAGATTCCAACAATCGTAAGAGTCCACAATGCTCGGTTTGGCCGGTTACTCTTATCCAATTTTCCTAGCCATTTTGGCAACATTCCATCACGACCAAAAGAATAAATCAGCCGTGAACCAGCCATACTCATTCCGATCAACGCGGTAAACATTCCGACAACAGCAATTGTTTGGACAACCGTTGCAACGCCACCATGTCCAGCAGCCCGAAGCGCCAACCCAACCGGTTCAGCACTATTAGCATATTTACTGTATGGAAGCATCCCAACAAGGACCAAACTAACGGCAACGAACAGGATTACAGCAACTAGCAGTGAGCCCAAGATTCCTCGTGGCATTGTCTTTTGTGGGTTAACCGCTTCTGCTGAGTTTGCCGCAATTGAGTCAAAACCGATATATGAAAGAAAAATCATTGATACACCAGCATAAATTCCTTGCCAGCCACCAAAAGGACCATTAGCGGTTTGATGGTATTTAGGAACGAACGGTACATAATTAGCAGCGTGAAGTGCTGTTAGTCCGACAACGATAAATAGCAAGACAGCAAATACCTTCAGGATAACCAAGATATTTTCAACTCGAGCTGCTCGAGAAACACCGCGAGAAATCAATGCGGCAACTAAAGCAATCACAGCAACCGAAACCAGGTCGACGATTCCGCCATCAGTTCCAAAGGCGTTTGATAATGATGCCGGGAGCTTCAACCCCAGTGGAGCAATCAATGCCCGAAAGTTTGCAGATAGCCCAGAACCAACGAAGGCCAATGCAATGAAATATTCGGCCAAAAGTGCCCAACCGGCAATCCAACCAAAGAATTCACCAAAGACAACGTTGATCCACGAATATGCTGAACCGGCGAATGGCATTGCCGCTGACATTTCCGCATACGCGAATGCTACCAAGCCGGCAACGACCGCCGCGAGCAAGAAAGAAATCGCTACGGCAGGCCCGGTATGCATCGCTGCTACTTCACCAGGAAGAGTGAAAATAGAGGTGGAGACAATTGTACCGACCCCAAGTGCTAAAAAGTCCCGCACCTTTAGTGAACGAACTAGATGCCCGTCTTTATTGGCATATACTTGCGGGTCTTCTTTTCGGGTAATTGTTTTCCAAAAACTCATAACCATTCCTCCTTATCTATTAAATTTAGATTAGAATAATAAGAAAACATTAACTTATTCTAACAACCGTTTGCGCATTGGTCAATTACTAATCCAATAAATATTCCATTTTTTGCTTATTTATTTAAACATTAGATTCTTTTAATAAAACAAAAAAGGCCTTTCAGAAATGGGGTTTTCTGAAAAGTCTTCTTATTGAGATCAATCTAGCAGGTCTCATAGGGCATGTTTAAGCATCATTAATTTAATTAAGTCGGTTAAAATTAATATGATTCAGGTTATTTAGGGGGTAAGCGTTTAGATAGTGTGTACCCAAACCATAATATCAACCACTGCTATGGAATCATAGTCATGGGGAGACGACGATGATTTCATTTGAGGATAAAGCAAAAACCAATTAAATTAATCTCAGTCTAAACATGATAACTGAAAAGGTTATCGCGCATAAAACACAATCTAGCAAAATTACTAAATTTATAAAACATCTTCAGTTATAAGCCAAGCAATAATATTATCTATCGCTTGTTCACTTATAGTTATACCTTTTTTGTGTTAAAAGCGTCAAGTATATCGACTAATAATTGTTATATTTATTTATCTTTAAAAGAGCACAAATCCCGCGCCGCCGTAATCGAGTAGGAGGTAATTGATTAATTCAATTACCGACCTCTCACACCACCGTACGTACGGTTCCGTATACGGCGGTTCGACAATTTAATCACTTTTGAATTGACTGGAGCGTCTTGGACATATTG
>NZ_JALCQI010000031.1 GCF_022651205.1 Limosilactobacillus sp.
TTCGTCAATGGATATCTATCGTAAGGCCTTCTACCAAGAGATATCACAGCTCCATCAACCAATAATCAATTGGTCAGTATTATTTATTTGAGTCCAGTGGCTAACTTATTCTTGAAATTTAGGAAATTATTTAATGTCTGGTAATCAAAAACTTTCAAGTAATCCATCTCCTTTCACTATTTTTCTCTTTAGTATTTTATACCAATTATCAGTGTAATTTAAAGATTATCGGTGCAAAATTGATTGATTTTGCACCGATAATTCATTTATTGCACCGAAAAAACAAAGAGCACTGTAAGCACGCTATAATAACACGGTAAAAGGGCGTAAATCAGCCAAAATCTGATTTACGCCCTTTTTTCTTAATTGTGACAATTTATTTGAATTTTTTCTGTCCATGGTAAATAGGCCTCAATGTCTTCGCCATTGCGGTTAGGTAAATGATCAAATAGATACTTAAAATATTTGTAGATATTTAGGTGGTTTAGTTTAGCCGTTGCTACTAAAGAATAGTAAATTGCATTTGCTTTGGCTCCACGAACTGAAGTCGCAAAAAGGCAATTCTTTCGGATAAGCGTTGATGGTCGAATTGCTTGTTCCACCGGATTATTGGTTAGTGGTACTTGACCATCTTCAAAGATCCGATAAACTCGCTTCTTTAGTTTCAAGGCATTTTGAATTGCTGCTCTTAGTTTACCCATCGGCCGGGGTACCTGACTAATATAGGCATAGAACTCATCCATTAATGGCAAAATCTTTAGTTTCCGTTGAGCCAATTTCTCTTGGCAATGGTGATACTTTAGCTGATTTTCCGTGTGGAAAATCGGTCGTAGTAAGTTAACTGCCTGTTGGGCTACGGAATGCATCACCTGTTCATTACTTAATGCCTTAATAATATTAATAAATTCACGGCGGATGTGAACTAGACAAATACTGAATTTAGCTTCTGGATATAGATTATTACTATAGCCTCCATAACCATCACAAGCGATAATCCCTGAATATTCTTGACCAACAATCTTACCAATTACTTGTCCTGAACGCGTATTGGCATAATGAAAAATTGTCATGTGATGACGACTAAATTCTTTAGTTGTTCGTGTTGCCCAGAAATAACAATTACTCTTGTGCTCTTCGAGAACTTGAAACGGCGTTTCATCCATATGAATGACAGCTTCTTTTTGCATTAATTGTTTTAACTTTTCGCAGAGTGGCGTTAAGTAATTTTCACTTACCTTAATTACATTATTCGCCATTAATTTATCATTAGTCGGGAAAGCAATTGCTTTCCACCATTTCAGCTGACGGTGAAATGGCAACGCCAAATTAAATTTAAAGTCACAGATTTTGGCGAGAATACTACTTGAAAAGTAACTATGTGGTAATAAAACTTGTGGCGCAGAACTACTAACTAAGACATCATTGCCATTTGGATGACAATGTTCACATTTAAAAGTTTCCTGATAAGTATTCTTACAATACAATTCGGCGGGCTTTAACTCTGCTTCACGATTAGCTAATCGTTGCCCAAGTTTTTTCATTTCGTTATGACAATTTGGACAATGGGTATCTTTTAACTCAATTACCTGATCTACTTGCGGTAGACTATCCAAAAAAGCAGCACGTTTACCGCTAGCTTTAGGCTTATGGCGACGTACCACTTGTTTTCGTTCAACTGTCACAACTTCTGTAGTTTCATGTTCTTGAGACTGCATTTGTGAAAGTTCTTCCATATTAAACAAGGACTGTTGTCCTTGGGTTATTTTTTCGAAAACTTCAGTTTTTTTCCCAAATAACTGGTTTTGTTGAAGCTTAAGCATGGCCGTTAATTGGGCAATCTTCTGATTGGCCTCCTTAAGTTGTCGTTCTAACTCGGCAATTCTTTGTTTAGCCTTATCTGTCATGATACGCCACCTCCTTTGGTTAAATAATTCTTCATTATTATATCAAAGGAACCAACTTTTAAAAAGAGCTAATATAAATTTCCCGGTAGCGCTGAATGGATTCGTGGTGTTGGAAAAGGATTTAGTCCTTTAAGCAGAGCAGTTAACTGCGCGCTTGAAAGTTGCTTAGCCTCTAAACTATTTCGTGGCCATTTTAAATGACCATTTTCAAAGCGTTTATAAAGCAAGATAAAACCTTCACCGTCCCAAAATAACGCCTTAAATCGATCATTGCGTGAACCACAAAACAGAAGTAACGATTGGTCATAAAGTTCCAAGCCATAGTTTTCGGCAACTACAATTGCTAAACCATCAATTCCTTTACGTAAATCAGTTTTGCCACAAACCAGGTAAACCTTATCAGGATCCTGCCAATTAATGAGCATAACGAATCATCACTTTCGCTAATTCAACCGCCAGGTTGGGATTAGTGCCTTTGAAGATTGTTAATTCTATCCCATTTACGGTCATCTGGGCAGCTAAATGGGGTTGAGCTTTCTTTAGCTTATTTACCGATTTTGCCTTAGTGGTAAAACTAGGCATGATAATTTCATGTTTTTCTTCCATAGAAAAGGGCCTCCTTACTGATGATTTCAGTATAGGAGACCTGAGAAGTAAAATATAGACGTGCGGTTATGGTGTGCTTACTTTTCTGTGTGCACAGCCGTGTGCATTACATTCCTAAATAAACAAAAACAATCCTTGATATACCTTTGCAAAACGTTGATATATCAAGGACTAATAAACTTTGTAAGTTTTAATTATGCTGACTAGAAGCTGGTAGGTTCTAGTCAACTTGTTCCTTTTATATCAACAAACTAGATGGTAACTCTTGGTAATCGTGTGCATATCTGTGTGCATCCTATGCCATCCAGTTATCCATCATTTTGCGGTTAATATCGCGATCCGCTTTAACGTAAACCCGCATAAAGATGGCCAAACTGTTACCCATTCGTTCGGCTGCCCACGGATAAGACATGCCCGGCTTATTGGCCAGCTTAGTACATAATGTGTGCCGAAACGAATACATAGATAACTGCGCTCCGTTACCACTAATTCCCAATTCATTGCAGAGCTTCTTTAACATCTCATTCATACTCCGCTGGGTAATAGGGATATTATTGGCACAAGTCTTATAGTCATGTAGATTCAGGAAGATCAAACCTTCAGGATTCGTCAAATCATGACGTTCAAGAAAATTCTCCTGTTCTTCCTGAAACATATCTATAAAATCTGCCAGTGGTTGTGAAATTGGTAAGCAATAACGGGCATATCCTTTAGGCCGTGCTTTAAGTGCCCCATTGAACTTCTTAGCGTAATCCGACCAACTATCACTAATCTTAAAAGTTGGATAGTCATCTTCTACTACCAAGTTCTTAAATCTGAGAGCTTGAATTTCACCAGGACGCATCCCAGTTTCAAGATCAATCCACAGTGCTAACCGAGTACCCCAATCCGCAATAGTAGTATTATTTAGTTCTAACTGAATCTGTTTCTTAATAGATTCCAGCTCATCATTAGTAAACAAGTATCGCTGCTTACCAACGCTAAAATCACTCTTACGGAAGAACTTATCAAGATATTGCTCCGGCACTGGATTTTCTTTAACAACTTTTCCGACTAACTCATTAAAGAAGCTCCGCATATGCGTCAGGCGGTGATCAACAACGGTTGCCCGTCCAACAGTTGCCTTGTGGGTTCGTACAAAATCATGGGCAAATTGCTCTACCAGTCGTTCAGTAACATCCTTGATTTTTGTATTCTTAAAATATTTCTTAAATTCAGCCGCCGAATTATTCCAATCACGATAAGTAACAGGGGAAATTGCATTCTTTCGCTGATTAACATATTTCTGAAATTCGTCTGCAAAGTTAGCATTACCATCGCATAACTGCATTCCATCTTCGTAATCAGCCCACATTTTCCGATCTAATGCGGTTGCTGCTCGACGTGTTTTAGCATACTCAACTGGCCAACTCTCCCGCTTACCAGTTAACTTATTAATTGGTTGGATCCGTACTTGGAATTGTCCCGCGTGCTTGCCAGTTTTCATCTTTTTAATCATTGTCAACCTTCTCCTTCATATAAAGAAAAAGGTTGTAGTACACTGATTACCAGTATTCTACAACCCTTCTAATTACTTTGTCCACACTGCCTTTTGCTGATAACCGGCATTGAGTAACCAATGCTTAACCTCTTCTAGGTTGTAATATTTTCGGCTTCCAGTTGAAAGTTGATGATAGGGCATTCCATTTCGAATTAAGCGGTATAGTAGTGTGGTGCTAATACCCAGGGCAGCACATAATTGCTTTCCATTTAGAATATCTTTGCCGAACAATTTACATCTACTCCTTTGTGGTAGATAATGAACGGGATAACAATTTGTTATTAGAAAGTGACTTTCCAAAGTGTGGTAGCTGGGTTAGTCGCTTTTTTTGTTTATAATTCCAGTTCATCATCATGATCCTTTGACTTATGTTTCTTAGGCTGTTCAGACTTCATATTTGATTGGACAGGCTTTGAAATAATCTTAGCCTGCTCAGCAAGATTCACATTTACTAGTCGACGACGCGTCAAACGCTGATTAACTAAGTAGTTGGAATGTTGGCGCATCGCCTGGACCAATCCTTTTAATCGTCCAAACCGAGAAGTCGTCTGTTTAAAGCCATCATGGTCAATGAAAAGTTGATCATCCTTTTCACCAATCTCATTGCACAGTTGTTGAACATTAGCTTGCTGGTCAAATAGTACTTGCTCACTATCCTTTGACTTGTTCAGTAATTTAGTAATTGTTAGTAATTGGAATGACTTTTTATCACACAAAAGGAGTTCACGTACACGACGCCGTAGTTCATCAAACGGGTCAGCACCATGATCTAACGCCCACAACTTCACCTGCTCGCAAAACGTGGCGTAGTCATCAACTGACCAACAGTCGGCAAATTTAGAAACAAAATGTGGTACCTGGTCGCCTTCACTTAACCATAGATTCTCAATGGAATCTGCTAATTGGGTAAAAGGCCCTTTCAGAAAATTAATGCTTGTCCCTAACTTAAACCGTGCCATTGCGATAACATCTGAATATTCTTGCGTATTTTCAACTTTCAACGGTGAAGCATCCTGAACTTCGCCACCGAATCCAGCGCACCGACGCTTATTAATCTTTACCATAAATAAGACCTCCAATAATTGAACCAATACCAACAACGACCTTAACTGGCCACCACGGCATTACACTCGCTAAAACTACCCCAGCCAAGACAATCAATGCACCATTTGCAAACTTAGTTAAGGTATGTTCCATCACTTGATGAGACTGAGTAACTTGCTGTTTATCTTGCGCAATAGATTCTTTGACTTGATTGATATAGGTAATAACTTCCTTGCTCAAAAGTTGATTAGTCGTAGAATTAGCTTCTTCACGCATGACACGCAGTAAATCATGACCATCAATATCAATTGGTTTCTGAACCGCACTAATTAGCTGTCGTAGTAGATTACTATTATGATTAATTACTACTACCAACTTATTAACTACCTGATTCAGTTGTTCAACCTTAGAATGATCAGCACTTGCCATTACTTCAGCCTGTGCCCTTGAAACATTCATCCGGTCAATTCGTGATTGCTGACCCTTGAACTTCTGCTCCAAATCGCCATAGGACTTAGTACGCCCATCCTTCCAAGCATCTTTAATAGCTTGGTGTGCAATATCACTAACTCCCTGGGTTAAATTCATCTTCTGATTGCTCAGAGACTTGGTGATGTCGCCGGTCCAAGTTTGTAGATCTTGCTTGGTCGCCAGCTTCTTCATCATTTGCTGTACGTTGTTGCTGTGCGACGTAGGTGTTGAATCGCTGACGTTGTCGTTTGGCTTCAATAAGTCGTTCAGATCGCTCATTGAATTGTTGAGATTTTTCTTCATCAACTGAAACCTCCTTAGTTTCGCTCTGTTGTTTTTGACTAAAATGTCTTTCTAATTCCAATGGAGTAAATTCTTTACCCATACCGCGGGTAGCTTTAACCAGGCCAGTCTTTCGATCACGACGCTGGTAAAAGTCCCGCACTGTCTTCTTCTTACCATTTACAATAGTGTGATATGACCAATCACACCGTTTATTCCGTTTTGTCACGGTCACTTCCTTTGCTTTCAACAATCTTAGATACTCTTCAATAGACTTGGCTTGATTAAGCGCCCATTCAAGTGTCTCCTTCAAGGCCGCTTGCCACCCTTTTGGCTTAACAACCTTTCCCGGTTTGTCTTTACCAAATGGATTGACATAAACATGACCGGTCACTTCTAAATAGTGCTTTTTTAGGTAGTTATTCCACTCATGACGCAATCGGCCAACACTAAACTTGTTAGTCCGGACACATTTACCATCAGGTTTCACACTATTAATCAAAATATGGCAGTGTAACTTATGTCCCTCTTGACCATCCGCTTGGATTGCGGAGACCCACTGCGTGTTAGGAAAATACTCAGCCATAAAGCCACCAACCAGTTGATTAATTTGCTTGACTTCATCCTTAACATGCTTAGAATCATCAGTCGGCATTTCTCGGTCTGAGAATGAGCAAATTAGATGTTGAGCCTGTTGCCGTTTTCGTCGATTGGCTGCCTGGTGTCTTACCAATTTGAATTGTTGATTTAGAAAGTAACCGCTTTGTGCTGGGTATGGTTGGCCACGCGGCCCCAATAGATATATATGCGAACCGTTTACACCAAGTACCCGATGAGCGGAGCCGTCATGCGCCGGTTCGTCAAATAAGTACTTCAACCTGCCATAAGCGTTCGTAATGTAATTACTTTTTACATACATGACCATCATTCTCCTTAAATTTCTTATTAATCAGTTGCGATAAATTCATCGTTGCTTTAATTAACTTTTGTAACTCTTCACTGTCCACTGGAACACCACGATTAGCTTGATGAGCCAGTTGATTCAAATTAACACCAATCCGATTGAGGTAATACACAATTGAGTTCCACTGAACCAAAGCGAATTGCTTCAATTTATCGTGCTGTTCCAATTGAAGTAAGTAAGTTTTAATTGTCGCTGGCATCACATACTTAGCTAACAATTCAGGACTATCTTTCAGATGATCGAACCGCCATTTATCAAGTTGCTTGGTAGTCTTAAAATCAGGTAGTTCTTTCATCAAACTTTGCACCGCTAAGTGGTAGTTCCATTCCGTCTTTAGTCCACGAAGTAGCACTTTACTCATTGGCTCATCACCCACTACTGCTTGCAACTTTTCAAAATCACTTTGCGGGATTCGAAGTAGATATGGATGCTTCTTTTCGGGTACGCGACGGTGCAAATTAATCTGCTGCTTTCGCTTAATTAATTGACTATCAGTTAACATCAAATCACTCCTTTCCGCGTTGCAATTCTGGCCGTTAACTGGTGTCAAAAGCACCAGTTAAATTGCTAAGATTCATGTCGTCAATAAGGCCCTTTGGGTCCTCTAGTTTCCTCATTCATGTGAATTAACTACACGTGTCAATTCACCAGCAATGGTGACCAGAAAAGCAACGGGCAAGTAGTTACCTAGTGATATCACTAGGCCTACTTGGCAAAGAGAACGTTGTTCCCCCTGCACCTCTATAATTAAGAACTAAGTTTGCCAATTTGGTTCTTAATAATTTCCTTTGGACCTTCATTTGTAGTGAGACAAACGAAGCAAAACTCAGCAACCTAAGTCACCCATTTTGGGTCCTGATTAGGTTGGATTTCATCTTCTCTTTTGTATCGCAAAGAGAACCAGAACACGACCTACTTTAATGGTCAAAGTAGGCAAATACCCACCACTTACCCGCCACATTTATTAGGCACTCATTCATTACTAACTTGTTAAAATTCGGGCAACCTTGTTACTCTTACTCATCTCAAAGTAGTCATCATCATCCTGAATATAAGTGATTGTATTAAGATGCATAACTACATCAGTTGCTCGATGCGTTTTAAGTAAGTTCATTGCCTTATTACTCAATTTCACAATGATCCATTCATCGCCACAGCCACGTCGAATCGGAACAAAATAGCCGCGCATCAAAGCCGTGAATTGATTTAAATTAGGTTGAAAATTAGGATCTTTCCCAACAAATTCTGGCCACAACTCATACCGTAGCTTATTTAAAGTCGTCAACATATTAGTAGCTAGCGAAAGTGACGTATTGTTACTATATGAACCTTGATAATTTGAGTTACCATTCTGTTGCTTCTCATCAGAAAGATAAGCTTGTCCATTTTGGAAATAAACACCAAAGTTAGCATGACGTTCCAAAAAGCCTTTCGAACTATCAAGAATGGCATTGGGATCCTGTCGAAAGATTGTCTTCGCTTTTTCTTGGAGATCTCTAATCATTTTGGCAACGGCTTTAACAACTCGTTCCATATCCTGATCAGATAAATCTTCATTAATCACGACGTTGAAGATATGATCCGATTCTCGCGTATAAACATAGTCATAATTTTTAATGGCACGGCCACCTGGTCGGAAACTGATGATTGAAACAATTACCTCAGTTCCTTTACCATCATTAGTTGGTATCATGTGAATGTTGATAGGTAGTCGTCTTAATAGCTGACTAAGTTGAGAAAGATAAATCTGACCTGCCTCTGGATCCTTAGTTTTAAGATTCCAAGATCGTTTATCATACTCGGCTTGCTCCAAATAACCTAACTTAGTAACTCCAGGTGCATAGTGAAGAACATCGCGTACATAACCGGAAATTCCATCAGCATAAACATTCGTCATTACTAAGAGATTTAGATTCCAAGGGCTGGTATTGTGAAAGCGACTAGAAACTCGCGGAATCTTGTGCGGATCCAACATATCCTTAAGGGCACTCCATTCAATTGAAGACGGTGAAACTTCATCAATAACAGCTGCAGCTTGATCTTGGTAATCTTGCCAGTAATCAACGGTTTTACCTTTGTCCTCAGCTGCGGCCATATAAGGTGTACGACCTTTTTCCAGATATTGGCATAGTCGACTCGCAAGATACGATTTACCAATTCCTCCCTGAGCTGCTGTAATGAAAATCGTGCTCATATTACGATCAGCATCAATGTCATTGATGGTAGACTCACGCTGATCATCCATTACTGCTGTTAAACGCTTAATAAAGTCCTGATCAGCAATTAAGCCTGCCGCATCACCATCATCAAAGGCTGCATGAAGAGCATCTTTCCAATCTGTCACCTGCATCCGACCCGAATATATCCATTCCATTAGTTGATCCAAAATAAGTTTCTTTGATGGCTTGCTGAAGTTCATTTTCCCAGCACCCTTGGTTCCTAAACTTCTCAGCTTAGAGAGTTGATGACCAGAAAAAACTCGATCGCCATCGTTTCGTCCTACCAATCTCGCCGTGTGGTGAGCTAGATTATATGGACTGTGTAAATTACGAACAATCGCCGAATCAATGCCGTTAGCAACCATTTCGTCATCATACACGCCGGCAATACTGGAATATGACTTTCCTGGGTCATCGGGTAACCAACTAATCACTTCATTGATCGCATATGGCGTTTTTTGGTCACGTTTGGCCTTGGAACTCTGATGAACCAGATATTGAAGTGAAGAGATGTAGTGCTTAGTTACAACATAGTTTTGCATCGCTCCTTGAAGCGTTCCAAGAAATGCCTCAATCCGTTCGTTTCTCTGATCACCCATTTGGTCAATCCATTCAAAGGTTTCTGCCAAGTCATCAAAGTTATAACCAAACAATTCCATCATCCGGTACCGCGTCCGGCGGGTAGGCATATCAATCACCAAATGACTGTGCGACTCCTTATGTTCCACTTCACCGTTGCGTTTGTTTTCCTCATCATCTCGCGTATGATTGATTTGAAAAGCTGCAAAATGGCGGTCACGATTTGAATTTCGACAGCACATTTGTTGTAAATCATTAACGTGTTGTGCCACCCATTCAGTAAAGCCATCTAGGATTGGCTGCCCACGAGCATCACGCTTAATAACATCACCATTGTCATTCCAAGCAGAGCCATAATCTTCGCAACCTGTGCCAACAAATCGATCATCACCCACCAATTTGTCACCAGCTCGAATTAGATTTCCACTCTCATCCATCACCAGACGATCTAGTTCACCGAAACGGTTTAGCGGTAAATCAGTTGTGTGCTGGATATAAACCGGACTGTACTTTGGATTAGATTGATCCGTAATCTTCGGATTGCATACGGTAAATAACCAGTGAAGCGAAATATTCCAGGTCCGCGATGCCTCACCAAGCAGATCCAGTACCTTACCAGCTTTAATAGCCAATTCAATGTTATCTTTGTTAAATTGATCATTAACTTGTAGAGGTGGTAAAGCCTTTAGAATAACTCGGTATAGCTTTCGACTAGAATGGGAATACCGCTTCAAATAATCTGAAGCCTTAGCATACCGTTCTTCAATGGTTTCCGACTTCTTATCATCGGACATCACGCCTCATCCTTTCTGGGTAACCGTTCTAAGGCTGACAGCAAGGGCTTTTAACTGTTATCCATGTGCTAATTACCCGTAAGTTTCAATTTGCCCAATAACAATCAACAATCATTGGTTTCATGCACTTTTAACACCAGCCCAATGCTCTTTCGGCTGTTACCACGAAAGCTATCCTGACGGCTTTCCTGACGACTGCCGTTGACGGAGCTCGGCAACGGCGTTAGCACGCCGTAAAGGTTGTGATATCAGTAGTTTCCTTTGTTTTCCCTTGCTAACCATTGACCAGTTAGTATAGGCTATCAATTCACTACTTACTGAGCTTCACGGAATTAAATGATTGATATCAAAAGTTTGCTGCAGCTTTCCTTTTGATCATCTTTATAGTAAAATAAATTTTAGTGGTAGAAGTGGTGACTGTATAAATATTTTTGAGATATTTTCTACCACTATCAAAAGAAAAGAAAGGGTTATATGTCTGACGATATTCAAACATTTACTGAGCACATCTATAGTTTTATCAGTAAGCGAATTCTACAAAAAAAGAAGCAATTAAAGAAAACCAGGTTTCAAATTTCTAACGGTAACGAACAATTATTATCTAACGTTATGCATAATAGGAGGATTAAAAGTAGGAACCCCTACTTATTAAATTCTCAAATAATTCATGATGTTGTAGATAATCTAAATTTTTCCTCAGTCTATGAGTTAATTTGGGGCACAGGAAACGACTTAGATCCATTATTAAGA
This sequence comes from Limosilactobacillus sp., assembly GCF_022651205.1. GTDB lineage: Bacteria > Bacillota > Bacilli > Lactobacillales > Lactobacillaceae > Limosilactobacillus. The sequence goes on from NZ_JALCQI010000031.1 coordinate 11,154, forward strand.
TCACTTTTCAATATTGGAATTGATTTATTAAGTGAATCCAATAAAGATTTAATTGACCAATCCTGCTATGAATATTTGCCATATACACGTATAGTAGCAAAATATGATCATTCCAAATTCCAGGATATTGACGTGGCAGACGTTGGTGAGGAGTGGCAATCTGCTAAGTGGTATCTGTACTATGAGCTATCTGATAAGTGGGAAGAGCAACACCATTCCTTCTTCAAAGATAAGGAAACCAAAAAACTGGATAAGCAATTAACGATTTTTATTAATTCAACACTACCACCTCTATTACAAGACTTCTTAAATGAAACAGGCCATGAGGGAAAGAAAGCCTACGACCTCATGACGTCAATCATTGAATACGAAAACGAAGATGTGTTCGAGAATATTTCACATGGTCCCGAATGGTATGCACACCAGCCATTAACTAACTCAGAAAAGCCAATTGCGGACGTTCGACAATCGATTATCGCCGCCGGTGATAAATACATTAATGCTATAGTAAACGCCCAAAAAGAACTTGATCCTTTTTTCAACAATTAAATAGATTTTCTAATAAAAAAATCCCCGACCAAAACCGGTCGAGGATTTTGTAGTTTAACTACTTTTATTTCAGTGTTGAACACTATTAAACGTAACAATCATCTTAATCATCTTGCTTAGAACACATGATAAGTTGCTTCATGTAGGTCTGTGGGTCATCAATAATCTGCAACATCACCTTAGCCACGTCTGCTCGGTTAGTACGCGGTGCTCCTGGCATTTTGTAGCCAGATGCTGCATCCCTAACCAGCGGATTTTCACTTCTTTCTCCGTTAAATAGTGGACCGGGATGAATAGTTGTCCAATCGAGATCAGAAGACGGTAACTGCTTTTCACCAGCCTCATGATCAGCAAAATTTCCCTTTAAAAATCCTTTAGCCCCCATCCGATATGGATAACGGGTATTTTCATAAGTAGCACCAACACCTAATGCTGACAGGCTGATTAGGCGTTTAACTCCTGCTTTATCCATTGCTTCAATAATGTTTGGAATAGCAAGAGCAAACAATTTTCCACTGCTATTAGAAACCGGATTACCAAGCGCCACTAAAACCGCATCACAACCTTTCATAGCCGACGCCATTTTATCAATATCGTTTAATTCACCAGTTACTACCGTTATTTGATCACGATGAGTTAACTTATCTGGGTGACGAACATAGGCAATAACTGAATATTTCTTTTCTAAAGACTGGAGAACCAGTTCTTCTCCGGTCCGTCCGGTTGCACCAAAAATGCAAAGTTTCATTTAACAAGCCCCCTATAGGTTATCTTCGATCCAGTTAAAAATCATTTCACTCGCCGGAGCATAACCGCCCATCTGTGTATGCTGTTGGGCTGTTGAATTCTCATCAAAAAACAAGTAATCCTTCGGACAGGTTAGCTGATTATAGAATTCCTTAGCAGCCTCTGGATTAATCTCAGCGGCCCCATTCAGCACCAATACTTTGGATTGAATTTGATCAATGATATCGCTGTTGTCATATTTAGCTAACTCCGGCAATAATTCTTTTTCAGAGCAACCATGCTTCCAGGTATAATCTTTAAGCATGTATTCCAACATTGCTGGTCGTAATCTTTTTGGCAAGGCTAGAATTTTGTTTAAACGCTGTCCAATCATTTTGCCCCAAGCGATATTACCAGGATCAGCAATGCATACCTTGATTCGCTTATCAAAAGCTGCTGCCCGGGGAACCTGGAAGCCGCCAAAGCTCATTCCCATCACACCAATTCGTGATGGATCGACGTCAGACAGTCCCTCAGCAAAGTCTAAGACAGGTTTCATGACGTTTTCAAAATCAGGTCGGAATGATAACCCCTGAAGTCGAAGGGTCATTCCCTGACCTGGGCCATCAAAGGTCAAAGCATTAATGCCACGCTTAATTGCAGCGTCTGTTACCCAACATGTATCATCGGCCCAAGTATCACGACCAGGAACGACAATCAGCAGTGGCGACTTTCCGTTAGCGTGTGGTGACTGAAAATAGTGCCCTGGCAGAGTCGTATTTTCATAAGGAATTTCAATTGCTTTGCCGGGATACCCGGAAAGTTTCATTGACTTATCATAGCAACCCTGGCTAAGTCTACAATACTGTCTGATTCGCGGATCCGCAACATCTCCGAAGTACATCAAAGCAACTCGCCAATAGGTTGAAGCACGAAGGTATGCACTACCTGCACTGACCAGCTTGTTAGCTTGTTCATATTGTATCGCCCGCTCCTGCAAACGATTTGCCATCGTAGCCCAGGCGCTGATCCAGGTCTGTTCGTCACCATTCTTCAAATTAGCGTTTACCTCTAAGACTTCACCGACATCGGCCATCCGGTAATTAACTAACCCTAAAACATGTTTGACGAGGGCGTCTTGTAACATATTCTTACTGAATTTCTGTGACGACCAATGATTATTGAATTTTATAAATTCTTCAGTCATATTAATTTATCCTTTCTATTTTTCACGTTTTTGTTGTTCGATCTTGCTTGTCCGCATCCCTGGGAAGATCCAGTTCCACTTACCACAAAGCTTGATCATTGCTGGTACAAAGATCAATCGGACAATAAAGGCATCAAAGAAGACCCCAAAGGCTAGTGCTAATCCGATTGACTTGCTAGTTGGGTTAGTAGTAATGGCAAAACTACCGAATACGGAAATCATAATTAACCCAGCGGTAATGATAACCTTAGCGTTTTCGCGCATACCGATGCGAACTGCCTCAGTAGTATCCCCAGTTAACAGGTAAATCTCCCGAATCCGTGATACTAGGAAAACTTCATAGTCCATTGCCAGACCAAATAAGATTCCAATTGCAATCACTGGTAAGAAAGCAATAATCGGTGCTCCCTTACTAATACCGAAAACAGTGTGCATAACGGCATCTTGCATAACAGCGGTCAAGGCACCAAACGATGCCAAGAGTGACATTCCAAAGCCAGCCATAGCAACTAGCGGGACAATGAAGGAACGGAAAACTAACATCATTAAGACAAAGGCCAGTGCCATAACAATTCCAGCAAATATTGGAATGGCATGGTTTAGCTTTTGAACGATATCGATATTGATAGCGTTGGATCCCGTGAGAATGAGTTTGGTATTCATCTCATCTTCAGTTGTCTTGGAATATTTCTTTATATTGTGAGCTAACTTATCAGTCTTAACTGATTCAGGTCCATGGGTAGGGATCACCATGAAGACAGCATAGTTTCCGTCGGGTAGCTTACCACCTGACTGCTGAAGCACCATCTGTTGCTGAGCGACACTTGCTTGCTGACCGGGCTGTCCTTGACCAGCCATTTGCTTCTGTTTAGCGGATTGTTGAGCAGCACTTGTTGTACTACCAGGTTGCTGAGAATTATTCATTTGACCAGGTTGAGGTTGCTGGCCTCGTTGCATTCCGGATTGACCAGAGCCAACTTTACCTCCGCCACTGATCATCCCCGGTGTCGCCATCTTGACGTACTTCATATTGGACAGATGATCGGTGATCTTCATGACTGTCTGTTGTTTTTCCTGCGGACTGGCATTCTTGTCTAACTTGGCAACAACAATTAATTGACCATTGATTCCCTCGCCAAACTTATCGGACAGAATATCATAAGCCTTTCGCTCAGTCTGATTGGTTGGTAATGCGCCATTATAAGGCATTCCCAATCTCATATGACCAGACGGAATGGCAAATGCTATAAGAACCAGCACACTGGCAATTGCAGTGACAAACGGGTGCTTGATAATCGTATGTTCAACTATCCCACTTTTGTTCTTGCGGTGATGTGGTTCTTCTTTTGCTGGTTTAATATGCCGATGAGCTAACGAAATCAGTGCTGGTAACAGAGTCATTGCTGATAAGATCGCAAAAGCCACCCCAACAGCAGCAGCTAGTCCCATTTGCGTCAAGAAGTCAATACCAACCAGACTTAAACCCGATACTGCAATAATGACTGTGATTCCTGCAAATAGTACTGAACTACCTGCAGTTCCCATGGCATCACCAAGAGCTGTAAGGTAATCATTTTGTGTCGCACGATTAGTCCGATAACGGTTGATGATGAAGAGGGCGTAATCAATCCCACAGGCTAGGCTAAGGATCATCGCCAAACTCTGGGCGACTGATGCGGTCTCAAAGTAGTTAGAACCAATTCCGATAACTATAAGACCCAGTGCCAAGCCGGTAACCGCACTAATGATTGGTAAGCCAGCCGTGATAAAGGAACGAAAGAGAACCATCATGAAGACAAAAGCGATTGCGACACCAATCAGTTCGGCAATTTCATTAACCCCCATCGGGTGAATTGAAACGGTTCCGGTGTATTCTACTTCAACACCTTTCTGGTCATCTAATGTTTTGAAAGCTTGTTGCGTCTTATGGATTGTCGCTGGAGTAACCGAATTTGTCTTCTGGTCATAGGTTACCGTTGCGTAAGTAGTCGTCAGATCTTTGCTAAACTTTTGTTCCTGATAAGGGTTAGTAACAGACGCTACGTGTGGTTTCTTCTTTGCCTTAGTTACGGCACTATTAATTGCCTGTTCTGTTTTTGGTTGCAATAATCCTTTCTTATCTTTGGTTTTTATTACAACCTGAAGGGTTCCATGATCAGTGTCCTGGTGAAATTCCTTCTTTAAGGTTGATTGAATTTCAGTTGATGGAATTCCTGAGATGGATAGTGACTCATTGTAGTTGGAGCCTAACTTAGCTACGATAGTTCCGAAGCCGAGTAATGCTACTAACCATATAATAATTGCGGCCCACTTGTGTTTGGCCATACACTGGCCGATTTTCTTTAATAGTTTTCCCATACTCTCTCCTCTTTCTTTATTGACTTTCTAAATTATAGTCAGCATAATTTTAATAAACTATAGATAATAAAATAGCACTGCCAATTAAAGCGACAGTGTTTAGAAAGTGGTGATAAAGTGGCGGATTTAAGAAAATTACGCACCCAGCGAGAAATTCAACAAGCACTGGCTGACCTCCTATTAAAGAAGACATTCAGTAAAATTACGGTAACCGACATTGTTAACAAGGCGCTGATTAATCGCAACACCTTTTACCTGCATTATCGGGATAAATATGACTTAGTTGAACAGATAATAATGACAATGGTTGACCAATCAAGTTTCTCCATCAACGAATTCAATACAACACCATTCTATTTCTTACGATCAATCTCAAATGAAGCTTCTGACTTGGGGCATCAGATCATCAACCGCCAGCGAGCAGACAGCGAATTTCAGGAAGTAGTTTTAAAAACTATTCTCAAATTGGTAATGACAGATGCCGACAGTTCTAACAGTCAGATTTGGTTTACTTTCGGTAAGCTTTCTGCAATCATGGCCTGGAATAACCAACACGGCTATTACTATGACATCATTCAAGACGCTGACCAACTTCAGCAAATTTTTGACACTGAAGAATTTCCTAATTTAAATGACTGATTAAACAAGTTCTGATGATAATGTAACATCATTAATCGTTTTTACATGTTGAAATCACCAAAATGCACACAAAAAAATGGGCGTAAAGCCCATTAAATCAGTATATACAACCTTTTCCCGATGTAAGGTCATGCACACAGTTTTTCTGTGTGCACAGCCGTGTGCATAACATTCTTAAATAAACAAAAATAATCCCTAATACATCTTCGTAAAACGTTGATATATCAAGGATTAATAAACTTTGTAAGTTTTAATTATGCTGACTAGAGGATTCGAACCTCCGACCTCATCATTACTAATGACGTGCTCTGCCAACTGAGCTAAGTCAGCATCAAGCGTGGCAACGTCCTATCCTCGCAGGGAGCGATCCCCCAACTACTTTTGGCGTGTTGAAGCTTAACTTCTGTGTTCGGCATGGGAACAGGTGTATCCTTCAAGCCATCATCACCACACTTACCCTCC
>NZ_JALCQI010000032.1 GCF_022651205.1 Limosilactobacillus sp.
GAACTGGCCGAAAAGAAGGACTCACTAATCGGGCCGTTCTTAAATGGTCAAGCTAAGATTAAAGTTCGCCGGATAGCGACTGAAAAGGCAGCGTCATCAACTGATTTTACGGTAGAGAATTACTTTAACCTGAACCATGTTAATGCTAAGATCCCGACTAACCAAATTACCGCTATTACTGGTTTTTCCGGTGCCGGAAAGACAAGCTTGATCTTGGACAGCCTTGTTCCAGCACTGAAGGCTCAAGAGAATAAAGAACCGCTCCCGAAGCAAGTTACTAACCTGACAACGCCAATTAAGAACGTTGTGAGTGTGGATGCAGTTCCAGTGGGGAAGAGCACCCGTTCAACAGTTGCTACATATACTAATATTATGGACAACCTTCGACGGCTATTTGCTGCTCAATCGATGGCTAAGGATAAGGGATGGACAGCCAGCTATTTCTCGTATAATAATAAGCAGGGTGCTTGCCCAAATTGTGGCGGAACCGGAATTGTCACTTTAGATATTCAGTATTTACCTGATATGCAACAGGTATGTCCTGTTTGCAATGGCGATCGCTATAATCAGGAAATTCAGCAGGTTAAGTGGCATCATTACTCGATCGTTGACATTTTGAATCTGGACGTCCGCCACGCTATTCCTGTTTTTCAAGAAGTTCCCAAAATTCAACGAGAATTAAAACTTCTTGATGAGGTTGGCCTGGGTTACCTCCACCTTGGTGAAAGTACCCCAACACTTTCGGGTGGTGAAGCGCAACGCTTAAAGCTTGTCAAACATCTTAACAGACAGCAAAAGACAACTCTATTTGTTTTTGATGAACCATCTGTTGGACTTCACCCGTTAGATGTCCAGGTTCTTCTCCAAGTGATGCAGCGACTAATTGACCGTGGAGCAACGATTATTATTATCACTCACGATGTCAACCTAATGGTAAATGCTGATTATCTAATTGACCTCGGACCACGTGGAGGCCAAAATGGTGGGAAGATTGTAGCCCAGGGGCGACCTGATGAGCTGGTTAAAAATCCACAAAGTCTCACTACACAATATCTTGCTGAATTTGTTAACCGCTTCAGCAGTAATTAAATAAATATCCGATCAATAAAAGAGGTTACCAGAGTCCATGAAGTGAACTTTGATAACCTCTTTATTAGGATAAGAATTAGGCTTCTGTATCTAGACGTTGCTTCCGCATACTGTCAATTTTCTTAACGATCAGGTAGATCCCAATTAGAATTACGATACAAATTGCCGCACTAATAATCCGTTTGAGACTTCCTCTGAAGATGGCATCACCACCGAAGGCATAAAGGAATGAGGTTGGTGCCATTCCAACCAGAACCATTGCCATATATTGCTTTCGGTTAACGTTTAATTGTGCTCCAGCATAATTTACGAGAATACTTGGAACAACTGGAATCATAAAGCCAATTGTTAAACCGATTAATGGATGTTTTTGCTGCATCAGGGACTTGATTAACTTGTGATGTTTCATCTTCTTAGAGAAGTTAATTTGACGAATAAGACTCATGACAACACAGTTACCAAGAACGTTTCCCATCCAATTAATGATGAAACCAAAGAGAGGCCCATAACAAAGACCGGATAGAATACAGATAACCGAGTTGGATAGGCCGGGAATTGAGTTAAGAACTGCAATAAGAACGAGGAGCAGGAGTGAATTGGCAATTCCATGGGCCCGAATCATATGTAGAAGTTGTTCTTTTTCATTGGGAACAGGATGAATCAGCAAATCGATTTCTGGTTTATAGTTTTGGTAAATAAAAATAACGATAATAATGGCTAAGATCACTCCTACAGTGATCAATAGTTTTTTATTGAGAGGCTTCTTTTTCATAGCATACTCTACTTTCCTAATAATTGAGACCAGCGTTTTTAAATAATTGGACAAGTGAAGATCGCAAGAGGGGATCGTGAGCATAGATGTAGGTTCCATAGACGCCCCGCTTAAAAAGGACGTTTAATGAATTCATGATCATTCGTTCCTCAAGAGCTTTAATTTCCTTTGGATCAGTTAAATCGTCTCGCTTTTTAAATGCTTCAGAATCAGTATATTTATCAAGATTAATCTGTAACTTTGACGTTCCTGAAATTTGACTAATTGGTGGACCAATAATAATTCCGGTGTAGTTCAGGTCAAAGCCTTGACATGTATAAATTGAGCCGACTTCATTAATCGTTTGGGGCAATTCGGCCCAAGGGGTAACAGTGTAGTTATACTGATCCCATGGAAGCTTAAATCGTCCTTCATTAATATAATGCTTTCCACCATCAAGAGTTGAAGGATAACCGGATGTAGATAAGATCCGTGATAAGCCGACCTCTTTATTTCGCTGAACAATCGCTTGACGCATTTCTTCAGCATCATCATAGATACGAAAATCATAATTTTTACGGCTATCTTGAGGTAGGGGAGTCAGCTCATAATCATCGGTAAAATGGTTAAACCAACTGATCAGACTATCACTAGCAGTCATCCTGAACTGATGGTGGAGATGATATTCTTGGTGAGGATACTGGTGGGTAATCTTTTCCAAGCGTTCAGGGGTCCAAAGACTCTTCATCCGAAGTACTTGGTATTGATCGAAAACTAGAATAACTACTTTAGCATGCTTAATAATTTCAACTAGCTGGTTATCGTGGTAAAAATTATTATAGTGATCAGCTTTTGATAGCAATAAGTGAGCTTCGTCAATCACTGCTACATCAATCGTCTGGTGCTTCTTGTCTAATTGATTAATCAATGAAGTGGGACGGGTAAAGTCCTTCTTGTAAAGCTCCTTAATTGGACCGGCAATTTCACGATAGACCTTTAGAATTTCAGGATGGTTAACTAAAAAATAATTCTGGGTCTTAAAAAAGGGAGATTCTTGATCTTGACGAGCTGCCCGTTGAATTCGTTCAAAGAGGTTTGACAAGACAACGCTTTTTCCCGTTCCAGCATCCCCATAAATTGTGTAAATAGCTGGAAAGTTCTCTTTTAGATGGCTCTGGGTAAACTTGATAATAGAACTGACCAGTTTTTCTTGTTCTGGTGTTAGTTCTTTAAACGGCGACAGCTTTTCTGTAGCCGCGTTTGTTAACTGATTCAACGATTTCATCCCTTTTAGTATAGTCACATTTAATCTTAAATGAGGAACTATCATTCGTCAATTTAAGTTGGGGTGAATTTCTGCAAGGAATGAAAAACGTGTTAAAATAAAAATAAATGTTTTAAATTATCTTTACAAAACGAAATATAATAATTAGATCATCAATTAGAAAGGGTGGCACAGATGAATCGACATCCAGATTACCTTCTTAACCGGGTGAATGAACCGGCAGATATTAAGTCAATGTCTCTTGACGAATTAAAACAACTGGCTACAGAAATGCGTCAATTAGTGCTTGAGCGAGACGCAGCAATTGGCGGTCACGTTGGGCCTAATTTAGGAATTATGGAAACAACGATTGCCTACCATTACGTTTTTGACTCTCCACATGATAAGGTAGTTTGGGATGTTTCACATCAATGTTACCCTCACAAGATGCTGACTGGACGTAAATTAGGTTTCCTTGACCCTGACCACTACGAAGACATCTCTGGTTATACATCACCCGAAGAGAGTGTCCACGACTTCTTTGAAATTGGGCATACCTCGACATCCGTTTCACTTGCCGTTGGGCTAGCGCAGGCACGGGATTTAATGCATCCTGATTCAACAGATAATGTTGTTGCTGTAATCGGTGATGGTTCCTTAAGTGGTGGTTTAGCATTTGAGGGTTTAAACAATGCGGCCAAACTTCATTCTAATTTGATTATCGTTGTTAATGATAATCAAATGGCAATTGATAAGGATCAGGGTGGTTTGTATCAAGGACTAAAGGAATTACGTGATACAGACGGTAAAGCAGCGAACAATATCTTTAAATTCATGGGCTTAGATTACCGTTACGTTGCTGATGGTAATGATCTTCAAACAATGATTGACGCCTTTAAGGATGTTAAGGATATTGACCACCCAATCGTTCTCCATGTTAATACCTTGAAAGGTAAGGGATACAAACCAGCCGTTGAGGATAAAATGACATGGCATTGGCAACCGCCATTTGATATTAAGACCGGTAAAGTAAAAGATCAGGAAAGCACTGAAACATACAGCGATGCAGTTTTGACCGAGTTAGGAAAGCAAATTGATGCTGGTGTGCCTGTAGTGGCATTTAACGCAGCTATTCCAGGAGTATTTAACCTTAAACAGTTCCAAGCTAAATACCCGGATCATTATTATGACGTAGGGATTGCTGAGCAAGATTCTATTACAACGGCTGTCGCAATGGCAACGGCTGGAGCTCGGCCAGTGGTTTTCCAAAATAGTACATTCCTTCAGCGGGCCTATGATCAGCTTATTCATGATATGGCATTGAATGATGCACCAGTTGTAATGATTGTCCGTGGTGGAACGATTGCTTCTGGTTCGGCTACTCACCAGGGAACTTTTGATATTTCCATGATTTCTGACTTGCCAAATATTGAATACCTGGCGCCAACAAACGTTGAAGAAATGATTTCAATGTTAAAGTGGGCACTAAAGCAAACTGAACAACCTGTTGTAATTCGGGAGCCAGAAAAGAAGCTTCTTCACGGTAAGGTTAGTCAAGATGATTACAGTTTGATTCACTATGACGTTGCCTGTCAAGGTAGTGAAGTAGCTATTATGGCTGTCGGTGATTCCTGGCAATTAGGACTTGATGTTTGTGATCAGCTACAAAAGAAGCTAAATATCAACGCAACCTTAGTTAATCCAAAGTCAGTTACTGGAATCGATCAGAATTACTTGCACCACCTTTCAGAAAATCATGACGTTGTTGTCACGCTAGAAGACGGCAATGTTAGTGGTGGCTTTGGTGAAACGATTGCTCGTTACTATGGCCCAAAGGCAATGAAAGTATTAAACTTTGGGGCACCACGTGAATTTGCTGATAATGTTCCGCTTGATGTCCTTTATGAGTGGTATCACTTAACACCAGAACAAATTGTTGATGATATTGAAAAGGTCATTCATGCTCTTTAACAAATAATTGAAACTTTTTTCGTGAAAAAACGAATTTCTTCCGTATTGGTATTATGTAAGCCAATTTGGGAGGAATTTTTATGTATAACAAGAAATCAATTATTAAGCAATGTGTCGGCATCACTTCCGCAACCGTTTTAATGACAATGGCAGTGACGCCAAGTATTAGTCATGCCGCAGTACAAAATACTGATCAGGTTGCGAGTGGTCAACAACTGGGAAATCAAGATAAAGTTCGTCAAATTACGAGGACAATTCAGATTGATGATCCGTATAAGGGGATGCAGACAATCCAGCAAACGGTGACTTTTAAGAAAGTCGCTAATAAGTGGCAAGCAGTAACACCAAGCTATTGGTTATCCTTCTTCGTACCAAACTATGATGAATTTGAGCCTAACGTTTATCAAGTTCAATTCCAACCAGTAACAATTAATGATCAGAACCAAACGGTGAATATCAAGTACCATCAATATCATGTTCCCGAACGTCAAGAATTGGTTGACTATCGACAATCTTTCTATGGCTATGACCAGAATTTTAAGTTTAATGGTCGAACGTGGAATGCTAAGTCGACCATCGTTGGCCAATGGTACGATCTGCCACCAGCACCAAATGGTTTTGAATATCTTCATCCAGAAGGATTACCAAAGCGACTTAAGCTATATCAAACCACCCTGGGTCCATATAAGTTGTTAATTCAGCCCGTTCAGAAAATTGACGGGCAAGTGGTAAATCATGATAATGAATTAGAAAAAGAGGGGCCTGATAATAATCAGCAGCAACCAGAAGTTAAAGAAGAGCAAGTTCAGACGAATGGTGAAGCTACTAGTAGTGAAAGTCAGACTGAGCAAGAACCAACTAGTGATGACGGAACTCAAACTGAATTAGCAAAAAATGAAGGACAGCAGACCGAGCGACCAGATAGTAAAGAGCAAGGAGTTCAGAGTGACCAAAATAATAAAGATGGTAGCACCCAAACCATTCAACCTGAAATAGTTTCTCAGAATAATCAATCAACCCAGACGGATGCGACATCAGTAACTGAAAATGGTAACCAAACTGGACTAGATGCTAAGGATCAAGAATCGCAGACCGAACAATCGCAAAAAGATAACAGTACTCAAACCGATACCCAGCCAGTAGTTTCACAGAATAGTCATTCAACGCAAACTGAATCGAATAGTAAAGATCAGGTAACCCAAACAGAGAAAGCTGAAAGAGATGCCAGCAGTCAAACAGAGGCATCAACAGTTGTCAACAATAATACCCAGACTGAAAGTACAAATGAAGAACAAAGCACTCAAACCGAAGGGATTTCCGTTATTGATGAATCAACCCAAGTAGAAGAGAATGAGCAACCTCAAATTTACCCTGAAAAGGGATCTCAAAGCCCAGAAGAGCAAGTTGCTATCCTCAATAATCAGATAACGTCAACCTCAAGTCCTAACTATTCTAGAGAACCATCCTTGATCAAATCGGACAGTGCCGTTGACGAAAATAACTCTCCAGTAGATAGTACCGAACTTCAGAAAATCTTGGATCAAGATTCAGCAGAATTAAAGAAGTTAAGTAGTGATGAGAAGTCCCATAGGAATAAAAACGGGAAAATTACCGATAAACTGCCACAAACGGGGAACCAGACTGATAATAGGACTACGTTAATGGGTGTTCTAATTACCGGAATCGTTACGGCGGTAACAACACTTTTTTGGCAAAAACGACAAAAATAGCAAAAAAGGCTTGCATTTTTAATTTTCTAATAGTATTCTAATGTCATTGAAAGAAATGTATTGGAGGAATTAACTATGTTAAGTCAAAAAGTAATTATTCAACGTCTAACCTCCACCTCAACCACAACAACAACTACAGTGGTTGAGTACCTTTAATAATCTATAAATTCTGTAAGTTAACAGCTATCCAGAAGTTACTCAACCAAGATTAAATAAAAATGGTTGAGGGGGACTTTTTGGGTAGCTTTTTTAATTAAGGGAAACGGGGAGTTAGACATGAGTGAAAATAAAGTAAAATTAAATCGGACGATGACGCCTGGTCAAATGGAAATGATTGCCATTGGTGGAACAATTGGTAGTGGTCTTTTCATGGGGGCAACTTCAACGATTAAGTGGACTGGTCCATCTGTCCTATTAGCCTATGCCTTTGTCGGGCTTGTGCTATACGGTGTTATGCGAGCACTTGGAGAATTAATTTATATCAGTCCAGGGACAGGTTCCTTTGCTGATTACGGTTCTAAATATATCCATCCAGTTGCTGGGTATTTAACAAAATGGAGTAATGTTTTCCAATTTATCATCGTTGGAATTTCAGACATTATCGCAATGAGCCAATACCTAAATTATTGGTGGCCGAACCTGCCCGATTGGATTTCTGGACTGATCATGATTATCATTTTGACGCTAGCAAATCTTGCCTCAGCCAAAGCTTATGGTCGACTCGAATTCTGGTTTGCGATGATTAAAGTGGTTACGATTATTGCAATGATCATTCTTGGGCTATTAGTTATTGTTTTAGGTCTTGGTAACAATTGGCACCCAGTTGGTATTTCGAACCTCTGGTCTCACGGTGGTTTCTTCACCGGTGGCTTTATGGGCTTTATGTTCTCACTATCCGTAATTGCAGGTTCATACCAGGGAATTGAGTTGTTGGGAATTACTGCTGGTGAAGCGGAATCACCACGTCACGCAATTGTTAAGTCAGTTAAGTCAGTTATCTGGCGGATCTTAATCTTCTATATCGGTGCAATCTTCGTAATTGTTTCGATTTACCCATGGAATGAATTGAAGGCTGTTGGTTCACCATTCGTTGAAACCTTCACTAAGGTCGGGATTACTGGAGCGGCCGGAATCATTAACTTTGTTGTTTTAACTGCCGCACTTTCAGGGGCTAATTCTGGAATCTATAGTGCTAGTCGGATGCTCTTTAAGCTTTCAGTTGATGGTGAAGTACCAAAGTTCTTCAGTAAACTTTCTAAACGAGTTGTTCCAAACGTTGCTATTTTAACGATTTCTTTCTGGATTTTCCTTGGCTTTGCGGTTAACGAGTTAATGTCAATCTTTAGTTCCGCTGCTCAAAACATCTTCGTAATCGTTTATAGTTCAAGTGTCCTTCCCGGAATGGTGCCATGGTTTATCATTCTTTTATCTGAACTACACTTCCGGAAAGAACATCCCGAACAACTGAAGGATCACCCATTCAAGATGCCACTTTACCCGGCATACAATTACTTTAGTTTGATTGCCTTGACGGTCATCCTCCTCTTCATGTTCTTTAATCCAGATACTCGAGTTTCAGTATCAGTCGGTGTGATCTTCTTGATCATCATGAGTATTATTTATCGTGTTCGTGTTCACGAAGGTAAAGAAAAGTAAATGTTCCTAATAAAGACGACCTTCGTAGTTCTAATTTTAGGCTACGACGATCGTCTTTATTCATTATTATTGTTAAATTTAACCGATCCTACTTTCAAACTGATGTTCTGTTGTGTAAAATAAGTTAAGAATTATTCGAGTTAAGGGAGTCAACAAGATGCGTTTTAAGAAGAAACTGATCAATAGTATTTTGGCACTATTGGCAATCCTTGTTATTGGTGGAGCAACACAGAAGCCAGAACAGATTAGGGCAGCTATTGGTAATCAAGTGTCAATGCTGATCCATTGGAGAGGTCACAATTCCAGTCACCATTCCTTGTTGCCACCTACTAAACAACAAGCTGAATCCGTTTTAACACCGGATGTTCGTCGACAGTTAAAAGGAACACTTACCTGGAACGGTTATGGAGCCTTCATTGTTAACGATAATCGAACAAATTTGAATGCCAACATTGCCAGCGCACCGTATGCGGTTAATCACGTTGATGCTCAAGGACGTGCTTGGCAAGGTGACGCCTGGTTAAACCGAACTACTAGACAGTATCAAAACCGGGAAAAAACTGGTAACGGTGCTACTAATTGGCGGCCAGTGGGTTTCTTACAAGCCCATAACCTTTCAGGGGGCTATTCTCATGCGTATGATCGTGGTCACCTACTTGGTTATGCTCTAGTAGGTGGAATTCGTGGCTTTGATGCCTCCGAAGCTAACCCAAGTAACATTGCAACCCAGACTGCTTGGGCAAACGAAGCCCGTAGTAAGACCTCCACTGGTCAAAACTATTACGAAGGACTTGTTAGGAAGGCGCTTGACCAAAATAAGCAGGTTCGTTATCGGGTCACCGATATCTACAATGGCAATGATTTAGTTCCCGCCGGGGCGCATATTGAAGCAAAGAGTAGGGACGGCTCTTTGCGGATTAATTCATTTATTCCGAATGTGCAAAGGAACATATCCATTAATTATGCTACTGGAGCGGTAACACAATTGAATAATTAGCTTTAGAACTACAAGGGACTTTTCTTTTGTGGTTCTTATTTTTAACTAATTTAACTATCCAATTTTGATCATTTTGGGATTCATTGTTTAATAAAATTGACACTTTCAACCGCTTTCACTAAAATTAAGATAACGTAATGCTAATGGCCTGATTTTGAAGGGAGTTATTAAAATGTACTATTCAAATGGTAATTATGAAGCCTTTGCTCGACCAAAGAAGCCCGCAGGTGTAGAAAAAAAGCATGCGTACATTGTTGGGGGAGGATTAGCAGGATTATCAGCTGCTGTTTTCCTGATTCGTGATGCACAGATGCCTGGAGAAAATATTCATATTCTTGAAGAATTGCCAGTTGCTGGTGGTTCGCTTGATGGTGCAGATCGACCTGGAGTTGGTTTTGTAACCCGTGGTGGTCGTGAAATGGAAAACCACTTCGAATGTATGTGGGATATGTACCGTTCAATCCCTTCTCTAGAAATTCCTGGTGCTTCTTACCTCGATGAATATTACTGGTTAGATAAGGAAGATCCAAACAGTTCTAATTGTCGCTTAACTTATAAACGGGGGAATGAAGTCCCTTCAGATGGGAAATATGGTCTAAGCAAGAAATCAATTAAAGAGCTAACTAAGCTAATCATGACACCGGAGGACCAGCTGGGAAGAAAGACAATTGGTGAATACTTTTCTGAAGATTTCTTCGACAGCAACTTCTGGATTTATTGGTCAACGATGTTTGCGTTTGAACGCTGGCACTCATTAGCCGAAATGCGGCGTTACATGATGCGGTTTATTCATCACATTGACGGTTTGCCTGATTTTACAGCATTAAAGTTTAATAAATATAATCAGTATGAATCAATGACTAAGCCATTATTGGCCTACTTGAAGGATCACAAAGTTAAGATTGAATACGATTCTCAGGTTAAGAATGTAATTGTTGGCACACAAAATCAACAAAAGCATGCCAAGAAGATCTTGCTAACCCAAGCAGGTAAGGAAAAAGAGATCGAATTAACTGACGATGATCTTGTCTTCGTAACTAATGGGTCAATTACAGAGAGTTCTACTTATGGTAGCCATCATCAAGCAGCACGGCCAACACAGGCACTTGGTGGTAGCTGGAAGTTATGGGAGAACCTGGCTAAGCAATCACCTGACTTCGGTCATCCAGATGTCTTTTGCAAGAATCTTCCCGGGAGAAGCTGGTTTGTTTCTGCTACTGCAACCATTGAGAATCCACAAGTTGAACCATATATTGAGCGTTTAACTAAGCGGGATCTTCATGACGGTAAAGTTAATACCGGTGGGATCATTACGGTTACTGATTCTAACTGGATGCTTTCCTGGACGATTCACCGTCAACCACACTTTAAGAAGCAAAAGAAGAACGAAACGATCGTTTGGATTTATGGCCTATATTCCAACACAAAGGGGAATTATATTAAGAAACGGATCGTTGATTGTACTGGTGAAGAGATCACTAAGGAATGGTTATACCACCTTGGTGTTCCAGAAGCCTTAATTGATGACTTAGCAAAGGAAAGTTCTATTAATACGGTTCCTGTCTACATGCCATTTATTACCAGTTACTTTATGCCACGGGTTAAGGGCGACCGGCCAGCTGTTGTTCCTGATGGTTCGGCTAACCTTGCCTTTATCGGCAACTTTGCTGAATCACCAAGCCGTGACACCGTCTTTACAACTGAATATTCCGTTCGGACTGCAATGGAGGCCGTTTATACGCTACTTGATGTTGATCGGGGTGTTCCAGAAGTCTTCAATTCAATTTACGATATTCGTGAATTAATGCGGGCCATGTACTACATGAATGATAAAAAGCCAATTGAAGAAATGGATTTGCCAATTCCAAAGATCATTGAAAAGCCTCTTCTAAAGAAACTTAAGGGAAATTGGATTGGTGAAATAATGAAGCAGCAGCATTTACTTTAATTGAATAGTGGAAGAGGCTGGGAATTAACCTAGCCTCTTAATTATTTTAAAGATTAAAACGCAACAGCGCAGTAGCTGGCTGGCAGTTCAAACGCTGATAAATCAGCATTTGACCAACCCCTAGTAGGCTAGCTTCGCGTCGTAGCCATCCTTGCGGAGATGGGACAACGAACTAGGCAAGCTAGTTCTGTCCCATTCTCTTTTTATTTAATCCCTTCACTGATAACCACTTGCAAAAAGCTAGTAAATAGTCGAAAATAAAATTAATATGTTTATCGATAGAAAAGGATTATATAGTCATGACAGAAACTTCCGATATAAGAAAAATTCATATTGCGTTTGATGGGCAAGAGACACCACCGTTAAAGATTCATCAATTGTTTGATCCTCAAAAATATAACCAACTAACTGCGGTTACGGGGAAGATCACAGCTGACTTTATTAATAAATATCTCAGTCGTTTTATTAGTATTAAAGTGGCATTGAGTTCCGAAAAGTCGACTACTGACATGAATGCTGATGAGATGGTAACTAAGGTTGCGTTAACGGACGCACTTCTTAGTTCTGCAAATAAGGAAGCTGCTAAAATCTTCTCGGCCTTGACTAGTGATAATCAGACGAATGTTTTAAATAACCTGTTCCAGATTGAGATTGCACCAACTCAAGTAATCCACTCTAAGTTCTACCTATTAAGCAATTCTACTACTCATGATACCCGGGTAATTCTTGGGAGTGTTAACCTTACCGAAGAATCCTTCGATGCTAAGCGGAATCAATATGAAGAAATTTTAGTCTTCGATAATAATATTCGGCTATATCAAAACCTAGCTAACCACTTTAAACATGATCTTAAGCCTGCGTTACGCCCTTTCTTTACCACTAACCTGATCAAGGCTGCCCAAAAGCAGATTGAAGAGGGAAAAAAGGATCAGAAAGCTGGTAAGAATGATGTCACAGGTCCGGTAATCCTTGATAATGAGACTACCGACAAGATCGCTGAGACTGATATGGTTGATTTATTAAAACATGATGTTCAACATGATATTGACCACGACTTGATTCCAGAGATGATTACTAAGTCAATGCGTGATGTTACCATGGATCGGTCCCAAACAAAGGAAAAAATTGCTAAACAAGTAAAGCAACATGACACAATTTACACGTTGCAAAAAGAATCAGTATCACCACGAGCTGCTAAGCCAAAACTGAAAACGCGGGAGAAGATCACTAAGCAGGTTCAAGAAGCCTTAATTAGTGGAATGTCACCCCAACAACGTGATGCTGAGAAAAAGTACACGACCTTTCTTTATGATCGACCAATGGAAAGAAATATCGCTAATAATAATAGTGGATTATACGTTCCTAATGACACCGGAACTCATCCGATCCCATTTGGGAAGATTGCTACTATCTCAGAAATTCGTGATGGCTTAAAGAGTATTGATGCGGTGATGAAGGGTTACCAAAGATTTGTTGTGGACTATGACGCTGATTATGGGAAACGATTCTTTGAGGCGATTCTTTATAGTTTTACCGCACCGTTTTTATGGGAAATTCGTTCTAAAGCTAGTCTTAATCCTGAGGATGGGAATGATGTCCCAAACTTCTTAGTGCTAGGGGCTACGGCTGGTTCAGGAAAGTCGACCCTTTTGCGAATTATCAACCAACTTACATGGAATACGGATCGTTCATTGATTGACTTTGGTACGATTTATCCCTCGCAAACGCCTCAAAAGAAGGCGAAGACGGTTGAAGCAATGGAACATTACATGAAACTTGGAAGCTCATATCCAGTTTTAATGGATGAAATTGAACCTTACTTTTTCCAACAGGATCAATATAGTCGTCACTTGGTTGTCGATATTATGAATGAGCTAGTTAACCATCCCCAACCAATCGCACCATTAATCGGAACAACAAACTACGATTCAGGTTTTACGATGCTTCGTGAGACTGCTCGGCGAACATACTACCTTCAAATTGATAAGGTAATTGACGAATCGCAGAAAGGCGCCGCCAACCAGTACATCTTCAATGTCCGGAAGACGCTTAACAACACCCTCTTTAAGGACTTTGTCATGCGGATGGCGAACCTTCTCGAAGATGATGAGACTCCATGGCGAGACTTTAATTCAACGACTGGGCGTCTTGACTTTCTTGCCATGACACGGCAATTATTCAAAAATTACTATGAGATGGCCAACATGCCTCTACCTGATTATTTCTCCCATACTATTTGTGATGACTTTAAGGAAAGTTCACGAAACCGGTGGGCTAAACTTTACCTAACGCAGCAAGATGACTTCCAATATCGTGAAGGTGATGATAGCTTGCTTTTCGATATTTCTAAGTTGAACACCTTTAATGGATTTACCGCTGATAGCATCGAGAAATACCGTAATGCTTTACCGATTGAGCTTTGCGTTGACGGGATTAACGGTAAGCGAGGAAAGTTTGTAGAAATTAAAGCCCCAGAATTTTTCCGGTGGATCGGTGAACGAAATCCATATGCTAAAGCTGAACCAGTGGCTGATCATGGTGAACAGACTAATGAAGTCTCAACAGAAAAGCCGAAGAAGAAGGGATTCTGGGCACGGTTGTTTGGCTGATACAGGACCGAGATGACAGTAGATGCGAAAACTATTTAAAGAAATTGCAGCAACACTTGGCTGTATTCTCATATTGGGACTAATTGTCCAATTTGCGGTTTTACTGCCCTTGCCAAATCATCGGTTAAGAACTAATCGTTACCACTCAACGATTAGTTACCAGCAAACTCCAACCGTAATGATCCCTGGATGGGGTGGTAATACAACGACTTATCGTCGGATGGTTTGCTATTTACAACAAAA
This sequence comes from Limosilactobacillus sp., assembly GCF_022651205.1. Classification (GTDB taxonomy): domain Bacteria; phylum Bacillota; class Bacilli; order Lactobacillales; family Lactobacillaceae; genus Limosilactobacillus. Next base: position 14,259 of record NZ_JALCQI010000032.1, read on the forward strand.
CAATTATGCACAAAAAGTGATGACAATTTGGGTATCACCAACAGGGAATGTGAAAAACAGTGGTAGTTATCACGGGCAAAAGAATGCTCTTATTCAAGTGCTATATAATTGGAACTATAATGCGACGTACCATCCCCAGGTTCGCCAATTAACAAACGTCCTTCAAGTTTTGCATGATCGCTACCATATTAACAAAATGAACGTCATTGCTCACTCATACGGTGGGACTGAATTTATTCATGCTTATATGAGCTCAAAGAAGCTTCGAAAAGAGATTCAATTACGTAATGTTATTTTCCTTGGTGTTCCAGTTGAAGAGAGTTTTGGGATCAAGGTAAAGTTTGTGCCCAATTTAAACCGGAAGTCTAAAGACAAGAACTTTCACCAACTAGAACGTGAAATGGGTGAGTGGGATCCTAAGTCAACGGTTAGGATCTTTAATGTAATGGGTGGAAATGATGATGAGGTTCCGCACATTCAATCTGAAATGCTGAAATCGCTTGTCAGGATCCATCCAGAAATTCGTTATAAGCAGGTAATTGTTCCCAAAACAAACCATTTCCAGCTTCATGACCGGAAAATTATCCTACAACGGATCCCACAGATACTGTGGGGTAAGTGATAAAAGGAGGAGAATTAATGCAAAAAGAACATGGTCAAGTTACGGGAATCATTTGGCGTGGTGCCGAAGATTTAGCAGCTTATCAGCTTGTTAAACAATATGCACAGAAGAATTCTTTAACCGTTTCCGCAGCCGCAAAGGAGTTATTAAAAATCGGTATTCACGCAGAAGCAAACAAGCATAATTGATAGGCATTCACTATAACATAAGCCCTCGGTATTCAGGTTCATCCGAATATCGAGGGCTTTATTACTTACTTATTTTTTAAATAAAACGCCAAGCAAATAAGAAGTAAAAGAACAATAATTGCCAAGCGTGGGTTTAGCTTAAATAATTCGTGCATTGCATGAACTTCGCCAATTCCAACAGGTAATGAAAACAAAAGACCAACTCCTTATAACTAATAAGTGGTTGGTCTTATTATTATTGATTTAGCTAAAAATTACAACTAATTAATATCCTTTGTCTCCTTAGCACGGTCTTGGAGCCTAAAGGAAAAGATCAAGGCAATTACCACTAGAATAACTGTAAAGTAGATTCCGTAGTGGAAACCATTAGTAAAGCGAACAGCACCATTTCCTGAAATATTGGAACGGCCGAGTTCAAGGAAACTAGTAGCCAATGCGGTTGCCAGAGCTCCAACGATTTGTTGAAGAGTATTTAAAATGGTACTTCCATCAGCTGATTCGAGACCAGTTAATGAATTTAATGCGCTGGTTTGTGATGGTGCCATTGCTAATGGACAACCAATCATTAAAATTACATGAGCAGCAATGATAAATGCAATTGATGAATGGTCTGATGCACAGGCAAACATAATTACACCAATCAATGCAATAATAAATCCAATGATCGCTGGCTTTCGTGCCCCAATGTTATCGTAAAGCCGACCAGCAAAGGCGGAAGTAATTGCGTTGATAATTCCCCCAGGGAGCATAATAATCCCGGTTAATGCAACGGGAACCATCAAACCGTTTTGCAAGTAGTTTGGTAATAAGTACATCGCAGATAGGATGATTCCAAAGTCAAGCATTACTAGTAGTGCTCCGGTTGTGAAAGCGGTAGTCTTAAATAGTTTTAAGTTTAGAATTGGTTCTGTCAGGTGTAGTTGACGGTGAACGTAAAATACCAAAACAATAACGCCGATTATTAATGCAGAGAGAACCGATACGGAAAGCCAACCATCACGACTTGATAGACTAGCACCAATAACCAGTCCAGAGAAGCCGACTGCGGATTCGATAATTGAAAGCCAGTCAACGTGCGGCTTAGTAATATTATTAACGTTATCTAACGATGTAATCGCAAAGATCAATGCTAATGCCAAGAAGGGGATAAATAGCCAGAAAATCCATCGCCAGGATAACTTAGCAAGGATTAGTCCAGTAAGTGTTGGTCCGATTGCCGGAGCAAACATAATTACTAAGGCACAAATTCCTAGGACGGCTCCTAATTTTTGTGGCGGGAATATTTGCATTGCAACAGCAAACATTAATGGCAAGATTAATCCGGTACCGATCCCCTGAATCATTCGACCGATAAGCACTACTAAGAAGTCGTTTGCACAAGCTGAAATGACTGATCCAATGATAAATGCAGCTAAGCCAAAGACGATAATTTGTCGACTAGTAAACCACTTTGAAATTAGGCTTGATAATGGAAGGATGATCCCAATTACAAGCATATATCCTGTAACTAACCATTGGATAG
>NZ_JALCQI010000033.1 GCF_022651205.1 Limosilactobacillus sp.
AATTATCGGAAAACAAATTCAGGTAAGTTAAAAGGAACCATCCTCATAGATGATTCCTTTAGACCAATTTTACAATGTAAAGCGAAAATTTTCTGATCAACACTACTTGACGTAGAGCCTTTTGAATTGGCTGGATTTTCTAGAGCGGTTCTACTGCAACATTGCCGAAACGTGTTTGCCAGGGACTTGCTAGAGGTTCTACTGCTATATAGTCAAAACGTGCTTCGCCCGAGTTTCTACTACTACATAGTCAAGAACTGCTCGCCAGGGACTTGCTAGAGCTAACGACCTTCTGGCTAGACGTGACAAGCCACGCCCTCGCCAGAAGAAATCGTTAGCCAACCGTAAGTCCTCTGCTGGCTCGCACTCTATTTTTTCAACCCATACCCCCATGCTAAGGCGGCGAAGATGAAGATAGAAAGGATTAGTGGAATTCGGGTGGAATCGATGAAGAGAAGGATTACTAAGACGGCCAGGAAGAAGATAATTGTTAACCAACTAGTAATTGGGAAACCTGGCATCTTGAAGTAACTAACACCCTTTGGATTCTTTTGCCGATACTTAATGTGAGCTGCCAAGATGATAATCCACGTAAAGATAAAGGTAATCGTTGAGATTCCGGCGATTACATCAAAGATTCCGGCTGGCATAATGTAGTTCAAAATTACCGTGATAAAGAGAATCAATGATGAAAAAGTCAATGCGTGGTTAGGGACTGCCTTTGCACTTAATTCACCGAATCGTTTTGGCGCATTTCCACTCCGAGCAAGTGAATATAGTGACCGACTAGTACTAAAGATCGCACTGTTTGTGGCGGACATTGCGGCGGTTAACACTACAAAGTTAATGATTCCAGCAGCACCCGGAATACCAATTGCCGCAAACACCTGAACAAATGGACTGGAAGTTGTCTTAATTTGGGTCCATGGGTAAATTACCATCATGGCAATCATTGAACCGATGTAAAACAAACCAATCCGGACTGGCAAAGTATTGATTGCCTTCGGGATATCCTTTTGTGGGTTCTTCGTTTCACCGGCAGTCAAACCGACCATTTCAATTCCAACGAAGGCAAAGACAACCATCTGGAAGGACATTAAGAAGCCCATTGGTCCGGTTGGGAAGAAGCCACCGTGATTAACTAAGTTACTTAACTCAACCGTTCGATTTTCAATATGACTGTGCATCAATAGCATCACTGCACCGATTGCGATTAATACCAGGATCGCAATCACCTTGATCATTGAGAACCAACTTTCTAGTTCACCGAATAATCCAACATTGACCATATTAACCAACATCAGCAGGACCACGATTGCTAGCGGTCCAACCCATTGCGGTAAGCTTGGGAACCAGTATCTCAAATAGATCCCGGTAGCGGTCAAGTCAGCCATCGCTAACGTGAGCCAACAAGCCCAGTACATCCACCCGGCAACAAATTCCATCCGGTCACCAAGGTGTTCCTTAACTGAATCAATAAATGAGTGTTTAGAGGTATCAGCGAGGATTAATTCCCCTAACGCCCGCATCATAAAGAAGCAAAAGATCCCGACAATTAAGTACGAAAGAATAATTGCTGGTCCGGCTTGCTGAATTGCTTTCCCTGAACCAAGAAATAGTCCAGTCCCAATTGCACCCCCGATGGCAATCATTGTTACGTGTCGACTCTTCAATGAGCGCTTTAGCTTTTGTTGTTGCTGTTCGTCCATAATCTGCCTCCTTAAATAAAACTTTCATCTTTTGCATATATCGCTTTCAAAAAAACAAGGGCGTTCCTGGCTTATTATGCCAGGGACGTCCTTTTAACGCGGTTCCACCCATCTTTATAGTCCAATTTAATGAACTACCTCTTAGTTGATAAAGGAACCACCCATTCAAACGTACATGCCATTTTGTTAGTTCCGAATTTCAGCGATTATCGGAATCTCTGTTCACTAACATTAAAGATTACTCATAATTATAATGATTTTGACGCTAATGTCAAACAATAACTTGAATTTTTATTCAAATTTTCGTCTTTTGTAAGCCTAATCATCCCTAATATGATGAGAATCATACTTACTTTTGAAAAGTTTTAATGATACATGATCATAACGTTGGGGTGAACCAGGGACTTGCTAGAGCTAGCAACCTCCTTCCTAGGCGCAAGTCGCCTTCGTCAGGAGAAATTGCTAGCTTTCCGCAAGTCCTCTGCTGGCGAGCACTCACACATTTAACACCTTATCCAAGAAGTTCCTGGTGTCGGGGTGTTGGGGGTGGTTGAAGATTTGGTCGGGGGTGCCTTGTTCGCGAATGTCGCCATCGTGGAAGAAGACAACGCGATCGGCGACTTGCTTAGCGAAGCCCATTTCGTGGGTAACGACAATCATCGTCATCCCTTCTTTAGCCAACCGCTTCATAACCTCAAGTACGTCCCCAACCATTTCTGGATCAAGGGCACTTGTTGGTTCATCGAACAACATTACATCGGGCTTCATTGCTAGTGCTCGGGCAATTGCGACACGCTGTTGTTGCCCACCAGATAGTTTGGTAGGATTGGCATCGGCCTTTTCACTTAAACCAACAATGTCTAGGTAATGCATGGCTGCCTTCTTTGCTTCATCCTTACTCATCTTACCTAATTCAACTGGTGCTAACGTGACGTTCTGTAAAACGTTCATATTAGGAAAAAGGTTAAAGTGCTGAAAAACCATCCCAATCTTTTGCCGAACCTTATTAATATTAACCTTTGGATCAGCAATGTCATAACCATCAACATAAACATGGCCACTGTTTGGTTCTTCAAGCTTATTGATGCACCGCAAGAAGGTACTCTTCCCAGAACCAGAGGGACCAATCATACAAACTACCTCATTTGGCTTAACATTCAGGTTAATCCCCTTCAACACTTCGTTACTGCCGTAGCTCTTGTGTAAGTCTTTAACTTGTACTTTGTACTTTTTATCCATATTAAGCCATCCTCTTTTGTACGTAATTTGATAACCATGTCAACAGGGTGATGATGATAATGTAGATTACCGCGATGATTGTCCACATTCTGAAACCTTCCATGTTTTGTGAAATAATGACGGTCCCGGTTTGGGTTAATTCCATCACACCAATTGCAGACAGGATTGAAGTATCCTTCAAGGTAATGATGAATTGGTTAACCAATGACGGTACCATTAACTTGAATCCTTGTGGTGCAATAACCTTGATTAAAGCCTTACTGTAAGGTAGACCTAGACTTCGGGCTGCTTCCCACTGTCCTTGGCTAACTGACTCGAAGCCACCTTTAACAATGGCTCCAATGTAGGCCCCTTCATCAAACGTCAAGGTTAAGATTCCGGCAAGGAATAGTGGCACCTTATGACCGATCACGTTTGGAACCCCCATGTAAATGAAGAAGGCCAAAACAATCATTGGGATCCCCCGGAAGATGTAGATTAAGGTACTTGAAACGCCATTAGCAAACTTATTATTAACGACACCCAAGACACCAAGAATTACACCAAAAATCATCGCAAAGATAATTCCGACAACGGTTAGTTCAATCGTCATCCACAAACCACGAAGAAGTGCTTCTCGGTTAGTCTTTAATAATCCTAAAATCGTGTGGTCGGCAGCGGTAGTCTTGGTTGTCCCGTTACCTTTAGTGTATTTATTAATAATTTGATCTAATTGACCAGTATCCTTTAACCATTTAATTCCATCGTTAACTTTCTTTTGGAGTTCCAGGTTCTTGCCCTTTTGGTAACCAACGGCAACTGGTTGCGCATCAATTGGCTTCTTGGTAACAATCTTTAGTGGTACCCCAGTCTTAATTCCGTATTGAAGAACCGGACCATCATCAAAGGTTGCTGCAGTGTTCCCAGTCTTCACATCGTTCCACATAGTGTTAGAAGAATCGAAGTAACGGATCTTGTAACCATACTTCTTTTGGTTCTTTTTTAGGTATAATGCCGCACTAGTTCCTGACTTAGCTGAAACGGTCTTCCCTTTCAACTGCTTCATTGACTTAATGTTACTGTCCTTGGCAACTGCCATTACAACCCCGTCAGTGTAGTAAGGAGTTGAGAAGTCATACTTGGCTTTCCGCTCGTCAGTAACACTCATCCCGGCAATCACGGCATCAACTTGGCCTGATTCCAAGGCTTGCAGGTCACCGTTAAAACTCATCGCCTTTAGACGGTACTTAAAGTGCTCATGCTTGGCGATCTTCTTTAAGATTTCAATTTCAATCCCAGGATTCTTCCCAGAATAGCCACCCTTGCTATCCTGAATTTCGAATGGTTCAAAGGTGTTGTTCGTCGCAAAAGTATACGTTTGTTCATCGGCAGATGCCGTCTGTGGTTCAATTACCTGCCACCCAATGACAATTCCTAGAACTGCCGTTAAGGTAGCTAAAAATATTTTCCAATGATTGCTTTGCATCTATACCGACTCCTCTTTAATCAAATTTTAACGTTGGTAATACAATATCATTCAGTCAAAAAGAAGTGAATAGTTTTAAGTGAACCGTGTGTTTATCCAAGATGATAGCGATTTAAACAAAACTTTTTAAAGGCTGAGTACCCAAATTTGGTTAATTTTCTTAAGTGTGATTTTGGACGGTTATTTTTTGATGAGAACATTCTCATTTTTGGTGTTTTAATCAAAAAAGCTTTGACATTCATCTTAAACATCAAAGTTTCTCTCTCAATATAGTGTTTGATATTCTTTAACAAAATCAGCAAAGAACGGCAGCGTAAACGCAACCTCACCCCACTTGGTTGCTGTAATAATTTGATCATCTAATAAACGACGCCGATAAATTGACACATAATTTTTGTCCCGTTGCATTTTCTTCGCAATTTCAGCCATTTTAACGCTAGTCTCATTACTCTCCGTCATTGCATTAACGAATTCCCGGTCCTTGTCTGACAATTCTTGATACATTTTTATATATACATTTCGATAAAGGTCAGCTTGATAGTCTGGCAAAATTTTCTGTATTACTGCCTCTGTAATCTTCGGTTCTTTTGTCCGCCATAATAGAAATCCTAGCAATTGAAACGCATATGCATAACCATTTGTCATCTTTGTAATTTGGTTAAGGGTATCATCATCAATCGTTCGTCCGTTTCGATTAAATGCTCGACGGTAGCTCTGCTTAATAGTTAGTAAGCTTAGTGGTTCAAGATAGATTCTCTGACTACGTAATAAGAAAGTTAGTAACTCATCATTTTGTAATTCAGACACTTTATTTGGTAGCCCAGCCATTAGCAGAGCAATATGGTAATCATTCCTAAGTAATAACTGATAAATCCCAGTAAACTCCCGTAATTCAGGTGTCGAACTAATTTCATCAATCGTTATCAATAACGATAGATTACGCTTTTTTAACATCTCCGCCATTTTTTCTAGCAAAACTTGATATGGCAAATTAGCAGATAGCGTATCTCGATGATTATAGTCAATCTCTAGTCCGTTTGTACTCAGTCTTATTCCATCGATCCCGGTAATTAACTTTCTTAGGCTACTGTCTGCTTGCGCATAAACTGATTCAATCAACGTTGGAATGAATCTTTTTCCCATCGTTAAATCAACAACCAACCAATCATTGTGCTTCATCATGCTATGACTGATGTCTGTTAGAAGTGTTGTCTTACCTGATCCACGCATTCCATAAATAAGAGTAGTTAAAAATGGACTGTCTGGATCTTGGATATCTTCTTCAAGCTGTTTCACAATCTTATTACGATCCAGAAACAATCGAGGGACTCGCCCAAAGCTTGGATTAAAAGGATTCTTCTCCACCATTTTTATACTCCTTTATACTTTTTATTTTATTTTATACTCTTTTATACTTTAAATCTACTTTTATACTTCTTTATACTTTAAATTCAAAAAGTAGTCCTAATTGGCATTACTACCAACTAAGACTACTAATTTTTTACCTATTATTTCAAACACCGTTTATAGTATTGCTCAGCTTCCTCATCCGTTAAGCCATACGCTTCTTTTAAATTAGCAATGATCTTTTCTTCTGGCAATTGCTGATTGATGAATAAGTTTGTGACTTGTAGAATTGCCTCTTTTTTTCCTTCTTGCCGTGCGACTTTCAACCCATGGCGACGATCCATTTCATATAACGACAAACGCATATATTCCGCCCTCCACTTCTTATTATGCTTGACAAATGCGATCCTTTTCTTTAATTGTACGATGAAATGATCATCAGCATCAACTTTACGATTAGCAATCACGTCTAAAAATTGTTGCAAACGCGGGCTTACATCTTTTCGACTCCTTATATATAAAGAACGGAAAAAATGAGTTTTTTAACTAATTTTAAAAGGAAAACCAGAAGTCACTGCCTTTTGGATAGAGTTACTTCTGGTTTAGTTATTATGTTTAGGTGTGATTAGTTTCTACTGAAACACAGCTAAGATCTGCTTGCCGCGACTGCCACCTCCGTCTAGCAGTTCTACTGTGACATAGCCAAAACGTGCTCAGCCCAAACTTCCTCGAGCTAACAATTCTACTTTTACATAGCCAAGATCTGCTCACCGTGACCGCCACCTCCGTCTAACTATCCCGTACTTGATTGTAAACAATCATCGTCCGGGATTCTTTAGTACTCGGTGGCTAGTCCGTCGCGGTTCGCACTCTACTTTTTAAACGGTACCGCGTTTTCTTTGGTGATCTTAGTGACACCGTGCATGTATGGAACTAAGACTTCTGGAATGGTTACGGAGCCGTCTTCGTTTTGGTAGTTTTCCAAAATTGCGGCAACGGTCCGACCAACGGCAAGGCCTGAACCATTTAGAGTGTGGACGTATTGAAGCTTACCATTTTCGTCACGGTATTGGGTGTGCATCCGACGAGCTTGGAAGTCCAAACAGTTAGAACAACTTGAAACTTCACGGTACTTGTTTTGAGCAGGCATCCACAGTTCAAGGTCATGGGTTTCAGAAGCAGTGAAACTCATGTCACTAGTAGTTAATGTGATGACGTGGTATGGCAAGCCAATCTTCTTCAAGATGTTTTCAGCATTAGCTGTCATCTTCTCCAATTCATCCCATGAATCTTCTGGCTTCGTGTACTTAACCATTTCAACTTTATTAAACTGGTGCATCCGAATCAATCCCCGGGTATCACGACCAGCGGCCCCAGCTTCGGAACGGAAGCAAGGAGTTAAGGCCGTAACGTAAACTGGCAATTCAGATTCAGGAATAACGTCACCACGGTAATAGTTAGTCAATGGAACTTCGGCAGTTGGAATCAAGGTCATGTCTTCACCGTTAACTTGATAAACACCCTTCTTGAACTTCGGGAACTGACCAGTGCCGTACATTGAAGCAGCGTTAACGATGTATGGTGGCAATACTTCTGTGTAACCATCCTTCATGTGTTCATCAAGCATGAAGTTGTAGACGGCCCGTTCAAGCTGTGCCCCTAAGCCAAGATAGTAGACGAACCGAGCACCAGAAACTTTCCGCGCACGATCAAAGTCAAGAATCCCCAAGTTTTCACCAACATCCCAGTGGTGCTTTGGAGTAAAGTCAAAGTCACGGATCTTGCCGACCTTCCGTAATTCAACGGAACCTTCTTCAGTCAAGCTTACCGGAACCCCATCATGAGGAATGTTTGGCAAGCGGGACATCTTATCATGGAAGACTTCATCATTCGCCTCAACTTTTTCATCGAGTTCCTTGATTTGGTCACCCAATTCACGGGTTTCCTTGATTGCATCGTCAGCGGATTCACCATTCCGCTTAGCTTCACCAATCTTCTTTGATGCATCATTCCGTTGAGCCTTCAAAGCTTCGGTCTTTTGAAGTAAATCACGACGCTTCTGGTCAAGTTCAAGCACTTCGTCAATTTCCTCAGCCTTAATGCCACGGGTAGCTAACTTTTGCTTAAAGAATTCTGGATCTTTACGAATCTTCTTAATATCTAACATTGTATCCTCCTAACAAAAAGAGCCATTCCATCCTCAAAATATTTTGGGACGAAATGGCTCTTAGTTCCGCGGTACCACCCAAGTTTGACGTTTAAATACGTCACCCTCGCGATGGATAACGGTCATCAACCGTGCGGCATTACCCGCCCACATATTTCTGCATCGGAGTTTCGATCAACAGCTTGCACCACCCGCTGCCTCTCTTCATGATCTACTTGAAATGCATCTGTGTTTTATATTCGCCATTATCATATTACATCTGGCGTTATTTAGCAATCGCTAATTTAATAATTATTGATTTAATTTGCTTTCCGCAAACCAAACAGTGAGGTCAAGCCAGCAACCCGAAGTCCCAAGCCATGAAGAACATTCGTCTTCTTTGGCTCAGCAGGGCGATGGATTAGTGGTGCCCGTGATTGCGTCTTGGTATAGCGATCGTCCAACCGTTCATTGTCAAACTTATTGTAAACAATCACGATCTTTGAATCTGGAGTCCAAGCATTAACCTCTTCACTAGGCAAAACTGCACGATCAGGTGCACAGCCAGCAATCTCAGGCGCATCGAACTCAGCCCACGCTTTTGGTGAGTCAGGTTGAACAACCCACTGGCTATACGTTACTTGACCATTCGCTGTCGGTACCTTGCTTCGTTGAAAACGAACTGTTTGTTTAATCTCCTGCTGGGTACCGTCAACGTTAACCAAAATAATTGTCCGCGTTGACTTAGCGGTCAAAGCATTAGTTAATTGTTGTTCTTCTTCAGTCACCATCTGCTACCTAACCTCACTTTACTCTTTTTTGAATTTATCGGGTATTAACTAATCGTTAAGCCAGTGTTCCTAAACACTGCTTACTACGATATTGTAATCCCTTATTTTGGTAATGTCAAAATTCATTTATCAAAATATAAGTAAGGTAAAGATAAGAGACTAGTTTTGCTTCTTCAAAGCACCCCAGCCAAACAATGAAATCATCTCAATTAGGACAAGACCGACTAGAGCAGTCTGATTATCTGCGTTCCCAGTTTGTGGCAACCGTGATTGGGCCTTGTGACTAATGGTAATACTTGGTGTTTTGTGCTGGATAGTGGAAGCATTAACACTTTCTCCAGGGAAGGCTACAGTTGCGGTTGAAGCTGCGCCGATAGTCGGTTGGTAACCAGTAGTAACTACGCTGCCATTTTGGTGATGACCTGACAATCCGGTAGAACCGCTTGAAATAGTTTCATCAGTTGATTGATCAGTGGTTTGTGAACCAGTAGTTCCTTGTTGTAGTCGAGCAAGAGCTGCCAAATCATCCTTAACAGCCTGTTGGTGCTTAACTAAGATTGCTTGGTCCTGAGTTAATTGCTGCCGATCCTTTTCAAGCTGTGCCTCTAAGTCAGCAATTGTGGCACCATCCTGAATCTTTGCAAGAGCTTCATTAGCGGCATCCAATTCGGCTTTCTTCGTTGCTAAAGCCTTTTGACTGTTTTCGAGTGCTGCTTGATCAGCGCTCAATTTTTGTTGAAGTTGACTAACACGGGCGGACAGGTCACTTGATTGTTCACTTGGTAGTGCTGCAGCCAATCTTGCATATGATTGGGCAAAAAGCCGCATTGCCAAACTACCCTTCAGGTTACTTTCTTCCAGCTGGTTCAATTGCTCCTTGGCACTTGTCAATTCTTTCTTAGCATTATCCAAGGCAGTCTTCTTTGTAGCGAGATTATCTTGTGCCTTCTTCAAAGCTGATTGAGCATCTTGGGCTGCTTGCTGCTTAGTCTGTCGAAGCTTTTGATCAGCAGTTAACGTGTCCTTAGCTGTCTGTAAGTCTTTTTGAGCCTGTTGCAATTCTTTTGCCTGGTCATCTTTTGACTTGCCCGCAGCGTCTAAAGCAGTCTTCTTCTCGTTAATCTGGCCCTGAGTTGTTTTAACTGTATTTTGTGTATCTGTAACTGCTTGTTGCTTAGTGTTTACAGTCGTTTGAGCTTCTTGAGCTGCTTTCTTGGCGGAATCAAGTTTTTGTTGAGCAGTTGAAACAGCATCAGAAGCCTTCTTCACTTCGGTTTGATCATTCTTGACAGTTTCTAATGCGGTCTTAGCTTCTTGATCAGCCTTTTCGGAAGCAGCCTTCTTTTGATCATAGTCTTGTTGGGCGGCATTAATGTCATCTTGACTAACGCTTGATTGTTGATCAATTCCCGGTGTTGTAGCGTCCTGAGCTAAATTCTTCTTAACTTCAGGAGTGGCATTGGCGTCGCTGATGAAGTTGAAGTGAACCGAGCCATCATTATCATTAAAGGAAACAGCTAGATATTGATTAACCTTTGGATCCTTGGTTATGTAATTAAAGGTGTGATTCTCTCCTTCTTGTGGATCATTTAAGAAGGCAGTTGTGTGGCCACCAAATCCTGGCTTCCCATAATTATCGCTGTACATCATGGACATAATGGTGATATATAAGCTTTCTTTAACTGCGTCCATACTAATGGTATTTTGGCCTGAAACATGCATCAAAAGTGCTGTACCTTGATAATTCTTACCACTAGACATATTTTCACCAACAAAGCCAGTATTTATTCCTGCTTGATTAGCTACTTCTTTCAGCCCATCCGGATTATGTGGTGATCCTGTCTTAACTTTCTCAGTTGCTTTGTCCCAGCCGTGATTATAGGCTGAATCAACTAATTTTTCTCCTAACTGAGTAGCAAACGGTGATACCTTTAAGAACCCAAGACTATAATTTTGACCATCAGGCTGAGATTGAACATTTTGTCGAATTCGGTTAACAATATTAGCCACATATGAAGTCAGCTCTTGCTTCTGAGAATTAGTCAACATTAATTTATTACCATCATAACTAAGGATGGTTGCTTGATCAGCTTGATTATGTTGAAAATTATCCTTGTATTTTGCTTGGTATACAGGGTTCCCATTTTTATCGTAATATCCAACAAAACTAACTCCATTTATATTATCCGGATCAAAGCCATTATCTGTTAGTGCTTTACGAGCATAATCAATATTGCCTTGAGTGTTAGTTCCACCCAAAACATACCCAGCCATTCCTTCTGCAAACCCTGCCGGTACCTTAGCCGGAGCTTGTTGAGCAATTGGATCATTTTCACTAGCAGTGCCGTTCTTTAGAGCATCTAACTTGGCCTTAGCTTGGTCCATTGCTTTCTTGGCATCTTGAGCAGCCTGTTGTTTTTCTTGGGCGGCCTGTTGATCAGCATTGAGTTTGTCCTGAGCAGCCTTAGCATCTTGTTGAGCCTTAGTTAGGTCATCGCTTGCTTTGTTCACCGCTTGCTTAGCCGTTTCTAAATCAGTCTTAGCTTGAGCTAATGCGGTTTGTGCATCTGTAACTGCTTGTTGATCGTTCCGGAGTTTTTCTTCAAGCTGATTGACCTCTTGTTGAAGGGCAGCAACATCTGTATGCGCAACCTTTTGTAAGTCGGTTACTTTTTGTTGAGCAGTGTCAACCGCACTTTGATCTGCACTTACCTTTTGGTTAGCCTGTTTAGCAGCTTGTTGAGCTCTTTCAGCGGCGGCACTCTTGTCGGCTACATCAGCACTTGCCTGGTTAAAGGCGGTTTGTGCTGCATCTTGCTTTGATTGAGCATCCCGAACAGCGGCCTGAGCATGTTGAAGGGCGGCAGCTGAGTCAGAAGAACTAGCTGATGATGAACTAGACGTAGCGCTAGAACCAGCGGAAGTGGCACTACTACCACTAGCACTAGATGATGCACTACTACTGGTACTTGATGAGCCACTGGTAGTTTCACTAGTGCTTGCTGAAGAACTAGTAGCAGCTGAACTGCTTGATGATGCAGAACTAGAAGCTGAACCAGCACTAGATTGGGCAGTACTTAGTTCGTCCTGAGCAGCGGATAGATCCTGCTTAGTTTGATCGACTGCAGCTTGTTTAGCTTGAACATCAGCGGCTTGCTGATCGTACGCACTTTGCGCAGCTTGTTGGCGTTGTTGAGCAGCGGACAAGGTTGATTGACCTTGTTTTTGAGCAGTTTGAGCATTTTGTAATGCCGCTTCATCGCTAGCAACATTCTGCTGACCCTGAGTAACCTTTTGTTGGTAATTATTAACAGATTGTTGATCGTTAGCTAACTTAGCTTTCAATTGATTAGCGGTTGACTGACCAGCGACGTTTATTTCTTGTACATTATCTGCCGCATGAGCAGTATTCGTTGCCCCAACTAACGTGATTCCGGCTAAGACAGCAGTGCTAATTAAAAATTTATTTTTGAAACCGTCTTTCATTAGTTAACCCTCCAAATAGTCATTTCTAGACATAGTCGGTTTTATTGTACCTCTCTTGTTTAAATACAGACAAGTCATTTTAAAGGTGATTAATTGTAGGAATAATAATGTACTAATTTCTTCCATCTTTATAAGATACTTTTTATTATCGATGCTATAATTAAAGGGTATTATGAATTGGGAGTGTGATAGGTTATGAGTAAGGGTATAGATAAAAGAAGAAAAAAGTTAATTGAAAGTACAAGTAAAGTTCAACAACACTTTGGTATTCGTAAGCTAACGACCGGTGTTACCTCAGTCTTGCTGGGCTCTTTCTTAATATGGGGGGGTACATCAACTGCTCAAGCTGCGGATAATGTGCCGACAAATAATAACGAAGAAACAAGTAGTATTGCTAAAGATTCTTCCAGTCCCGCAAGCGCAAAAGAAGTAACCTTATCTGCTCCTCAAAAATCGGCTGATAAGACTCCCGCTTCTTCATCTGATACTCCTTCAAAAGCAACCGAGCAAGTAGCATCAAGTGTTAACAATGAAGAAACAAGTAATAAAGCAGTAGTACAAAATTCTGACGCTGCAAATAAGAAGGATAATGCTACCAATGAGTCTACTAGCTTAAAAGTTAATACTAGCTCAGCAATTAACACTAAAGATTTAAATAAGGCTTTTGCTGAAAATAAGGCTGAAGAAAAAATTCCGACTTTTTCCGGAACTGTCTGGTTTGATCCAGAAGGTAAATTAGATCCTGCTAATAAGCGCACACCATATAAAGCCGGAGATACCCAAGAAATCAAATACCGTATCAGTACTTATGGCGAGTCAACAATCAAAGATCCACAATACTTATTGCTATTACCAGCTGGATTTAAAACAGACACATTCACCTGGAGTGATGCAAATGCTATTAAAAGTACTCAAGATTTAGGAAATGTCGGACCAAACGGTGAACAAGTATTTTTAGTTACTACTAAAACGTCACCTGCTTGGACCGGATTATATGCTACTGCAACAATGACTGTCGATGAGAAATACGCTGGAGCATATAGCTATGCTGATATGAGTTACTTGCCACTAATTTCTGCATTATATGGTGATGCTAAAGAAGGTGGCGAAGCTTTAGCAGGCGCTGGTTCCCCTACTATCCACCTTACTAATGGCACTGATTATCACGTTGCTAAAAGTATTTACACTCTAAATGGAAAACAATGGTCTGAAGCAGGCGGATCTGAAAGCTATACTGTTTTACCTGGTAAAAAAGCCATTGACCTAACTAATTTCAATGTAACTAGTTCTTCTGTTGATCTCCATCCTGGCGATGCAACAAATAGTGGTTACGAACAGCTAAACGCAACCATTAGCTTAACTCATCATGTTGAAGATGGTGATTATTTAGATTTCCATCTTGGCCTCCCATTACAAGACGGAAAGGTTCTCTCATATGATAGCCAATTAAGTGATGGTTTTGATGTCAAATATCAGGGAACTACTATCGGTCATATCTTTAAGATGGATGGCTACTATCGTCTTGTCTTCAATACTGCAGTCAATCAATTCTTCCGTAATTCTAGTTCAAGCTTTACTGATACCGTTCACTTAAGGTGGAATTCGGGGAATGCAGATCCTTCCATAAAAAAGCCTACTTCAACAACCGATCACAATTATGGTAAGACCATTGTTTACCAATACACCAGTGACAAGAGTCAAAATCAAGAAGTGTTTGCTTATACCCCAACTAATGACGTTAATATCGGCGGAAAAATTAGCGCTAGTGGCTTAACTATTGGTGGAAAATATATCTATCGTGGAAATATTCTTCAAGGTAATCAAACTAATAGTGCTAGTATGGGTTACTCAACTAACAGAACTTGGGATAAGGATAATCATGTTCAGATAGACACCAATTGGCATAATTCTGAACAAGTAGTTGTTGCTACTAAAGCAAAGAATTCTTCGGAGAGTGCAAGCAATAATTTTGCAATCACTGTAGTCGCTGGTCAAAACCCATATTTAACTTACAACTGGACTAGCGATGCGGATCTTGCTAATCAAATTAAAAATATTTTTGCTCATTATCACACTCATGAATTATCTAACCCAATCGCAGATAATAATAATATCTTAACCCAAGACAAAGATACTAAAGGTGCACAATTAACAGATGGTGACGTCACTGTTACTCACGAAGAAAAAGCCGAAAATGGTGTAGTTACCAGAACTTATCACGTCAAAATCTCCAATCCAAACGTTGAATTGAACGGCACAATTTCTCCTATCAGTGTTTCCGCCAGTGGATTCACCATGCCAGAAAACATTAAGAGTTATGAAGAAGACATTGCTAATGCTGTAGCAAATAAAAAAGGGAATTTTGGTAATGCCAACAATCAATCTGCAAACACCTCAAATGAGACACTGAAAAAGGCATTGGAAGATACTGATACCATAAAAATTGCTGTCTCAAATGAAAGTGGCACTACTGCCAAAAATGTTTCTGGCGTCTTAGGAAGTCCATGGCTCGCTGGAATTGGTTATTCTGGATCTAACTTAGGACCAAATGGTGACGATCCATCTAATTACATCACAACTAAGTTAATATTTAAGGACGTCGATTCTGGAAACACTGTTGGTCCATCCGATGGTTTTACATTCCAAGGCAAATCTGGTACCGCTATTTCATTTAATGGGGTTGAGCAAGAATTAGCAGATCTCATAGAACAAGGCTATAGCATTGACCATGTTAACAGTAAATCAGGTAATACTGAAACGCCTATCTCCCCTTCAGCTTCGGCCGATAAAAATAAGATTAGTTCATATAATTTTGGTAGTATTTCAACAGCTAGTGCAACGCCGGATGAATTTATTGTGTATTTAAAGGCTTCATCGACGCCGACTTCGACTGAAACCAAGAAGACCGTTACTGAAACCATTAAGTACGTGGACCAAGATGGTCATCAACTTCAAGCTGATTCTTCTAACGGCTCCATTACCTTTGTCAAGATGTCTAATGGTACTTGGCAATT
>NZ_JALCQI010000034.1 GCF_022651205.1 Limosilactobacillus sp.
GGCCTTCTACCAAGAGATATCACAGCTCCATCAACCAATAATCAATTGGTCAGTATTATTTATTTGAGTCCAGTGGCTAACTTATTCTTGAAATTTAGGAATGAATTATGCCAGCTGTTAAATCAGGATTATTGAAAAATTTAAATGCCAATTTTGGTCGTTTGAAACCGGTGGGGATTCGGGAATTTGATTACCGAGCAAGTGTGATTCCCGGAATTATTAAATTAACTTTAGGGGAACCGGACTTTAACGTTCCAGAAGTAATGAAGCAAGCGGCAATCGACAGTATCAAAGCGAATGATTCACACTATGCGCCAGGAACCGGGTCAGTCAAACTTCGGAAAGCAATTGCTGGCTTTATGCAGGATCGTTACGGGTTAGATTATGATCCAAATAGTGAAATTGCTGTTACGGTCGGGGCAACTGAAGGAATTTATGCCTCTTTAGCAGCATTGATTAATCCTGGTGACGAAATTTTGGTAACAACACCGACATTTCCGTTATACATGGCTGTAACAACCTTACTAGGTGGAACTCCGGTTGAGATTGATACGAGTGATGATCAGTTTGTCTTAACTCCAGAAAGGCTAAAGCAGGTAATCGCTGCTCATCCAAAGGCCAAGGCGATTGTCTTGAATTATCCTTCTAACCCAACTGGTGTCACTTACACCAGCGAACAAATTGCGGCATTGGCTGGCGCAGTTAAGGATACTGACCTCGTGGTGATTGCTGATGAAATATACTCTGAATTAGTTTATGAAGGGCACCACACTTCAATCGCTAAGTTTATCCCAGAACAGACCCTTGTCCTCAATGGTGCATCGAAGTCACAAGCAATGACTGGCTACCGGGTTGGCTTTATTGCCGGACCACAAGAATTAATGAAGCCGGTCAGTGCGGTTCACGCAATGATGGTTACAGCAGCTGCAGATCCAATGATGGCAGCTGCGGCGGTTGGCTTTTCTACTGAAGAAGGGAAGCAAGCAACGTTAAAGATGAAGGCAGCTTATAAGCAACGGCGGGATGTTTTGGTGCCAGCGTTACGGGATCTTGGCTTTAAGATTACGAACCCGAACGGCGCGTTTTATGTTTTTGCTAAGCTACCGGAAAAGTTTGGAAACGATGACGTAAAGTTTGCTACTGCTCTTGCAACTGAAGGAAAAGTTGCCGTAATTCCTGGTTCTTACTTTGGTGCCGGTGGTCAGGGATACTTGAGAATCAGTTACGCTACAAGTATGGAAAATATCAAAGAAGCACTTAAACGAATTACTAAATTTGTTAAGGAGGACTAGTAATGACCAAAATTTTAATGACCAGTGTCCGTGATGACGAACAAGCAGCAATTAAGGATTTTGCTAAGGAACACCACGTAGAAATAATTACAAGTCCACAGTTGATTGATGACGCAGTAGACCAGACGAAGGACGTTGATGGGTTGGTGATCCAACAACGGAGCAAACTCCCGGATGACATTTATGCCAAATTGCGTGCTAATGGCCTCAAGCAAATTGCTACCCGAACTGCTGGGTTTGACATGGTTGATATTAAAAAAGCAAATGCTAACGGGCTAGTGGTAACGAATGTACCAGCCTACTCACCACGAAGCGTTGCCGAACACGCATTGATGCAGATCTTTAGGTTATTGAGGAAGGAATACCTCTTTGATGCCCAGGTCGCCGAGAATGACTACCGTTGGTTTAGTAATGAACAGGCGATGGAGATTCATACAGCCACGGTTGGAATTATTGGTGTTGGCCGAATTGGTGGAACCCTTGCCAAATTACTCCATGCCTTAGGAGCAACTGTCTTGGGTTACGATCTCCGTCCCCGAGAAGAGATGAAGGATACCGTTACCTATGTTTCAAAGGAAGACCTCCTGAAACGCTCAGATGTGATTTCACTCCACGTCGATTTGAACCCGACCTCTAAAGGCTTGATGACCAGTAAGGACTTTGAATTGATGAAACCAACCGCGGGATTAGTTAATGCCAGTCGGGGACCGGTTGTTAAAACTGCCGATTTGGTTGCAGCATTAAAGGATAAACAAATCGCTGCAGCCGCACTGGATACCTTTGAGGGTGAAAACCAGGTTGTTATGACTGATCGCCGGCAAAAGGGGCTAGGGGATGTTCCATTGATTGCCAAACTCCACGCGATGAAGAACGTTATTTTGACGCCCCATATTGCCTTCTTTACTAATTTGGCGGTTAAAAACATGGTCGACTTTTCACTAGAAGACACATTAGCGATTTTGAATGGTCAAAAGTCACCACATGAAATTAAGGCTTAATTATGAAAACAGGAGCAACCGAGGAGATGAGACACTCTTCTTGGTTGTTTTTTTAAATCAAGATAATTCGCTATGTCAACGGGATCTCCCTAAAAGATATATAATTGAAATGAGGAATAATTATATGTGAGGAGTGAATTGCGATGGATAAGCAAGCAAATAAAAAAACTGGCTCAATTGGCGTTGTTGGTGCGACCTCAATTGGTGTCGGTGGAATGATGGGGGCCGGGCTTTATACCCTTCTTGGCTTAGCAGCTAAGAGTGCTGGTGTCTGGCTTCCGCTATCGTTTTTGATCGGTGGAATAGTTGCCGCATTTTCGGTATATTCCTATTCTAAATTGGGGATGGAATACCCAGACCGTGGTGGGGCTGCTAAGTTTCTCCTGAAAGGTTTTGGTGATGGTCTCTTGGCAGGGGGATTGAACGTTTTCCAATACCTTGGCTGGATCATCGCAATGGCCCTTTACGCAACGGGATTTTCTGAGTATATGTGTCAGTTGTGTGGCCTAAAAAGTGGCGGCTGGGTCGGCAAGTCAATTAGTGTTGGGATTATCGTCCTGGTTGTGATCGTTAATATCATGGGATCCAAGCAGGTTGCCCGAGCACAAACGACGATTATCAGCTTTGAATTAATTATTTTGCTTGCTTTTATTGTTCTTGGACTAAGCCAAGCACATTTGCCAGCAACCAGTTCCACAATGAGTAGTAGCGGAATCATTGGTATTCTTTCGGCTGCTGGACTCTTGTACGTAACTTATGAAGGATTTGGGGTTGTTACGAATGCTGCTGGCAATATGAAAAATCCACGAAAACAGTTACCGCGGGCCCTCTACTTCTCGTTAGGAATCGTTATGATTATCTATATTTTAGCCAGTTCAGTTGTTATTGGAACAATTGGTGTAAGTGGCGCGGTTAAGAATCAGGGACACGTTTTAGCGGTTGCCGGTCAGGCAATTTTCGGTAAGATTGGAATGATCTTGATTGTGATTGCCGCTCTAGTTGCGACTGCCTCTGCGGTTAACTCGACGATGTTTGGGGATGAAAACCTGGCAATCCGGATTGCAAAGGTGGATGAAATTCCGCCGAAGTTTGGTTTAGCTACCCGGATTGGTGGTACTTGGGGACTATTCTTTACGTTTATTATCACCTGTGCCTTTGTAATCATCTTCCCGTTAGCATCTGTTGGTCAAATGGCAAGTTTAGCGTTCTTACTTGTTTATGCGATGGTTAATGCTGGTCACCTGCGTTTAAGTAAGCAAACTCATGCCAAAAAGTGGATCTTAATTTGTGCAATCATCCTTAACCTTTCGTTATTTGCTCTGTTGTTTGCGCAAACTATTATCAATGGTGAAACATTAACCTGGACTGCTGTGATCTTCCTTCTGGTAATCAGTTTTGTTGCTGAATTTTGCTGGCGGAAGTGGAATAAGCAGAACTTAAGTTGGCTTGGAAAATAATAAAAAATCCGGTTGCATTAATTAGTGCAATCGGATTTTTGTAAATTTAGGATTCAATTGTTAACTTTAGTCACCAGGCTTGTAGTCTTTATCAATAATCAAAACTGGCTTGATTGTTTTACCGGAGATGGAGTCAGCATTTGCTTGGTTAATGTCTTCAAAGTCATAGAACTTTTCGGTCTTATCAAAGTCAAACATTCCTAGCTTGTAGAATTCGATTAAACGTGGAATGTCAATTTGTGGAACTGAGTCACCCATTAAGACACCGACAAAGCTCTTGTCATTAGCGCTTAGATCAGTCCATTGGCCAACTTCAACCTTATTTGGCGTAACCGCAACTCCAGCACAGGTGCCACCTTGAGCTAGGACGTCAATTGCTTGACGGGTAACGGCAGGAATACCAGTAGTATCAACGGTGTAATCAACTCCATAGCCGTTGGTTAAACTCTTAATCTTTTCAACAGGATCTTCTTCTTTACTATTGATGGTTTCGGTTGCTCCTAATTCTTTAGCTAGTTCAAGACGGGAAGGAACAATATCAACAGCAATTACCTTTGTGCATCCAGAAATTCGACCAGCCATCATTGCTGCTAAACCAACGGCACCGGTGCCAAATACGGCAATGGTTTCGCCTGGCTTTGGTTGAAGGTTATTAAAGACGGTCCCGGAACCAGTAACGTAGCCACAACCCAGTGGGCCGACTTTCCGTAAGTCAACATCTTTATCAACCTTGATTGCATTTCGTTCACTAACAACGGTTGTGGTTGTGAATGAAGATTGGTTGAACATGTTAGCAATATTGGTAGAGCCTTCCTTAAAGTCATAGTCACCGTCCGGACGAACCCCAGACATTGAACCCTTAGCAAAGTTTCGGCATTGACTTGGCTTACCGCTTAAACACTTGTCACATTTACCGTCAGACCAATATGACATAATGATGTGGTCACCAGGCTTGAAGTCGGTAACGTTACTTCCAACCTTTTCCACGATTCCAGCACCTTCATGTCCCAAAATAATTGGGTAGGAAATAACCGCATCTCCGTCACGAATTGCTTCGTCGGAGTGACAAATCCCACTGGCAACCATGTGAACTTGGAGATCAGTTGGTCCTAAGTCATGGAGCTCAACATCATCTTTAATGACAAAAGGACCATTTTCTTTTTCAACAACAGCAGCTTTGATCTTCATTTTAATACCCTCCAGTTCCAAACAACATCTTACTGTAAACGCTTACAGCTTATACAATTATACTAATTCATCAGTTTTGTAATGTCAAATTAATTTAGTGGACATAAGTAGGTGATTAGTTGATTATATGATATTTATTTCATAAAAATAATTTTGAATACGTACCATTAAATTTAAAAAGAGATCAGTGATTAATTTACAGATCACTGCTCTCTCTTATTTTGAAATTCTTTTTTATGGATCCTATTAAAATGTGTCCCGCGGTAAATTTTACTGGAGCTATTTTGCACAGCCCAATTTGAAATTTGCTGGAGTACAGGGATTAATGTCTTTCCCTTATTAGTTAAGAAATATTCTACGCGGATTGGCATCTCATTATATTGGTGTCGGCTAATAATACCATTATTCTGAAGCTCTTTAAGGCTATCAGCGAGTGCAGTATCAGAAATGTTTTCCATTTTATCTTTTAAATCACAGTAACGAATTGGACCGTTGTTGGCGATGATGCAAAGTAACCGTGGCTTCCATTTGCCACCAAAAATATCAAGTGCATAATCGACTGTACAATAATATTCCTTTGGTGTTTTTCGTTGATACATTTCATTATCTCCCTCAAGAATTGTTTAGTCCCTCAAGAAACTTTGAAAACGTTTTCTTAAGGAAAAAGTTTATCTATGATGAAGTTAACAAACTAAGGGAGGATAATCAAATGGAATCATATACTGCAACTGCACGGAAGACAGCAAAGGGCTTGCAAGTAGATACTCATTCGCGCGGTGTCCATTACACAATTGATGAACCGAAGAATGCTGGTGGAACTAACACGGGGATGAACCCGGTTGAACTTGAACTGAGTACGCTAGGTGCTTCTTTGCAGGCAACCGCAAAGAAACTTGCTGGTGATGAAGGCTTTCAATATGATCAACTAACAGTTGAGTTGGAAGGTGACCTTGATCCACGTGGCTTTATGGGGGACCCAGAGATCCGTAATGGATTTCAAGAAATTCGCATTACCTACCGGATTAAGAAAACTGCATCGGCTGACGATTGTGCTAAGTTTATGCAAAAGGTTGAGGAACAATCACCAATTCTGGATAACCTCCGTAATGGGGTCAAAATTACAGTTAACCAAGTAACGACAAAGTAGGAGGATAAACATGACAACATATAAAGCGACAGTTACTAGTACCGATGAAGAAAATGTTTATCAAGCACAGGTTCGCGACTTTCAAATTAAGTTTGACTTGACTGGCCGTGACAATGGCTATGAAGAAGGGGTGACTCCTAAAGAGGCAATGCTATGTTCTCTTGGTGCCTGTGAATCAATTGTTGCGGGTTCTTTCTACCGTAAGCAGCATTTTACCTATCGGTCATTCTACCTTGTTTTGAACGGCGAGGTTAGTGGTGATCGTCCAGGTTATGATGAAATAACGATGGATGCCCACTTCGACACGGATAAATCGAAGGCCGATGCCGAAAAGTTCGTTGAATTTATGGAAAACACTTGCCCGGTTCGCGATAATCTAGTAAATACAGTTCCAATCAAGAGCAAGGTTGTTGTTGAATAAATGAAAAACGCAAGGAATGCTAGTTAAGCTGGTGTCCTTGCGTTTTGTTATTGAAATTTAAACCATATATTGACCGTCTTCAAGAAGAAAGTCCTTAAAGAGTGGTAGTGCAAATTTAACCCTTCCATATCCGGCTGGGACAATGATTTGACTATCGATTAGGCGTCGCCGGTAGACCCCAATATATCCCGGATTTTGGTCTAGTTTTTTACCTAAGTATTTTGCCGACACGGGATATTCAGGTGCATTAGCCATTATAATAATAAATTGTTGGTCGATTGGTGATAATTCTTCAAGCATTTTACTATATGCATTTCTACTGAGTTGTGCTTGATATTGTGGTAAAACTTCATCAATTGTCTCGTTTGTTATGTGTTTATCTGGACTCTGCCAAAGAAGGTAGCCCATTAACTGGAATGCATATGCATAGCCATCAGCTAGTTGAGCTGCTCGACGAATAACCTCTTTAGAAATTTGTGGATCCCGTTTACTCAGCTCTTGCTGATATTTTGCCCGAATATCAAAGAAGTTCAATGGAGATAGATCGATTCGACCGCTTCGTAACAAAAAAGTTAAGACATGATTATTTTGTAGTTCTTGCACGTTTTTGGGCAAGCCAGTCATGATGATTGATATTGGTAAATCCTCACTGATTAGGACTTGATAAACAGAGGCCAACTCAACCATTCCAGGAATGTCTTGTGCTTCATCAATCATAACTAATACGTGTTGATGATGTTCCTTTAGGATTTTGAGCATCTTTTCTAGAAGAATTTGATAATTGGTAGTTGATAGTTGACGCGGAGAGTCATTGATGGAAATACCACCGATAGAAAATGTGACACCTGAGATTTGGTTAAGAAGTTTTTGCAAAGGACTAGTTGCTTTTTGGTAGAGAAGTTCTACTAGTCTTCCAACCATATTATCACCAATGATTAGGTGGAGTGCTAACCAGTCTGGCTGATCATTGATCTGCTTTCCAACCTCATTCATAAAAACCGTTTTACCAATTCCGCGAGTACCATAAATGAGGGTAGTCCGATAAGGAGTGTCCAGCTCTTTGATATCACTAACTAGTCTTGTAATAAGGCTTTCTCGATTTAACAATACTGTTGGTTGGATACCGAAGCTAGGATTAAACGGATTTTTCATAACTAACAAGCCACCTTTTATATTGCTTTATATCGTTTTATATCTTGCGATTAATTTTATATCTCTTTATATCTTTGTGCAAGTTTTATATCTCTTTATATCTTCGCAGTAATAAAAAGGATCTAAGATTAGTGAAATGCTTAATCTTAGGTCCTGTAGTGTTTTTAAATATCTATTTAAGTTTCCTCAATAGCGTAGCAAGATTGGCTTGCCAGGAACTCGCTAGAGCTAGTGGCTTCAACTGCGACATAGTCAAGATCTGTTCGCCCTAATCTTCCGCAGTAGCCGACGTTCTAGCAAAACGAATCAAAATCGGCTTACCAGGGACTTGCTAGAGCTAGCGACCTCCTTCCTAGGCGCTAGTCGCCTTCGTCAGGAGAAATCGCTAGCCTTCCGCAAGTCCTCTGCTGGCAAGCACTCTAATCTTTAAACACATCCTCCAATTTGCCGGATAAGGAAATCTTATCTAGGCCGTTGGTGAGTTCGTAGTGGTCATCGTCAACTTGGGTGTCGCGGTAACCGGCACGTGAAAAGGCAGCAACTAATTTTGCCATGAACTTTTGTCCTGATTGGGTTGATTCGTAAATCATGTTATCAATATACGTTGGTAAATCAGGGCTTTTCCGAATTAAGGTAATTAAGTAAACCTGTTGTTCAGTCTTTTTAATTTCTGAAGTATTTTGCATTAATGACATTCAAATCCCTCCTGATCTTAATTATACTTAATATCTATTAATAGCCAATATAAAAATATCAATTACAGAAAAATAATTTTGAAAATAAAACATGAATAGTTATATTTTTCTCTCGCGTTGTAAACTATTTTGTCTTAAAGTAGTTAAGTGCATTTAAAAATTACAGAGGAGAGAAAGTTTAATGGCATTACTAATAGCATTTATTAACATTGTTGCTTGGGGATTAATTCCGTTAACTGTTAGGAAATCACCAACGAGTCAAATTGCGGGGATGGGAATTGGTTCTTTTGTAACGGCATTGGCCATTTACCTATTCACTTTCCCTCAATTTGAGCTAACAACTTGGGTAGCGGCATTTATTGCAGGGGCCTTTTGGACTATTGGTCAAATGGGACAGTTCATTTCATTTAAGCAGATTGGTGTAAGTGGAACGATCCCGCTTTCTGCAGGATTTCAATTAGTTGGTAATTCATTAATTGGGGTCTTAATTTTTGGCGAATGGCCGACAGAAAGTGCTAAGGTGATTGGTTTTATTGCGTTAGTCCTAGTTATTGTGGGGATAGTTCTCAGCTCGAAAAGCGATAATGCAGATGGTCACGCTAACGTTAATAATGTCTTGTTCCTGCTGGCAACAACGATTGGCTTTTGGATCTATTCAAGTTCGCCTAAGTTAATTACAAAGGAAATTAATCCAGGGGTTAGTGGACTAGATTACCTCTTGCCGGAAATGCTTGGAGTGTTAGTTGGTACAGTCATCTATGTACTAGTTACGCATTCGGCTAATGTTTATCGTGAACGAGCAACCTATCATAACATCCTTGCCGGAATCGAATTTAGCATTGGGACGTTGTTTTATCTGTTTTCGGTTAAACATAATGGGGTTACTAATGCCTTTATTTATAGCCAGATGTGTTCAATCTTGTCGACCTTTGGTGGAATTATTTTTCTTCATGAACAAAAATCGCACCGTGAGATGGTCTATGTCACGATTGGTCTCCTCCTTATTGTCGGTGGGAGTATCATGACGGGCTTCGCTAAATAAAATTGAGGTAAGCAAAAACTTCCAGAGTTCAATCCTGGAAGTTTTTTAAGATCTAGTTAACAAAATCTTCTTACATTAGTGATAGTTTAAATCTAAAAGGGAAGTGAAACAGATGAATGAAAGGTTAACTCAATTAATTGCAATCTTAGACTCAACCGGCTCTCCCCAACAACGATTAAGTAAACTAGTTAATGATGAGTTTCATGTTCAAATTGATCAAAATGGTTTTCTCCAGATTCAGCCGGCAGACCTAACACTAAAGATTTCACCATTATCCCCGTTCTTTGTTAAAGTTCGTCAACTTGTAATTGATGCTTACCCGACTTCTCAGGGGCTAAAAGCTGATGAATTGGGGAGAAAGCTCCATCTTTTTCGCAGTTACCTTGATTTATTTTACTTAAATTACGTCCGACAGTACCCAGGACGGACAGATTACCAACGATTACTTGGATTTGCCCGTGAACATAATATTCGCTTAGATTATGAAACGGATAGTGGTTATCATAACCGGACTCGGGATAAGTATACGTACCCTCGTAATATGAAGGTTCAACTAGTCCGTAATTCATGGCGACCTCGTGAGAATCCAGCGCGGATGGTTGAGTTTGTCGTTGATATTGACCGTGGTGAATTTGTTAGTGAATGGAATGCATATCGGCTAACCGAAATTGGCCGGGTTGATAGTAATCCAGAGAATTATTCGATTGCGGAATTAGAATCAATTGCCAACACTGAATCCTTTAACTACGGGATCCCCCATGGCAACTATTTTGTCTATCCGCATCTTCGTAAGACTCACTACTTCCTTGATGTTCAACAACCTCAAGATAGTCTTCTCCGTCAGCGAGCAAAGAAGGTTTATCGTTCACCAAAGGGGTATCGAAGTGGTGGTAGCTTTGCGGATCTGATTAAAGCGGGAGGCATTAAGGATGCCAGGGCCTGGCAACGGGTTCCGCTTTCCCGCCGAGCTGAGGTTTATTTATCGTTCATTGAACACTTGACGCACTCAAAAATGCCTAACTGGGGGATTAACTATTATCTTGGCTCAACAATGCGGTACCAGCAGTACTTCGTGATTTAGGAAACAGTTATCTGCCAAACCAATTATGACTTACCGAATGACGTGTTGTATACTAATGGTAAATTTTAATTGGAGGGTAACCAATGAAAAAGCAAAGTATTAGTAAGTTAATGGTTGCGGGTTTGGCACTGCTGCTAGCTGGTTGTGGTAGTCAACAGGCTAGTCAGGTTAAGGATTCCTCTTCTTCCAGTAGTAGCAGTTTGTTAGTGGCAAAGAGTAACGAGAAGGTTAGCACTGATAATCTGTCACCACAACAAGCGGTGAGTTTAGTTGCAACTTATGCCGGAAACAAGTATGGCGATGACTGGGCAAGCATGGCCAAGAAAGCCCAAAAGCAGGGCCTTCAAGTTAACCTATACCCAACTAGTAAATATAAGTTAAGTGACAATGGTCAAGGGGTTGCCTACGATGTCACTGCTGGTGGTAAATCAACTGGTCTGGTTTATACCATTAATAAGAACGATGATGTCAACGTTTACCAAAACGTTAAACCAGGAAAGCTTAGCCACAAGCTAGCAACGATCAGTAAGCAAGACATGGCCTCATACGTTAACCGTCAAGGGCAAGCTAAGCTAGTAGGAGATTTGGCAAAGAATGCTCAAGTAATTGACAAACAATCCGGTAGCCAAACGAGTTCAAACAATGGTTCAACCGCTACGAGTCACCAATATGGTCGCCAAGGAGCGGTTACCGTTCCAGCAGAAATGCAGGGAACTTGGTACAGTTCGGACTACAATGCTAACAGTAAGATTACGTTTAGTAAAAACGCAATTCTGGGTGAAGATGGCCAACAATACCACCTTTACAAGCAGGATCCAAACTTCCTTGCTGGAGATACACCTAGCACCAGTATCCAAAACGCAACTCGGTACTGGTCAAGCGCTCGCTTTGTGGATGTTCACGGACTGCACTTTCTCAATGTTCGTGGCTGGTGTCAAACTGCTGGGGATGGTTCATCGTACGCAATTCATACCGAAACCGTCAATGGTAAGCAGGTTAAGGTCTTAGTGGTTGCTGAAGGTGCCGGATACTGGACATCGGGTGTTTATTACCAAAACCCACAACTAGCTAAACAACAAGCGGACAAGAAGTTTGATGATCTTCACTACATGGAAGACGATGATTAATTGGTTTAAAAGCAATCCTGGGGATGTTCCTGGGATTGCTTTTTTTGGTATTGAAATTAAAATGGTCAAGCCGAGTCAGGAGAACTATAATGAGAATGAATAAAGTCATTGGAGGGATTATCGATGAGTGAACCAAAAGTGATCGATCATTATTTTTATGATGAAGCAGCATATGACTACCATGATGGTGGCTATGTACCGCTAGAAGAACCACAGACAGAACAAAAGCCGTTAAATATTCCGGAAATTTTGAAGCCGGATAAGGAAACGGCAACTGATATGTATTACACGATCGTTGCTCAAACGGGTGAAGTGCAACTAATGCCAGGTAAAAAAACTAAGACCTGGGGTTATAATGCGCCGCTTTTAGGGAAAACGGTGGTATTTAAGCGGGGGAAGACAATTCACTTGCACTTGGTTAACCACTTGCCGGAAGTCACCACTTTCCACTGGCACGGCTTAGCAATCCCAGGACCAATCGAGGATGGGGGATGCCATGCGCCAGTATACCCAGGCGGAAGTCGTGACGTTACCTTTAAGATTGATCAACCGGCTGCATTTGTTTGGCTCCACGCTCACCCATGTCCATCAACTGCTGAACAGGTTTGGCATGGTTTAGCTGCGGGTGCAATTGTTCAAGATGAACATGAGAGTAATCTTCCACTACCACGGAATTATGGAGTTGATGATATTCCGGTTATTTTACAAGACCGGCGTTTCCACGAAGATAACCAGTGGAACTATCGTGCAGATTACGATCCCGATGGCGTTGCGGGGCCGACTCCAATGATCAACGGAACGATCAATCCGTATTTTGATGTGACAACTCAAAAAGTTCGTTTGCGCTTCTTGGATGGTGCTAACCGACGTGAATTCCGTCTCCACTTTAGCGACGATCTTGAGTTTACCCAAATTGCGGGGGACCTAAGTCTGTTGCCGCACCCAGTTAAGATGACAAAACTACTGATTACCTGTGCAGAACGGCAAGAAATCGTTGTTGATTTTGGGAAGTATAAGCCGGGGGATGTCGTAACACTTTATTCCGATGATGTTCCGCTACTACGGTTCCGGATTCATGAATTCAAGCCGGATAACACTGTGATTCCTGATACTTTATTTGAAACTCCTGATCCAGATGTTGATCCAGACCTTCCAGTTCACCACGTTACCCTTGATGGGATGGACGAAGCCGTTGCCATGAACGGCAAGAAGTTCAAGATGGATCGGATTGACTACAAGATGCCGATGGGAAAGGTCCAGTTATGGGATATCTGTAACACTAACCCAGCACCGGGGATGATCCATCCTTACCACATGCACGGGACAGCGTTCAAGGTTGTTTCTCGGAATGGACACGCGCCGTATCCAAATGAACTTGGACTAAAGGACACAGTTGCAATTAATCCTGGAGAACACGTTGTTATCAAAGTTTGGTTCCACGTCTCAGGAGTATTCATGTACCACTGCCACATCATTGAACACGAAGATGGTGGAATGATGGCCCAACTTCAAGTGGTTGATCCAGCTGAACCAGATAAGAAGTATAAGCTGATGGATCACATGACAATCATGAAGGCATTTGCCGAGGAGCGTCATGTTCCAATGGACCAACTTTGGCTTGGCGGTATGGAATCCTACAAGAAGATGGGGATGGAAATGTAGTCAAAAATTTTAAAAAAAGATCGTTCACTTTTTAAAAAGAAGACTACAATAGAAGTTGAAAGGAAGCATTAATCATGAATATTGATGAAGATGCTCTTAAGAACTTCCAAGCAAGTAAGTTCGATTTTGTTGACGCTAAGGGTAACGATGTCGATTTCAGTAATTTGAGTGACGACGTTAAGTACACTCTTCGCGATGGTGAAACTATTGTTCAAGACGACATGACCGCTAAGGATGTTGCCGATACAATTAATAATGAATATGGAAAGACTGTTAATGTTTGATTTCCATACCCAGAGATAAAGTAATAAACGCTATTTTCAGGTGCGCTCCTGAAAATAGCGTTTTTAAGTATTTAGGTATCAAGATCGATAACTCGAGCAGTTGCAACCCACTGTTCAAAGAAATTATTCTTTTGCCATTCATTAATTCGTCGATTGTTAACGCCGACTGCTTGGTGATAATATGCTACGCCAGCACGCGTTAGTGGGGGATGAATACCGTGAAGGTGACCGTAGAAAACCTCTTTAACTATTCCTGAATTTTCAAGAATGCTTCTGAGTTGGTCGCTCCCCATCATCGCATTAATCATTTGGTAAAAACGTTCTTTTCTTGGAGTATCGACTTCTTTCGGCCTTGCTGATAAAAGCTCATGGCGCGGAGCAAAGTGAGTCAAAAAGAGAACTTGTTTATTCGCTTGCTTTGCCAAGAGGAGTTGATGCTTTACTTGAGTAAGAACAAGATTCATTCGTTCCTGATCAGAAAGAGGTTGTTCGATAGAACCGTCAAGCCAGAAGACATTTTTCCACTGTCTCACTTGAGCTGGATCATTATGATAACAAGAAAAAGAATAATCGTACCAACCGTTATTGCCAATGATTCGCCAGTCACTGTTGGGGATGTCAACAAACCGATTGTGGATATAAAGTGAGTGGTGGGGGTTCTCTACTTGGCTAAAGCTTACATTATTTAGCATATCGTGGTTGCCGATAATATAGTAAATCTTTGTATTACTTACTAGCGATTGCAGATGACTGAAATACTGCTCCGTTTTTTGGAAGTCGTTAAAAAGATCTCCGCCATATAAATAGTAATCAACTTTGTTTTGGTTAAGCCAACTTGACTGAAACTTTAGAACAGCTTCAGTGTCTACTTTGTTAATATCAAGATGATTATCACTACTAATTGCTATTTTAGTAATTAAAGTCACCTCCCTTTATATAGGTGATATTCGTTTGATTTGCCTGTTATTGTTACAAAAAAGCTTATAAACGTCAACTTTTTGTAATTAATTGTAATTTTTGCTTGCAAAATCATGGGAGAACATATATAGTATTTAACTGTTGTCTTTTGTATTTGAGATTACCAAATCAGCTATACCAATTTGGTAGATTTCAATTGTTACTATTTCTGCTGCTTGAACATGATATGATTAATTTGTCATATTATGTTGACAATGGCTCGGCAGCAAGCTACAATAGTTGTTGCTGGTTGAGATTAAATTCAAAAAAGTTC
Source organism: Limosilactobacillus sp. (assembly GCF_022651205.1). GTDB lineage: Bacteria > Bacillota > Bacilli > Lactobacillales > Lactobacillaceae > Limosilactobacillus. The sequence goes on from NZ_JALCQI010000034.1 coordinate 14,778, forward strand.
TTGACCAGATGCTCAGAAGATGATATATTATAAAAGTTGCTTGTTAGAGATGAACAGTGTGTTAACTTGATAATTTCTTCAAATTAACTATTGACATTGATGGTGAGCATCTGATATAATTATTAATGTTAACTGTCACTTAAATGACAGTTAAGGTAGACCTTTGAAAACTGAACAAAGTTTCGACGAATCAAATGTGTAGGGTCTTCAATCATTACGATTTGAAGCAAAACATTTGCGAAGTCAATTCGCTTAATTAATTTGAATTAGAGCT
>NZ_JALCQI010000035.1 GCF_022651205.1 Limosilactobacillus sp.
TCCAGTCAGAGATTCCCAGTTCCTTGGCGATATCAATTTGGGACTCATTGGTAGTTAGTTGTATCATCACCTGTTGTTTAATTGCTTGGCTGATGTGATGACGATATTTAATGTCCTTGACCTTAGCTAACTCCGTAATCGTTGATGGACAAGCTGATGAAGGTTAAAAGAATAATTTTTGTCATATACGTCGAGTATACAACTCTCCTGCGAATTTTCGATATTCTAACCGAATTAGCATAAATTCAATATTATTTTTGTTAACTCAATCCTTAGTACCAAACTGACCGATTCGTACATACCACAAACGCTACCATATCAAGGCTCACCTCTACTTCCACTACCCTAATCGACACGACCTGCCAAACTGGACATTCACCTACTCGACTATCGAAATAGGACATAGAACACTCGACCCGCCAGCTTCAAATAGAAAAAGTGTACTTTTTCCAATAGCTCAGAAGGGAAAAAGTACACTTTCAATCATCTATAAATGCCATTATAACGCGGTTTGTCGGCTATTTTTCTGTGCGTTCAAGGACAGTAACACTCTCAACATGCGTCGTCTGTGGGAACTGGTCCACTGGTTGAATCGGCTTCGTTACGTGATATCCTTGCTCGGCAAACCGTTGAATATCACGGACTAAGGTAGCTGGGTTACAGCTAACGTAAATCACCTTTTGCGGTGCCATCTTGCCAGTTGCTTCAATCAAGGACTCGGCAAGGCCTTTGCGTGGTGGATCAACGATCACGACATCTGGCTTTAAACCGTCCTCTTGCCATTTAGCAAATTGTTCTTCCGCTTTGCCAACGACAAACTTAGCATTTTTAATTCCGTTACGCTTGGCGTTGTGCCTGGCGTCGTCAATTGCTGCCGGGACAATTTCAACGCCATAAACTTGCTTCGCATGCTTGGCAGCGGCTAATGAGATGGTCCCAATTCCACAATAGGCATCAATAACTGTCTGGCTGCCATCTAAGCCGGCATTTTCAATGGCCGTTTGGTAAAGGCGCTCCGTCTGCTGTGGATTAACTTGGTAGAAGGACAATGGTGAAATGGCAAAATCAATGCCGAGCAATTGGTCATGAATTTCATCAGCGCCCCAGAGCGTCTTATTCTTGTCACCAAGGAGGCGGTTAGTTTTCTGATCGTTAATGTTCTGTACAATTGACTTTACCTCAGGCACATCAGCTACAATGCCGTCGACAATCTGTTCTGCCATTGGCAACCGCTTTGTATTGGTAACTAACACTACCATTACTTCATGACTGTAATAACCACGGCGTACCATCACTGTCCGGATAACACCCTTACCAGTTCGTTCATCATACGGCGTTACATGATATTTCCGTAATAAGTCACGAACCACAATAATTGCCTGGTCAATGGCTGGATCCTGAATATAGAAATCTTCAATTGGCACGAGAGTATGACTGCCCCGCTTGTAAAAGCCAGTCTCTAATTGACCACGAACCATTTTGACTGGTACCTGTGCCTTATTGCGGTAATGGTATGGCTTATCCATCCCCATCGTTGGCAAGACCTCAATTTGATCTAAGTGCGCTTTCGCCAGTAATTCAGCAATTTGATGCTGCTTAAATTTTAATTGCGCCTCATATTTTAAATGACCCAGTGGTGCGATCCCCGTTTGAATGTATTTCTTATCCTTAACATCAACCCGGTCAGGACTCTTCTTTTGCCATGCCATTACCCGGCCCCATGCAAAGTGACTGGCAACCTTAGTGATCCGAACAGTAATCTCTTCACCCGGTAAAGCATTAGGAACGAACACCGGGAAGTCATCAATCTTAACAACCCCATTACCCTCGTAAGTTAAATCAACTACTTTAGCAGGGTATTCTTCATTTTTATGTACTGGAATATTTCGTTTCAAGGTTATTCCTCCATTTATTTCAACGTGACAAACTTTCATTATTATAACAAAATAAACGGTCAACTTCCTCTTCCAGAAGCTGACCGTTCTATTTATTTCTTTTCGTGATCTTTATAATCATCAATACCATCAACGAAGTCTTTCTCAACCCGCTTAAAGTCATCAGAAACTGTAATGGCATCATCTGGAATTTCATCAAGGTTTGCGACAACCTCAATGTGCTGCTTCAAATCATGGAATTCCATTGGTGCATCACCACCGTATTCCCCATCAAGGTTAACCATTAACCGATCATTCTTGTTTAGGGGAACAACTTCAATATCAGCGGCTTTTGCATAGATGATTCGTGGATCATCCAAGTGTTTTCCTTGTAAGGCCTTCGCCATCAGACTCAACATATCAATCATGTTCGTCTTCTTAACGATAATCATCGTAAACTTACCGTCATCAAGTGAAGCGTCAGGAACAATCTGTTCAAAACCACCAACTGAATTTGTTAAGGCAATCATGAACATTGTGGCATCCCCACGATATTCCTTACCATCATACTTAATTTGCATCTTAATTGGCTTAATTCGTGGAATCAATTCCGCGCCCTTAGCAAAATAAGCCGCGTAGCCAAAAAGGGACTTCATCTGTGAAGGAACCTCATATGTCAATTCAGTCATCGTTCCCCCAGCGGCAATATTCATAAAGTAGTTCTCACCAGCTTTACCAATATCGATCTTGAACTTCTTGTTCTTTTTCAAAATTAGTTTAGCCGCGGCAATCGGATCATCACGAGGGATCCGCAATGCCCGCGCATAGTCGTTCGTTGTTCCAGCAGGGATAATTGCTAAGGTTGGTCGCTTCTCAAGTCCGGCAATCCCGTTAATCACTTCGTTGAGAGTTCCATCACCTCCAGCGGCAATGATGAGATCAAAGCCTTCCTTAGCTGCCCGTGTTGCTTCATTTTTAGCTGAGTTGGGTGCCGGGGTAGTCGCAAAAGCACTTGTTTCGTAGCCTGCCTTCTCGTAAATTGTTAGGATATCTACGAGATCGCTCCGAAATGTTTCACGACCAGATGTAGGATTATAAATTATCCGAGCACGTTTTCGCACGGTCATCCCTCCAAACTACTTTGCGTTCAATGACTTCATCAACAGCTTGGTAACAACTTGCGGATTAGCCTTTCCACGAGTTTGCTTCATTATCTGACCCATCAGGTAACCAACAGCCCGATCCTTACCGTTCTTAAAGTCTTCAATCGACTGCTCATTGTTAGCCAAAACATCATCAACGATTGGTTGCAATTGGGCAGGATCTGATAATTGAACTAAGCCATGTTCCTTAGCGTATGCGCTTGGTTCTTCACCATCAAGAATTCCCTTGAAGACCTTCTTGGCCATCTTGGAAGAAATCGTTCCGTCTTCAATTAACTTAACCATACCGGCTAAGTTAACTGGAGTTAACTTAGTATCAGGAAGATCAACCTGCTTGTCGTTCAAGTAGGAGTTCACATCGTTCATTAAGTAGTTGGCAACCCGCTTTGGATCGCCACCATCCTTAACGGCTTCTTCAAAGAAGTCAGACATTTCCTTTGTCTGAGTTAAGACCATGGCATCATAGTCGGTTAAGCCAAGATCCTTAACGTAGTGTGCACGCCGTTCACCAGGCATTTCTGGCATTTCTGATTCAATTTCGTCAATCCACTTTTGATCGACATTTAAATCTGGAATATCTGGTTCTGGGAAGTAACGATAATCGTCGGAACCTTCCTTAGTCCGCATTGAAATTGTTTCACCGGTTGCTTCGTCATAACGCCGTGTTTCCTGAGCAATATGGCCACCAGAAAGGAGAACGTTTTGGTGACGCTTTTGTTCAAATTCCAATGCCTTCCGAACATAATTGAAAGAGTTAATGTTCTTCATTTCAGTCTTGGTACCAAACTTATCGGAACCAACTGGACGGATTGAAATGTTGGTGTCGACACGCATGGAACCTTCTTCCATCTTCACGTCAGAAATTCCAGTAAACTGGATCCGTTGACGAAGAGCTTCCAAGTAGGCAACAGCTTCTTCAGGGGAAGCAATATCAGGCTTAGAAACAATTTCGATCAGTGGGGTTCCTTGACGGTTTAAGTCAACATATGAGTACTTGCTAGTGTGAGTGTTCTTACCGGCATCTTCCTCAATGTGCATTTCAGCGATCCCGATCTTTTTCTTCTTACCATCAACTTCAATTTCAATCCAACCATCATGAGCGATTGGTGTCTCTGATTGAGTAATCTGGTAAGCCTTTGGGTTATCTGGATAGAAGTAGTTCTTCCGGTCGAAGTGCATATGACGAGCAATCTGAGCATGAAGAGCTAAACCAGCCATGATCCCATCACGAACAACACCCTTATTTAGGGTTGGCAAAACACCTGGGTATCCCCAGTCGATCACGTTAGTATTTCTGTTAGGTTGGTCACCATATTCTACTGGTGATGGACTGTAAATTTTGGAATTCGTTTTCAATTCGACGTGGACTTCTAGCCCAATCGTAGTTTCAAAATTCATCTTAGTTTTGACCTCCTAACTTAGGTGCCTTCTTGTGGACATCAGTTGTTTGTTCAAAGACATAAGCGGTGTTGTAAATCGTTTGTTCATCGAATGGCTTCCCAATGATCTGTAACCCAACAGGCATTCCGTTCTTGGAAGAGAAGCCAGCTGGAACAGACATTGCTGGCAGACCAGCCATGTTAACTGGAACGGTCAAGACATCGTTCATGTACATGGTTTGTGGATCGTCAATTTCAGCACCAATCTTAAAGGCAGTTGAAGCACCAGTGGCACCTAAGATAACGTCATGATCCTTGAAAACATCATCAAAGTCTTGGGCAATTAAACGACGTACCTTAGCGGCCTTGTTAAAGTAAGCATCGTAGAACCCGGCAGAAAGGGAGAATGTTCCTAGCATAATCCGCCGCTTAACTTCTTCACCAAAGCCTTCAGTCCGTGAACGAACATAAACATCTTCAATGTTCTTAACATCCTTTGCACGGAAGCCATAGCGAATACCATCATACCGTTGAAGATTTGATGAGGCTTCGGATGATGCCAAAATGTAATAAGCTGGCACACCATACTTAGTGTGTGGCAATGATACTTCATCAACAATTGCACCCAATGATTCAAGGTGATCAAGGGCACTCTTGATTACCGCTTGGACGTCATCATTAATGCCCTCGAAGTATTCCTTAGGAACAGCGATCCGTAATCCCTTTACATTTGTATCATCATTCAATTGGGCAGCCCAGTTAGGAACTTCCTTCGTTGATGAAGTCATGTCATGTTCATCACTTCCACTGATCATTTGTGTCAACAATGCGTTATCCTTAACGGTTCGGGTTAACCAACCAACTTGGTCAAAGCTTGAACCAAAGGCAATGATTCCCCAACGAGATACTCGACCGTATGTTGGCTTCATTCCGACAATCCCGTTAAATGATGCTGGCATCCGGATAGAACCACCAGTATCAGTACCTAATGCACCTAAGACATCCCCAGCGGCAACTGCTGCGGCAGAACCACCTGAAGAACCACCAGGTACTCGGGTAAGATCCCATGGGTTATGGGTAGTGAAGAATGCGGAATTTTCAGTTGATGAACCCATTGCGAATTCATCAAGGTTTGTCTTCCCAACATTAATAAATCCATTATTATTTAATTTTTCAACAACCGTTGCATCATAAACAGGGTTGAAGTTCTCTAGCATCTTGGAGGCTGCAGTAGTCTTCAAACCCTTAGTTAGGATGTTATCTTTAACTGCCAACGGAATCCCAGCAGTAAGTTGGTCATCATTAATCCCCTGTTGATCAATTTCAGCAGCCTTTTTCATAGCCGCATCTTCATTTAAGGTAATGAAGGCCTTCACTTGTTCTTCATTTTCCTTAATGTGATCAAAGGTTTCCTTCGTTAATTCAGTTGCACTAATCTTCTTGTTCTTTAGATCAGCGTGTAACTGGCTTAAATCGGTTTGATAGAAATCCATTATTCGCCGTCCTCACTTTCATCGATGATTGCAGGAACTTTAATGTACCCATCATCAGTATCAGGAGCGTTATTAAGCAGTGCATCAGTCTCTTCTTTAGAACTTTTAACTGCCTTATCCTCACGCATAACGTTTTCCCGATCAGAAGCTGAAGTCATTGGTTCAACACCATCGGTATCAACATTAGTGAGGTCTTCAAACATATCAATAATGCTTCCTAGTTGAGTGGTAAACTTGGTAAGTTCTTCGTCTTTAAATTCCAACTTAGCAAGTTCAGCAACGTGTTCTACTTGTTGCTCAGTGATCTTACTGGCCATTCTCTCTACCTCTTTTCCAGTAATTATGGCTTAAATATAGTACATACATTTTATAATTTTAGCACAGAATGGGAATAGTTTTCACTATTCGCCCTTAAATATTCCAACGAAAAGAAAGTGCTTCGTAATGCTGAAGAATCTAATCTTCAAAGTACGAAACACTTTGATTTGTTATTTAGTTTGAAGTTGCTAGAAAGGTTTCTTGGCAACATAGCCTAAATCGGCTTATCAGAGACTTGCTAGAGCTAGCAAACTCCTTCCTAGGCGCAAGTCGCCTTCGTCAGGAGAAATTGCTAGCTTTCCGCAAGTCTTTTGCTGATAAGCACTCTATTCCTTAATACGAATCAAATACATGGCTTTGGAATTTATCGGAGCCGGAATTACGGTAGACGACGGCCTGCATTTCGGAACTGGATTGGATCTTAATGTCAATCGGAATTCCGCTAGGCAGGTACTTTCTTGCGGCCCTGGTAATGTATTGAGTGAAACTGGTGATTTCAGTTTGACTATAAAATTGTGTTGTAATGGTAATGTGCATTCCAGTTAATGAACTACCATTGTATTGCGCTTGGGCGGTTACACCACTCAGGTTCGGGAAGAAGCTTTGAACTTGGCTCTTAAAGTTTGAGAAGCTATCATTATCGGTTTGATCAGACTTAGTTTCTTGGTCGGTCCCGTTAGCCTTTGGCAATACAGCGGTCCGATAATTAAGCTTCCGCCAACTACTAATCTTATTTCCGTTGTTCTTGCTATAAGCAAAGAAACTTCCACCAACCAAGCTGTCGTCTGGTGCCTGCTTATACAATGCAATAACAATTGGAACATTCCGTAATTCTTTTTTCTTACGTAGCCGGGTTAGAACCTTTTGTGCGGCAATTTCACCCTGTCGTTTAACCTCGGCATCGCTGATCTTCTTAGTAAAGTTCGGTCCGTCAGTCTTCTTTTGGTAATTATATTCAGAATTAATTCCAATCCCGATCGTTACACCATGAAGCTTCATTGAATTACCGCTTTCCTGCATGTAATCCTGTTCTTCAATTTGTTGAATGTATTCTGGATTTGGATTGCTCTTCTTTCCTTGAGCAGGATTAAGGCCTTCTGGGTTACTCTTACTCTTTCGGCCTAACCAATCTTCAACCGTACTGGTATCAAGATACTGTCCCTCTTGGAAAATATAATTTTTCGTTGAGAAGACACGCTTTGATACTTGGGTCAAACCACTTTCAAAACTCTTAAGATTGTACGGATTACTGTTTTGACTAACATTCACCCCTCGAGCTTTACTCGTCTTATAGTGGCCGTTCTTAATTACCCCTTGATACGTTCCACTTAAAGAACCAGTGGTACTATAATTTTTCGATGATTTATGACCAAAACCACATGAAGCCAAAACTAGCGTTGACATCAAGAGGGCAACCCCAACGGTTACTTTTTTTAGTTTACTCTTCAACGTTTATTGTTCCTCCTTCATTGCTTGACTAAAGCGTTGCTCATCCCAAACATCAATGCCTAATTCTTGAGCTTTGGTAAGTTTGCTTCCCGCTTTTTCACCAGCAATGACAATATCTGTCTTCTTCGAAACACTACCTGTTACTTTAGCCCCATGTGCTTCCAACCAGTTCTTAGCCTCACCACGAGTCATTTCTACTAATTTTCCAGTTAAAACGACCCGCTTATCGTTCCATTCACTCGATTCATCAACCGAAATCGTTGAACCAAGATATTCAAAGTTAAGGCCAGATTGACGAAGCTCTTCAATTAGTGACCGAACTTGTTCATTAGCAAAGTAAGTTTCAACACTTTCACCGATTGTTGGGCCAATCCCGTCAACTGAAGAAACCTCATCTGCACTAGCATCCATCAGTCGATCTAAATTACCAAATTGGCTCATAATTAGGCGTGCTGCCTTCGCACCAACATGACGGATTCCAAGGCCAAATAAAAGACGTTCGACAGAATTATTACGACTATTATTGATCGATGTCAATAGGTTTGTCGCTGATTTTTCACCAAATTTATCTAAAGTTAATAATTGATCTTCAGTTAACGCATAAAGTCCAGCAACATCGTGGATTAACTTTTTCTCCCATAATTGTTCAATAATCTTTGGACCAAGGCCACCGATATCCATCGCGTTTCGTGAAGCAAAGTGGGCTAAACCTTCTTTAATTTGTGCTGGACACATTGGGTTAATGCAACGCAAGGCTACTTCATCATCAAGGTGAACCAACTTCGAACCGCATGCTGGACATTCAGTCGGAATTTGGTATGGCTTGCTATCAGCGGGTCGCTTACCTAAATCCACTTTAGAAATTTCCGGAATAATATCTCCGGCCTTATGAAGGTAAACGGTATCTCCTAACCGAACATCTTTTTCTTTTAGGTAATCGGGATTATGAAGTGAAGCCCGACTAACAGTCGTTCCAGCTAATTGAACTGGATCCATCACAGCTGTTGGCGTCACATTTCCTGTTCTTCCAACCGTCCACTCAATATCACGGACAATTGTTGCTTGCTCTTCTGGTGGGAATTTATAAGCAATTTCCCATCGCGGAACTTTAACGGTATTACCAAGTGCTTCCTCTGTCTCAAGATCATTAACCTTTTCAACGATTCCATCAATTCCGTAAGACAATTGGTCCCGTTTAGCCGTATATTCGTTAATATAATCCTCTATTTCTTTACGATTATGAACAACCCGGTTATTCGGGTTAACCTTAAAACCAAGTTCACGCATCTTATCCAATGCTTCTGCTTGCGTGGTAACACCAATCTTCTGGTACTCCGGAACATAATACATAAAGGTATCTAAGTCACGTTTTGCGGTAACCTTAGGATCTAACTGTCGTAAGCTACCTGCCGCTGCATTCCGCGGATTAGCAAAGACTGGCTGTCCATCGGCTTCTCGTTGCGCATTCAACCGGGCAAATGACTCTTTAGGCATATAACACTCGCCACGAATTTCAACAGAAAGTGGTTCGGGTAATTTCTGAGGAACCGACTTAATTGTCTTAACATTTTCCGTAACATCCTCACCGATATTCCCGTTTCCTCGAGTAGAGCCCTGAACTAGCTTTCCATTCTCATAAACGAGTGATAGTGAAAGACCATCAATCTTCAATTCAAGGTTATATTCGGGTTCAACATCAACATCACGGTTTTCTTGTTGGCGTTGGTTAAAGTCCATCAATTCATCAATCGAAAAGACATCCCCCATTGACAACATCGGAATTTCATGACGAACCTTTGTCAGCTGACTTTCCGCCTCACCACCGACCCGTTGCGTTGGCGAATCTGGCGTTTGTAGTTCGGGAAAACGCTGCTCAATTTGTACTAATCTCTGATATTGCCGATCATATACGTAATCCTCAACTGTTGGATTATCTTGTTCGTAATATTCCTTTCCCCATTGAGCAATCTGTTCACGTAACGGACCAATCTCATTTTTTGCTTGATCCAACGTTAATTGTTCAACCGGGATTACTTGATTATCCATTTTATTGGCCTCACTTTAACTAGTCGGTAACCTTCTTAATCGGTGCAAAACTTGCCAAGAGTCGCTTAACTCCTTGTTGTGGAAAGGCAATATCAAGTTCCTTATCATTGCCACTACCACTAACCTTAACGACAGTTCCTTCTCCCCACTTCTTATGAGTAACCTTATCACCAGTCTTCCACGAAACTTGGTCAGCACCTGTTCCAGTATTAGTTACGGGCTTTACTCGTTTACCGGCACTACGATACTGCCGACGCTGCTTCTGCTCACGATAAGTGCTTGCAGTTGCTGCTTCACCGCCAAATGGTAATTTTTGACCACCAAGGGTATTTGCATTACTCTGGTCATTTTCAAATTCAAGTAGATCAGGATTGATTTCTTCAACAAACCGTGATGGTTGATTCCGCTGAATTCGACCATAAAGTAACCGTGAAAATGCATTGGTTAAATATAATTTTTTCTTTGCTCGGGTAATCCCAACATATGCTAACCGCCGTTCTTCCTCCAGCTCATCGTCTTCCATAATTGCTCGTGAAAGTGGGAAGATTCCCTCTTCCATCCCCACAAGGAAGACCACTGGGAATTCAAGACCCTTAGCTGCATGTAGCGTCATCAATGTTACCGCGGGAGCTTGCTCATCAACATCATCTTGATCAGAAACAAGGGCTAAGTCAGCAAGGAAGTTAGTCATTTTTTGAATGTTATCTCCCTCATCATCCTTGTGTCGCTCATCGTATTCTTGGGTAACCGACTTAAATTCATCCAGATTTTCACGACGAGCTTGAGCTTCAAGACTCTTATCCTGCTCAAGTGCCTTATTGTAGCCACTTTTATCTAAAATTTCTTCAGTCAAATCCGTCAGGTTCAAGAAATCTGCTTGTTTTCTTAAATTCCGCATTAGCTGACCGAACTCATCAATTTTTGCTCGGGTCCGAGTGGAAATATTATTAGCGATGTCAACGTTTTCTGCTGCTTCAAGAAGCGACCAGTTATTATCATTAGCGAAATCACGAAGGTGTTCAACGCTGGTCATCCCGATTCCACGCTTTGGCGTATTCACAACCCGCTCAAAACTCATCGAATCTTGTGGATTAACGATTAATGTCAGGTAGGCTAAGATATCCCGAATTTCTTTTCGGTCATAAAATTTATGTCCGCCAACCATTGTGTACGGGACACTACTCTTTAAGAAGGTTTCTTCAATCATCCGTGATTGGGCGTTAGTTCGGTAAAGAATTGCAAAGTCGTTGTACTTATAGTTATTCTTTTGCCGCTCTTCTTTGATTTTTGAAACGATAAATTGGGCTTCATCATGCTCATTTTGAGCCCGGTAATATGAAATCTTGTCACCCTGACCATTTTCAGTCCAGAGCTTTTTCTTCTTCCGGTAAATGTTATTATCAATTACTCCGTTAGCCGCATCTAAGATCGTCTGGGTTGAACGATAATTCTGCTCTAACATCACCGTATGTGCTTGTGGGTAATCATGCTCAAAGTTTAAAATATTATTCATGTTTGCGCCACGCCAACCATAAATACTCTGATCAGCATCACCAACAACACAAAGATTCTTGTATCCCTGAGCTAGCATATTAACTAGCTTATATTGAGCATCATTTGTATCCTGATACTCATCAACGTGAATGTAATGGAACTTATCCTGATAAAACTCAAGCGTTTCCTGATCCTTTTCAAATAGCTCAATTGTCTTCATGATCAGGTCATCAAAATCCAACGATTGGTTAGCTTCTAGTTCACGCTGATAGATTTTATATGCTCGAGCAACCATATTCTCAAACATGCTATTAGCTTCTTTGGAATAGTCATCAGGGGTCTGCAATGCATTCTTAGCATTAGAAATTGCACTTAAAATGCTCCGGGGATCAAACTTTTTGGTATCAATGTTTAATTCAGCACAAATCCGCTTCATTAATGTCCGCTGTTCGCTCGTATCCGCAATCGTAAATGCACGATTATAGCCCAGCTTTTCAATGTCACGCCGTAAGATTCGAACACAAAGGGCGTGAAATGTGGATACCCAAATATCACGGGCACTTTCACCTAAAAGCTTACCAACACGTTCTTGCATTTCGCGAGCGGCTTTATTCGTGAAGGTAATCGCTAAAATATTCCAGGGGAGTACACCCTTTTCTTCAATCAGGTATGCAATCCGATGGGTTAACACCCGGGTCTTACCAGAACCGGCTCCAGCCATTACCAGAAGTGGTCCTTCTGTTGTCAGAACTGCTTCAGTTTGCTTATCATTCATGCCGTCTAAAAGTGCTTGACTATTCACGCCTTGTTTCATCCTCTCTAAAATTCAATCGGGTCATATTATACCAAATTTTCGTTCTGTTTTGTTCCTTTAACGAACATATGTTGCAAAAGAAAAATAAAAACTGAGCTAAAGACTTTCTATTGAGCAGTCTTAACTCAGTTTAATTTTTTATTCTTCTTGTTCCTTTTTTGTCTGAGAAGCATCATCTTCACTCGGCGTTGGTTTATTCCAAACTTCCGTATCATCAACTTGATTGCGAAGTGCTTCCAAGTCAGCATCCCCAGTAACCCAAACAAAACCTAGAATTCCTGATGGATCCTTAGTATCCGCATTGTTAAAGAAGCGGAATTTCCAATTATTCTTTAAGAGCCATTGCCGTTGAATAGCGGTAGCCTGATAGTTACGAATGACCATTAACAATGCTGTTTGAAGCGGGAGAATAACATGCAGTGGCATCCCTACACTTGCACGCAACTGCTGCTCATACTGATCAACGTTGGTCATATTATCATAAACGTTAGCAATCGACGTCAAACCTAATTCAATATTCTTTACATAAAGCGTACCAGTTGAGGTAACGTAAAAGTTTACAGAGAAAACCCCATTATATTGAAGCGAATCCGCAACGCTCTTGATAATTCTGTGCATTTCCTGAAGCATATCATCAGAGACTTCTGCAGGAGCAGCTACTGAAATTAACCGTCGATCATTACTATATTCCAGCTGAGCCAACGGGAAGATCCCAATGTCACCATGTTCACAAGCGGCGGTCAGGGTATATTCAGCCGTGTGATCAATCCATGACTCCAATAAATATGTCCCGGTATCAATGAAATCCGCTGCTCGAGTAATGTCAGATTGTCGTTTAATCATCATCGACTGCTCACCAATTCCTCGCTGAATCGGCTTTAATAAGGCAGGGTACCCAATTGAATCAATTGATTGATAAACGTCATCCAAACCAATTACCGTCACATATGGAGCAATATTAATGTTAATTTGGTCTAAAAATGCCCGTTCCATCAAACGGTCCTGAACAATTTCCAATCCATTAATTCCTTGAGGGAGCGTCGCATATTGGCCAAGAAATCGAATAATCGTCGAATCAATATTAGGTGTTTGGTAGATGATTGCGTCACACGCCTCACCAAACTCAATTAGTTTTTCCTTATCGTTGTAAGCACCATCAATTGTAAAATCCGCCATCTTAGTAACATCTGGTTGGGAATGGTCAACATAAACGCCAACATTAAAGCCAGCTTTTTTGGCAGCGGCAATCATCGCTACTCCATTCCGGTTAATTCCGATAATCCCTAAAGTGCTGCCGGGAAAAATTGTATTACTCATTTAATTCCCCTCTCCACATCATAACTAGTCTTCCATAAAGGTTACTTTGCCATCTGCTAATGATTTTATCCGTGCCAATGATTCAACTCGAATGCCGCGATCCTTTAATTCTTGAGCACCTGGTTGGAAACTCTTTTCAATCACAATTCCGGCACCAGCAACATCGACTCCAGCCTGATCAGCAATTTCTAGCATTCCTTCAACAGCTTGACCATTAGCCAAAAAGTCATCAATCATTAGAATCTTGTCATGAGGGTCAACATACTTTTTGGAAATTGAAATTCGATTAGTTGTCTTCTTGGTATATGAATATACATCAGCTGTATACATATTCTGGTTCAAAGTTAAACTCTTGTGCTTTCGTGCAAAAATTACTGGAACCTTTAATGCTAATCCAGTTATTACCGCTGGAGCAATCCCTGAAGATTCAACCGTCCAAATCTTCGTAACACCCTCATTTGCGAATAACTTAGCAAATTCTTGCCCTACTTTAAGCATTAACTCTGGATCAACTTGGTGGTTAAGAAATGCATCAACCTTCAAAACATTGCCGGGAAGAACTGTACCGTATTGTTCAATTTTTTCTTGTAATTCTCTCATAATATAACCCTCTCTTGATTACTTATCATAATTATATAACTTATACGTTTGAATGACCGAAATAAGCTTTTTAGCATAATCCGGATCGGTTGCATACCCTGATTGTTGCAACCCCTTTGCAGCTTCTTCATAATTACTTGCCTTAACAACACGATCATAATTTTGTCGATTTAAATCAGTTCCCTGGAGCATTAACCGAGTGTGGTCCTTAATTGAATCATCCCAATTATCATAAACACGAAAGCGATCTTTAATTACGATCCACTTACCACCTGTATATTCCTTAGTCGTCATTACCTTTGAATTAGCACCAGTTCCCTTAATTCCAAAAAGATTATGGTACTGGGTTGCTAATTTGCTAGTTCCCCAATTAGATTCGAGGATCGCCTGAGCAATCGTGATTGAAGCATACACATGATAAGCATTCTGCATTGCCTGAGCTTCAGGTGCCACCTGCTTAATAAATAATTCCTTAGCTTCTCGATCCCGTTTTAAGGCAGCTTGCTCAATTCGTTGCTGATTCCAGATTCGATAAAAATGATGGCCAACATAAACTCCCAAGAACAATATAATGATGACTAACAGCCATACAAAAAAATTCTTTTGAAATTTTTTCCTTCTCGTTTTTCTCCGGCGCCGTTTTGCCAAAGCAATGCCCCCTTATCTACTACTAACTATTGATTGTAGCAAAATAAATTGTGCTTGGGATAATATTTTTGTGTTTTTTTATTTAAAAATACTAAAACTTGAAAGTACTCAAAAGGACCAGAGCTCATACCAGCTCTGGCTTTTCTTCTCCCAAATTAGTCTTAAACGGTCTCTCTAAGAATACTTTGAATATTTTGCGGTAAGTAAGCCATGAATT
>NZ_JALCQI010000036.1 GCF_022651205.1 Limosilactobacillus sp.
TTTCTGTGTGATTTGGCGATTTCATTGTAACAGAGGGGACCTCTGTTTTTTAGTTTAAATGTAAAAATCTGGTATTGGTATAGAAAGTGAAATTTCTATATCAACACCAGATATTGTAGAGCCCAAAAAAAGTCTTGATAAATCGTTATAAACACGAAATATCAAGACTTATCTAATTTAGTAGTGCGGCCGAGAGGACTTGAACCTCCACGGTCATAATCGACCATAAGATCCTTAATCTTACGCGTCTGCCAGTTCCGCCACGGCCGCATATCAACCAACGAATACTATTATAACAAGATCCCTATTCGTTGGCAACAACTTTTTTTAATTTTTCAAAACAAAATGGTGACCACATCTTCTGCAAACATAGCGATCAGTGTTAAACCGCCGTTGACGAACAATCTGGATCCCACACCCAGTACACTGATAGTACCAATAGTGACGCGAACGTTTCTTTGCTTTACTAGTTGCCGGTGCATAGCGTGAACCACCAACTTGTGCCAATAATCGCCGAAATTCAAGACTTCGGTGATGGTAATCACGACCAGTCAAATGAAGGTGGTAATGGCAAAGCTCATGAAGGACGACCCGTTTTAAGTTTCCCAAATCAAATTCCGTGTACATTAACGGGTTAATGTCGATATGGTGATCATTCAGGTGGTACCGTCCGCCGGTGGTCCGTAATCGCGAGTTAAAGAAAATTTGGTGTTGAAATGGCCGCTGGAAATATTCCACCGACCATTTTTCAGTTAGTTCTTGTAATTGTTGATTATTCATCGCTACCATCTTGAGGAGCAATCATCGTTAATTGAATTCGTTGCCGTTTAAGGTCAACATCATCAATCCAGACATCAACAATATCACCCACTGAGACAGCTGCACGAGGATCCTTAATGAACTGTTTGCTCATTTTAGAAACGTGGACAAGACCATCGTGCTTAACACCAATATCAACAAAGGCCCCAAAGTCGACAACGTTTCTTACCGTTCCCTGAAGCTTCATCCCCGGCTTTAAGTCATCAATCTTCATTACGTCCTGCCTAAGCAATGGTGCTGGCATTGAGTCACGTAAATCACGCCCCGGCTTCTTTAGTGATGCCACAATATCCTTAACCGTTTCCTCACCAGCATTTTCCGTTGTGAAGTCGGCAATATTGATCTTCTTTAGCTGCTCTTCAGCCACTGAAGATCCAAGATTATCAACATTAATCTCAGCTGTTGACATGATCTTCTTGGCAATCGGGTAACTTTCTGGGTGAACATCAGTATTGTCGAGTGGGTTATCCCCATTAACAATCCGCAAGAAACCAACAGACTGTTGATAAGCCTTTGGTCCCAATCGTGGAACATCCTTTAGCTGTTTCCGGTTGGTGTACTTACCATGCTCATCACGATACTTCACAATATTCTTAGCAGTCGTCTTATTCAGCCCAGAAATTTGGGTTAACAGTTGGTAACTTGCTGTATTTAAGTTTACCCCAACCCGGTTAACGGCCCGTTCAACAACTGCATCCAATTCACCAGACAGTTCTTTTTTCGGTAAATCGTGCTGGTATTGACCAACCCCGATTGCCTGTGGCTCAATCTTAACAAGCTCAGCCAGTGGATCCTGGAGACGACGACCAATACTAATGGCGCTTCGTTGTTCAACGTGAAGGTCTGGAAATTCATCCCGAGCTTCCTTACTTGCAGAATATACCGAAGCACCAGCCTCATTAACGATTACATAATAAACTGGTCGCTTAATCTTCTTCAGGGTATTCACAACAAATTGCTCAGACTCTCGACTAGCCGTCCCGTTACCGATCGCAATCATCTCAACATGGTACTTTTCAATTAAATCAATTAGCTGGCCTTCAGCCTGTGCTCGTTTTTCCTCTGGCGCTGGTTTATGAGGGTAAATCACCGCTTTAGTTAAGAATTTACCATTCTCATCTAAAACAGCAAGCTTACATCCTGTCCGGTAAGCTGGGTCAAATCCCAACACAACCTTTCCCTTAATTGGTGCCTGCATCAATAAGTGATAAAGGTTTTCACCAAACACCTTAATTGCTTGTTGATCAGCATTTTCCGTTAATTGGCGACGGATCTCCCGCTCAATTGCTGGTCCCAAGAAACGCTTATAGGAATCAGTATAGGCATCTTCAATCAACTTCACCGCAGTGTTTTCCTTACTCGTCCGAATTAACCGGAAATGAAGGTAGTTTAATACCGCATCATCGTCTACGGTAACCTTAACATTCAGGACTCCTTCTTTTTCACCACGGTTAATTGCTAATACCTGGTAAGAACTCAGGGATTTTACAGGACTGGTAAAGTCATAGTATTGTTCATATGTCTTCAGCTCATCCTTTTCCTTACCATTTCGTTTAACCGCAGTTACAAGTTGACCATGTTGGCTCATGAAGTTTCGTAACCAACTCCGGACCGTTGACATTTCACTAATTGCTTCTGCCAGGATCTCGTGGGCACCGTCTAAAGCATCATCGACCGTTGTCACATCGTCATTAAGATACTTTGTCGCTTCAGTTGCTAGATCAGTATCAGGGTAAGTCAATAACCAGTTAGCAAACGGTGCCAAGCCGTGCTCCCGGGCAACCTGTGCTTTAGTTTGTCGCTTTTGCTTATATGGTAAGTACAAGTCCTCAACCGTCTGCAATTCAGTTGCGGCTAAAATTTGCTTTTCCAGTGCTGGAGTTAGCTTTCCAGCTTCCTTGATTTTATTAATAACTGTCTGTTGCCGGTCAAGCAGTGTCGTTACGTGACGGTATTGATCATGGATTTCCTGAAGTTGGACTTCATCCAATGTTCCAGTTGCTTCCTTCCGGTACCGGGCAATAAAAGGAATCGTGTCCCCCTCATCCATCAGCTTTAAAGCCGCTTTTATTTGTGACTCATGCAACTTAGGAAGCTGCTTGCTAACTAACTTAATTGATTTCTCGTCCATACAAATATAAATCCTCCGTCAATTGTTTTACCGCCACCAAGTATCAGCTGGATTAATTGGCTGGTGACGCTTATGTTGTGTCCGCCTATACCAGTTTTCAATCTTCGTTGCTGCTTGGGAATCAACCTGCTTTCCCTCAAGGTAATCATCAATCTCCTGGTAAGAAACACCAAGAGCCTTTTCATCAGGAAGCATTGGCTTATCATCTTCCAAATCAGCAGTTGGGACCTTCTCGTATAGGTGTGCGGGCGCATTAAGGGACTTCAAAAGCATTTTCCCTTGTCGCTTATCTAGTCCAGATAATGGCGTTATGTCAGCACCACCATCACCATACTTAGTGTAGAAACCCGTTACCGCTTCAGCAGCATGATCGGTTCCTACCACGGCACCGGAATGTTCACCAGCAATTGCATACTGAACAATCATCCGTTCACGAGCCTTGATATTCCCCTTATTAAAGTCACTAATCGTTGTCCCAGCACCTGTAAGCGAATCTACCATGGCATCTGTTGCGGGCTTAATGTTAACCCGAACCATTTTATCTGGGTGAATAAACTCGTCAATTGCCATCATGGCATCAGATTCATCAGCTTGTTCGCCATACGGTAACCGCACCGCAATGAATTGGTAATCTTGATCACCAGTACCTTGCCGTAACTTTTCAACCGCCAATTGGGCTAGTCGACCGGCTAGGGAAGAATCCTGTCCACCAGAGATTCCAAGGACTAATGTCTTCATCCCCGTCTTCCGCAAAAAAGCACTTAAAAATTCAACTCTTCGGTTAACTTCTGCTTTCGGGTCAATCTGTGGTTGCACGTGAAGCGTTTCAATAATTGTTTCTTGTAAAGTCATTTTACCGTCCCCTAATTATTCAGCGTTTTTACATACTCGTGAATCTTGTGAATCATTTCCAGTTTATTGTCATAGCATTTCTGTGATAAATCGACTGGGTAAACTTCGGGATTAAGATCACGCTTATACTCGTCCCAAAGGATATCAAGGTTCTGCTTTCTTCTTTGACGAGTTTCTTCCAAGCTAGGTTCATCATAAACAAATTGACCGTCTTTCCAGATATCCTTTAGCATTGGTCGTGCCTTAAACTCGTCAACATCCTTTTGCTGAAGTGGAAAATCAGGATTGAACATGTTGAGTGATTTTTGTTTCCGCGGGTCTTCACCATCTAATGTAATGTAATCCCCTTCACTCTTGTTGTCCGCACAATCGTTGATCCGCCAAACCTGCTTTTTCCCTGGGGTCGACATTTTGCTAATGTTATTTGATAACTTAATTGTATCAACCATTTTGCCATTTTCATCTTCAATGGCAACTAACTTATAAACTGCCCCTAGAGTAGGTTGGTCATAAGCGGTGATTAACTTAGTCCCAATTCCCCAAACATCAATTTTGGCACCCTGCATTTGCAGATTTTGGATTGTCTTTTCATCAAGGCCATTAGAAGCATAAATCTTAGCATCCTTAAAGCCAGCATCATCAAGTTGTTGACGAACTCGTTTGGAAAGGTAGGCCATATCGCCACTGTCAATTCGAACACCAAGAAAGTTAATCTTATCACCGAATTCCTTTGCCACCTTAATTGCAGCCGGAACACCGCTTTTAAGCGTATCAAACGTATCAACCAGGAATACACAATCATGGTGAGTTTCAGCATACGCCTTAAAGGCATCATAATCGTTCCTGTAGGATTGAACTAAGGCGTGTGCATGGGTCCCAGAAATTGGAATACCAAATAGTTTACCGGCACGAACGTTACTCGTTGCATCAAAGCCACCAATATAAGCTGCCCGGGTTCCCCATAAAGCAGCATCAAACTCTTGCGCTCGACGGGTTCCAAATTCCATAACCGGTTGGTCGCCAACAATTGACTTAATCCGGGAAGCCTTCGTAGCAATCATGATTTGGTAGTTAATGATGTTCAGGATGGCCGTTTCTACCAATTGAGCTTCAAGAATTGGCGCATCAACCTGAATGATCGGCTCGTGGTTAAATACCAGATCCCCTTCCTCAAAGCTTCTGATCGAACCAGTAAATTTGAAATCCTTTAAATAGTCCAAAAAATCAGGATCAAATTGGCTGGTTGAGCGAAGATATTCAATATCGCTTTCAGTAAAATGTAAGTTTTTAACGTAGCGAATGATGTGATCCAGACCGGCAAAAACCGCATAGCCATTTTGAAATGGCATCTTCCGGAAGAAGGCTTCAAAAACAGCTCGACGATTTGCTTGTCCTTGCTTCCAATATGTTTGCATCATACTAAGCTCATAAGCATCGGTATGAAGAGCTGTACTGTCATCCGGATAATTAAATTTCATTATTTAGTTTCCTCTCAAATTAATTTAATAATCAACATTGTAACACGAATCTGTCACTTATTTTTCCAAAACGAATTCAAAACGGGATCCTACATATTGAGTATGAACGTACTCAAATGGCGTCCCATCCTGAAGGTACGATAGTTGGGTCATCCTCAATAATGGGTCACCACGTTTAACGTTCAGATATGTTGCGATCCGTTCAGTAGCCTTTGTTGCCGAGATGTGTTGAACCGCATGGCCAGGGTAAAGGTGGGCCTTTCGCTCTAGAGTTTCCCAAAATGAGCTTGTGACTTCTTCCTTGCTTAAGCCCTTAACAAGCCTAGCGGGAATTGTGGCAATTTCAAAACAAATTGGAACATTGTTTCCCGAGCGAATTCGTTCCATCCGGACAACCTCCTCGCCATCCTTTAGGTCTAACTTTTCAATTTCTACCTGAGAAGGAATCGTTAAGTGGTAGGAAACGGTCGTGCTAGATGGCGCCTTACCGATCGACTTCATTAGATCCGTAAAGCTCGTTACCCCTGACATCCGTTCCTGGACTTTCCGGTTAGCAACGAATGTCCCAGAACCAACTCGTCGTTCAAGAATTCCTTCATCAACCAATTCCTGAATTGCCTGACGTAATGTCATCCGGCTAACGTTAAATTGACCAGCAAGTTCACGTTCGGCCGGGATCTTCTCGCCAACTTTCCACTTACCATCCTCAATATTTTCTCGTAACTGATTATGGATCTTGATATATATCGGTGAACTCATTTTTCTCGTCCTCCTTGCACCATTAAGAGCAATAAATAGCTATTTCCAATTGTAACATCAATATGCATGGTTAGACCAATTGAAAAAAGCGTGAACAAGGATACATAGTGTTCTCCCCATTCACACTTTTGCTATAACTTATTTACTTTCGTTTCTAATCTTTAATGCCCGTTCTAGGGTTCGGTCAATAATAATTGATTGTGAATCTGCTACCGGGTATTGCGTCTCTGGATCCATTTCCTCGGCATAAGAAAGCTCTGTACATCCGAGAATAACGATGTCACAGTGTTCTTCTTCGATCATCTTTCTCACAAGTTCATGGTACTTTTTACCGTCAGAATGACCTGCTTCCTTGATGTCATGGTAAATTAAGTCTTCAGTCATTTCCTGAATTTCAGGTGTTGCCTTAACTTCCTCGTAACCAGCATTCTGAATATAGGAATCATAAATGCCGGACTGCATAGTACCATCAGTCCCCAAAAGGCCAACTCGCTTAGCATCTGGCTTAATGCGCTTAATTTCATCAACAGTTTCCTGAAGCATGTTTAAGATCGGAACCTTAGTGGCTGCCTGCAATTCATCAAAAGAGTAGTGAGCAGTATTGCAGATTAAAACAAAAAACTCTGGATTAAGAAGGCTTTGTTGCTTGATATCCTCAATTAATGCTTTGGTTGGACTTGGTTTGCTGTGATCAAGAATCCAACTCGTCCGGTCAGGAACCGTTGCGTGGTTAACAACAATGTAATCTAAATAATCTTGATCCCGCTTACTTGGTGTCCGCTGATCGAGAATCCGAACATAGCTCTCAGTGGCTAACGTTCCCATTCCACCGAGAACGGTAAAAAATTTCTTCATGAATCCTAACCTCACTTTATAACTTACATTTTCCTATTTTTAAGCCAATAGTGCAACAAAAATAGGCCCTAATAAAGTAATTCCAATATTTCCCATAATATAGGCAGGTGTTAGTGCAGCCGCAAAGTATGCGCCACCTTCCGAACCCGCCTGATCAGCAATCTCAGTCATTGCTGCCGCACAGGTCCCAGAACCGGTCAAACCACCAACTAGGGCTAATGGCTCTATATGCAAAACATAACGCCCAAACAGGAGTGTTAACAGGTGTGGCGCAATTGCAACCACCGCACCAATGAACAGCACTCCTACACCTAGCGATTTAATGGCACCCGTAAATGCTTGGGCCGATTGTAGGCCAACCGTCCCGACGAAAAGGGTTAAGCCCAGGTTTTGGAAAAAGCCGGTAACTGTTGGTGGAATTGAGTCATGGTCCCGGTGACGAGAAATCCACGTACTCAGAGTAAGCCCCATTAATAAGGCTGCAACCCCATTACCAAGTTCTAGGGGAATCCCGTTTAGCTTTAACCCCAAAATTCCGAGAAGTGATGCACCAGCGATCCCAAGTGAAAATAGCGAATAGTTAATCGCCTGAGAACTTGTGTGCCAGCGTCCCATCTTTTTCAAGATTGCCGATGTTCGGGATGTATTACCGGTTAAGGAAATCACGCTTCCTGGATGAAGTTGGTTAAATAACTGTTCGTTTCCGGTATCCGGATCCTGGATATTAATGAAGACGCCGTGTTGCCGTAAATGAGCCAATTGAGTTGGCTTGAAGTTCTTACCTAAAACAAATTTCCGTTCTCCTGGTGCTTTCGTTGGTGTCAGAACTTCAGTTGTCCCTTTAACACCATGCATTCGGTCAAAATGTACCGCATAACCAATCACTGTCAATAGATCACCAGCTCTGAGCTGATATTCAAGGTGATCCGTCATTTCATCCCCATGAAAGGCAACCAACGCAATCAGTCGGTAATGAGTCCAGCGGTTAAAACCACCAATCGTTTTACCAATTAACGGTGAGTCCGCCTCAATCCGGTACGTTCGCCGCCATGTCGGGTTTGGATTCTTTGCGTGAAAATGATACTTCCGCGCCATTAGCGGTCCCTGCTGGTTTATCTTTATTCCTAATAATTTAGGTGCAAGATCACGAAGGAAGATAATCACACCCAAGGTTCCAAAAACATACGTCAAAGCATACGCGACCGGTAGTTGGGCCTCATATGTTGAGCGAACTGCACTACTTACCGGCAGTGAACCAATCGTGCGGAGTGAACTCGCAACGGTTGAAGACTGGGTCAATGAGCCTGCAATAATCCCCGAGGCAACTCCCGGTCCAATATGAAAAGCCGCAAAGAGTCCCCAGGAAATAAGGAAAGCAGACATTAACCAAAAGATACTAATGATTAAAATTCGTGAACCAAAAATTTTCAAACTGATCATCATCTGTGGTCCAATTCGGTAGCCAACAGAAAACATAAATGAGGCGAAGAAAATCGTCCCTAACATCTCATCACGAGGGAAAGCACCAATTTGACCGACAATTAAGGTAACAACCAACGTTGCCACTGTCGCTCCAATGCTAAACCTTCCCCCAATTTTATAGTCCCCAATTGCAAAGCCCAAAGCCATGCAAATAAATAAGGTAAAGACCTGGTTATGAACCATAAAGTGAATAATTGTATTAACCATAAATATTCTTTCTTTGTCCTCGAATAATCCCTTAATTTTGTCTATTACAGTCACTCATTTTAACATTATCTACGGGTGAAGACCATCAACTAATGAATCTTATTTTTTTCGTTGAATTTGGTAGTTACAAACAACGGTGATGAACGTTAAAATCGCTAGGCAAGTGACAATCAGATAATCTAATCGACCACCAACCATCGTTCGCTGAGCTGCCGAACCGGTCGTCTGTTTTTGAAAATAAGAGATAAGGGATGCTAAAAGACCAGTTCCCATCGATCCCGCAAATTGTTGAACCATGTTAAAGACTGAATTCACGTCTGAACTATTCTCCTGTTCAACGAGCATTGAAGCATTTGAAATGGTATTAGGGAATGCCAGATTAAACCCAATTCTTAAAATTAAGAAAAAGATGGTAACGGTGATTGCGGTTAACTCTGCTTGAAAAATAATAAAGCACAGAGCTCCAATAACAAGCAACACGCTACCGGTAGTAACCGGCTGGGCATATCCTTGTTGATCGGCCCATCGTCCACCAAATGGCGCAAGTAAAGCCCCAACCAGTGAACCTGACAGCAGAACCAATCCAGCCACCATCGCTGACGAATGAAGAACGTACTGCATATAAACCGGAATAACTAGTGAAATCCCGATATTAATAAACTGGAGATTAAAATAAGTGATCGTTGAAAGCCTGATTGGAACTACCCGAAAGATTGAAAGGTTCAGTAGTTGTGAACGTCCATGATTATTAACATAGATAAAAAGCAACGCCAGAAAGAGACCAATACAAAGAAAAAGCCAAAATGGTCCAGTCAGGCCATTATTACCAATTAAGGACATTGAATATATTACTGTAATCAATGCTAATGATAGCAACAATAAGCTTAAGTAACTGAATCGCTTCGTATTTCCAATCGGTTGATTTCGAATTGTTAATTGACCAACAACTAAACTAACTAATGCCAATGGCAAGATTAGCCAAAAAATCATCCGCCAGGACATCGTTTCCGAAACAATTCCCCCGTAAGTTGGTCCAATCGCTGGTGCAAATGAGATTACCATTCCCGCAAAACCAGTCATGATCCCTTTCTGATTAGCCGGGATTTCCGTAAAGATTAGATGAAATAAAATTGGGGTTGATAATCCCGTTGCCGTCGCCTGAATTAACCGGGCAACTAACAATAAGGGGAAATTAACCGCACATGCACCAATAACATCCCCAACGACAAACATCAATACCGCAACGAGTGCCAATCGCCGGGCAGGATACTGGCGTAATAAGTAAGCAGTTGTTCCCATTACTATTGTCACCATTAACAAATAGCCAGTAGTAATCCACTGAACAACACCAATCGAAACATTAAAAATCCTTACTAGTTCCGGATACGTCACGTTCATTGCCGTTTCATTAAGGATGCCGACAAACGTTAACAATGCCATGGAAAGGATTGCTGCATAAACGTGCTTACTCTTGTTATTACTCTTTCCCAACTTTTTTCACCTCTCATTTAAATATAAAAAAGCCATGGCGATAAACTCCGCCACAGCACCTTTCATTATTTTAACAGTTAGTTATTCTTTTTCCAATGCCAATAGCCACTCTTTAGTCCCTTCGTCTAACTTGGGATCGACTACTAAGGGGAATGGCTTAAATAGAACCGCTATTTGTTGCCAATTAATCTGATTATTCTGATAAATCGTCTGCAAAAGGCGTTGCTTCGTTAACTCCTTAACCTGCTGATTTACTGGCCGATTAAGGAATGTCATGGCAACAGCCTTAGTGGCCAGCTCATTCGCAACTAATTTAGTGAGGTTAGCTTGAGTAACAGTTCCCGAAACAAGCACCCGACCTTTTAACGGGACAGCCGGAACCTCACGACAAATAAAGTGTTGTAATGTTTCCCATCCAGCAATAACTTGCCGATAAAATTGCCATGGAACCCGGCTATTTAATTTTGTTAATAAGTTGGGGATAGTTGAAGATAAATCTATTCGCTGTTTCTGACGGCTTTCCAATATTTCAATCAGAAAACGTTGGTTACTTTCCTGAATCTCTTTTGCTAACTTCTTTTTACTCGTTAAGTTAAAACGCAAGATTACATAATCAATAAACTTCTCATCATCAATGGTTGAATGCTGAGAAGCTCGTTTTACTTTAAACTGGTTCAGTTGTTTTAATCGGCTAGATTTTGCAAAGTGCCCTTGCTTAGGCATCTCGATTACCCCTTCACTAATTTTTGTAAACAAAAAAGCCACCAACCAAACAGTTGATGACTTTGGCAGTTGGGCTAGCTGGATTCGAACCAGCGCATGACGGTACCAAAAACCGTTGCCTTACCGCTTGGCTATAGCCCAATAATAAAAGTGGAGGAGGGTGGATTCGAACCGCCGAACCCGAAGGAACGGTTTTACAGACCGTCGCGTTTAGCCAGACTTCGCTACTCCTCCATCACAACGTGACAGTTAACTAGTAACAATCAACGTTTATTATAATATCGAACTTTGACCAAAAATGCAAGGACTTTTTTAAAAAATAAAAGAATCCGCCAAAAAGCAGATTCTCCAAGAATCGTCTATTTTAATTTACGCCATCCATTAGACTGTGGATCTTCTTTACGAAGAACATCAGAATAATACCAAAGGCAATACTTACAAGACCAACAATCATGAAGTAAGGAACTTCAGTTGCGGATGAGTAGTATTTAACGATTTGGGCGTTAACGGCTTGACCAGCTGAATCGGCCAAGAACCACATACTCATCATTTGTGACTTAAATGCCTTTGGTGCAAGCTTAGTGGTTACTGATAAACCAATTGGTGAGATTAACATTTCACCAATTTCAACGATGAACCATGAACCAACAAGCCAGAATGGACTAACACGACCATCAGTCCCGTACATTAATCCTGGTAAAGTCATTAAGATGTATGACAAACCGGCAAAGACAAGTCCGGCAGAGAACTTACCAGGTGCACTTGGTTGACCCTTCCAGTGATCCCACAGTGCAACGAACACTGGTGTCAAAATCATGATGAATAATGGGTTCAACGTCTGGAAGTTAGCGGCTGCAAAGTGCCAGCTACCAATGTGAAGAACTGTCCGTTGTTCAGCGAACAATGCTAAGACAACTGAACCGGATTCTTCGATTGCCCAGAAGATTGCGGCAGCGATAAATAGTGGGATATAAGCAATTACCCGTGACTTTTCATGCTTAGTAACCTTCTTGGAATTCAACATCATAATGAAGTAGTAAATTGGCAATGCAATCGCAACAAAGGTAATGATGTTGATAATGTTAGTGATGTTTAATTGACCAATTGCGGCTAACAATCCAAGAACAACAGCTAAGACCGCAACACCAACAATCGTCCAGATAATAATTGGTCGTAAATCGTCCTTTTCAATTGGGTCATTAGGGTAAAGGCTATCCTTTGAAAGGTACTTACGTCCGTCAAGTGTATATTGAAGTAACCCAAAGAACATTCCGATTGCGGCTAGTGAGAAACCAGCGTGGAAGTTCATTTCATTACCGAACATGTGGAAACCAAATCCATTAGCAGCCCAAGGAACAGCCCAAGGCGCAACAGCAGCCCCCAAGTTAATCCCGAAGACAAACATACTAAATCCGGAATCACGACGTTCATCGTCAGCACTGTATAATCCACCAACCATTTCTGAAACGTTTGGCTTCAATAAACCAGTACCAGCAACAATTAACGCAATTGAAATGTATAAGGCAGTAACACCGGCTGGTAATGACAAGGCAATATGCCCAAACATAATCAGTACACCACCGATGAAGACGGTCTTCCGTGAACCCCAGACACGATCTGAAAGCCACCCACCAACAACACTGGATAGGTAAACTAATGAACCGTAAATCGCCATGATCGACGCTGCGGTAGACTGGTTCATTCCCAAGCCACCCTTGGTTACAGCGTAGTACATGTAGAATAGCAGGATGGCACGCATCCCATAGTAACTAAACCGTTCCCACATTTCAGTGAAGAACAGTGTAGATAGTCCTCTTGGTTGCCCAAAGAAGGCCGTATCTAAGTCTTTCTCTTTACTCATACAATTCCTCCAAGTAATATCTTTAGAAGATAAAAATAAGACATAAAAGTTAATTAAATTAAGAAACTTTCACATTAAAATTTCATAATACAACCATTATAGGCGTCTATCTTGAAAGCGTCAATTCAAAAATAAATTTTTGATGAGAATAATTAACAAGAATGGCTCAAAATAATACATTTAATTAACACTATTTGTAATGTTATTAAGCTATTAAGCGTTACTTCATTAATAATTTTAAGCTAGTATCCATAATTCACCTAACTTAATAAAGTTAATCTCATTTTTTAGTAACAAAAACAACCTAAGATTAGTTCAGAAGCTGGGAATTAACTTTCTCGGAGGGACGGTTGACTAACCTAGAACGATGAATGATGATGAAATCATCAGAGTCGTTCGTAGCCGAATAGGCTTGCTTCGCTGCGTTAGGCTCGAGTCCCTCAGTTACGATACGAAGTGAGCCTATTTGGATTCCCGCGATTAGACTCTGTAAGTTCGGAGATTACTAAGTATATTTAAAGGGTGAGAAAAAA
>NZ_JALCQI010000037.1 GCF_022651205.1 Limosilactobacillus sp.
AATAGTCCAACCTTGATAATCAGCGCTCCCCAATTACCGATAACGCTTTTACTCAATACGGTTGCTAACGGGACCGAAGAGTTTCCTAACTCGTGTGCTGGAATGATTCCCATTGGTAACAATGAGATTAGAACATATAAGCTCCAAACAATAACGAAGCTGATTACCGTTGCCAGTCCAACTTCAGCGTGTTTCTTTGCCCGTCGTGACATTGAGACGGCTGCCTCAATCCCAACAAAGCACCAGACAATCGTACTCATTGCTTGACCGATCTGTTGAGAAATATTAGTTGAGTGGTGACTTGAAGCTAAGACATGTGTCCATTGGGTAACACTAAATACATGTGGTTGAAATAATGTTATTCCAATAATAATCACCAAAATCAATGGTAATAATTTAGCAATTGTAATAACCGCGTTCAAGATACTGACTTCGTGAACACCGCGCCAGCCAATCAGTGTATAAATCCATAAAATAACGGAGCCACCAATAAAGCAGCCAAATGGCGATAATGGATGAGGCAACATACTATTCAAGGTCTTGAAGAACAATGAAATAAAAGCAATATTACCAAAAATTGATCCCAACCAGTATCCCCAGAACGAATTGAAACCGACGTAGTTTCCAAAACCTTCCTTGGCATAAGTATAAATTCCACCATCAAGCTCGGGCTTAACCAGTGCTAGCTTATAAAAGACTAGCGCTAACATCAGAATCCCCAAGCCACCAATCAACCACGCAATCAGCGCCGTCAACGGATTTGCTTTTAAAATAAGGTCGGTGGGACTATTAAAAATTCCACCGCCAATTATCGTACCAACAATTAAGGTGATTAAGAGGAACAGATTTAACTTCTTTTCCTTCACCTTAATCACCTCGCTCGTTTTTATTCAATTATTATAACACATTAACCTACAGTAATTGTACCATTGGCAACAAGCCAAATTGCAACAACACTAAGGATAAGAATCAATACCATTACGCACTTTTCAGCACCAGTCATCTTATGACTGTTTTCACGACAGCTTTGGTAGTAAATGATGAATCCAGGGATGAAACTGATGGAAACAAGTAATACTTCTTGCCAACCGGCTAAGAACATGCAAGCAAACATGAATGCGGCTGAAAGTAAACCAATCGTGAATTGACCCCACTCTTTGTGTTCTGAACTGTACTTCATTTGGTAAAGACCAACGAAGAGGTATGAGAACAGAATAGCAGCAGAACAAAGTGAATATGCGAATTCGTATGCCTTTTCAGTAAAGAGCAATGAGAAGAGGAAGATAGTTTGTAATACACCAGTAATCATTAAGGAAGCAGTAGGTGCGTTCTTAGCATTTACCTTTCCCCAAATCTTTGGCATTGCTTTATCTTCAGCAACTAACATTGTGGTTTCGGCTGGAAGCATGGTCCATGATAACCAGGAAACGATGGTTGAAATAATCAAACCAACGTTAATCAGAACAGAACCCCAAGTACCAACAGTTGCTTGAAGAACGTGACCAATAGCAGGTTGACCCATTGAAGCCAATTGTGCCCGGTCTAATGCACCATAAGGCAAAATAGAAATCAAAACATAAATAACAACTAAGGTTACAAAGGCAATGATTGATGCTTCTTGAGCAGCTGAACGTGACTTAGCACGGTGAGCCATAACTGAAGCACCTTCAACCCCGATAAATACCCAAATCAGAGTCATCAGAGTACCTTGCATTTGAGCCCAAACAGAACCAGTAGTAGTTCCCTTTGAAGCGTTGTTAGCAACACGGCCCCAGAAGTCAGCAGTGAACATTCCGGCCTTGAAGCAAACAACCATAATAACGATGAAGATTACAAGTGGTAAGACCTTGCAGATCGTCCCAATCATGTTGACAAAGGAAGCACTTTCCACACCGTTGTTAACAAGGATTGTCAAAAGCCAACAAAAGATAATTGCAACAATGATTGAAGGTAGGTTTTGACCACCCTTGAATGTTGGGAAGAAAGTACCGATTGAACTCATCAGCATTGTCGCGAAGGCAATGTTACCAAGCCATGCAGATAACCAGTATGACCAACCAGAAATAAATTCACCCATTGGTCCGAATCCGGCACCCGCGTATGAGAAGATCCCAGCAGTTAAGTCAGGACGCTTTTCAGACAAGTTGTTCAAAGAAAGAACAAGCATTAAGAAACCAATACCGACAAAGACCCATGCTAACAGAGCAGGACCTGGTGCGGCAGCAGCTGAAACATCACTGGTAATCCCAAAAATACCAGTACCAATACAGGAACTAACGATTAGGGCGATTAATTCGCCTTTACCGATTCCCTTTTTTTCATTTTCCATCTTTACACCCCTTTTACTCTAAGTGTGAGCTAATGTGTTTCATTATTAAATTGTAGATTACACGTGCGTCACTATTATTTTTGCTAATAATAATTAACGTATCGTTCCCCGCAATCGTTCCAACGACTTCTGGAATATCCAGTTCATCAAACATTCCTCCCAATATCGTCGCGTAGCTTGAATTCAATGCTGTTTTAACAACATTGATAAATTGCACCGTTTCAATAGTTCGAACATTTTCACGGATCCCAGTATAAAGCCGACTAAAATCATGGTCTGGCGTTAACTGTAGTTGAACGTAGTAGGTGCGACCCTTACCATCGTTAGCCTTAACAATATTAAGCGCATGAATATCACGAGAAATCGTCGCTTGGGTGGTCTCGATCCCCTGCTGAGTCAAAAGATCCAGTAATTCATCCTGAGTCTCGATCTTGTGATCGCTAATTAACTTCTCGATCACCTTCCGCCGCGCCTTACGATTCATTCTCGTTCACCCCTATCACAATTTAACAAATTAATTATACAACAAAGTAACTTTAGAACAATAAAAGCAGCGAAAAACACTTATGCTGAACTACTATTCAGGTCGAAAGTGCATTTGCTGCTTTTCAAACTAACTAGTTTTTAAGATCTTCACGTACAATTGGGCAGGACATGCAACGTGGACCACCACGACCACGAGACAATTCACTTGAGCGAACCTCATGAACGAGAATTCCGTGCTTCCGCAGCAAATCATTAGATACATAGTTACGGTCGTATGTAACAACCTCACCTGGTGCAATTGTTAACGTGTTAGAACCATCGTTCCATTGTTCACGTGGAGCAACGATTGGATCACCGTTACCAGTTGGGATCAAGTCGATTTCTGGCTTGTCCAATACTTCTTCAAGAACCTTTTGAAGGTCTGTCCGGTGTTGAATTTCAACTTCGCCATCCTTACCTGGGTGAAGGATGTAAGTATCAATCTTACCACCATCCAAGATTTGCGGATGAACAGTAAATTGATCATAGTTGATCATTGTGAAGACAGTGTCAAGGTGCATCATTGCGTGGTTGTGTGGAATGTGAATTGCAACAACAGTGTCGTAGTTGGAATCCTTGAATAAGTTCCGTGCAATGTCCATGATTGCATCTGCTGAAGTACGTTGAGAAATACCGATAGCAAATACGTGGTCAGAAAGGACTAATTCATCCCCACCTTCGATCCGAGTGTCATGGTAACGATCACGCCATACATGAACACCCTTGTTAGCGAACCGAGGGTTGTGCTTAATGATGTATTCAGTGAATAGTGATTCACGTTGACGAGCCTTGAATGTCATGTGGTTGATGGTAATACCATCACCGATTGAGGCTTGTGGGTCACGAGTGAAGTATGCGTTTGGCATTGGATCCATGAAGAATGGGTAGTCAGCATCTTCAGCCATTTCAGCAAGTGAAACGAACTTAGTGTGAATCTCATCCTTCCGTACCCCAGCAATAATCTTGTCAACCATTGCTTGAGTATCCATGCTAAGCAAGTATTCCTTCAAAGCGTCGTGAACAGCACCGGCAGCATGGCCAGATTCTGCTAACATCTTTTCAAGGAATTCATTCTTTACTTGATCATCTGCTAATGCTTCAGCAGCCAACTTAGCGAAGTAAAGTACTTCGATTCCTTGGTCCTTTAAAGTCTTAGCAAAGTAATCATGTTCTTCTTGTGCGATTGGCAGGTATGGAATGTCATCAACAAGCATCCGGTGAAGAATGTCTGGGTAGACATTTTCAATTTCATGACCAGGTCGATGAAGCATAACTGTCTTAAGCTTACCAATTTCAGATGTTACGTGAATTGGGCTTTGCATATACACTCACTCCTTTTGTGTGCTTTCATTTGATTACGTGTATATAATACCTAGTTTTGAAACCGTTGTCAAATCCTAATTTGACGGCAATTTGTGCAATTATAGAGCTGAATGAATTTTGTCATAAATTATACAAATTTATATGCAATCAGCTACGACAAAATGCATAATCCGTCCGTTGACATTGCATAAAATTGAATAATAATTTCACAAAGTTTTTTTAATTGCTTTCTTTTTCATGAAGGTACGTGGCAAACAATTGGTCCCTAGCTTGCAAGTAAGCATCGTTCTTTGCGCTCGGGTGAACACGGTTTGTTAAGACAATCATCCCTTGATCTTCTTCCCGATCAAGAATTAACCAGGTACCGGTAAATCCCGTATGGCTAATCATTAAATGATGATCATTAGTAGCGTGAAGTAGCTTCCACCCTAACGAGCGACTGTGTTCTCCTAGAATTAGTGTCTGATCCCTAAATAACTGGTTAACGGTGTCAGCACTAAACAGGCCGTCTAGATTAGTTTCAATTAACGCCCGACCATAAACCAGCAAATCGTCTAACGTCGCAAACATTCCGGCACACCCGCATTCTGCACCTAAGATATATGCTTTCGGGTCATGAGCGACCCCACGGATCAGCCCCCGTTGTGCTTGAATCTCAGTTGGAACACAATTCTTCACATCAGGGTTGAAGCTTGCACCTGTCATCTTTAATGGCTTTAATACCCGATTTTGAATTAACTGTTGGATTGGCTCACCATAGACCTGCTCCGCGATCCAGCCAAGATAAAGGAAGTTTACGTCCGCATACCTAATCTGCCGGTTCAAGCTAGAATCAACATGCTGCTGTGTTAAGTAAGCCTGCTTCAATTCTTCAGCCGATAATTCATCGCGGTGTGGAATATAGCCACAAATTCCTGAAGTGTGCGTTAACAAGTTACGGACGGTTGGTCGGGGATCAGTAAACAATGGCAAATATTTTTTCACCGGATCATCCAGTCTTAATCTTCCTTCTTGAATCGCCATTGCAATCACAGGAACCGTCCCGATCACCTTCGTAAGTGATGCTAAATCATACTGCATCCCCTTTCGCAGCGGTTCCTTTTCTGTTTGGACTTCTGCCAGTCCCTTGACTTCCCGATATTCCTGTTCATGGTCAAAAATAGCATAGCTAATCCCAGGAACAATGCCTTCATCTACCATCGCATCGAGGCCTGCAATCGTCTTTTGATATTGTTCTTTCATCCTGATTCCTCCACTCTACATAAAAGCCCAAGCATCAGAAAACTCCGAATACTTAGGCTTAATTAACTATAAATTATTACCGACAAATTGACTATTGTAAAGATCAGCATAGAAGCCATTCTTCTTCATTAATGAATCATGGTTCCCGGTCTCTAAAATATGCCCGTGATTAAGAACAATGATCTTGTCAGCATTTCGAATCGTCGACAGTCGGTGAGCAACAACAAAGCTTGTCCGTCCGCGTTGTAATTCATCCATTGCCTTTTGGATCAGCTCTTCAGTCCGTGTATCAACAGAACTAGTTGCTTCATCTAGGATCAATATCTCTGGATTAGCCAGGAAGGCTCGGGCAATTGTTAGTAACTGCCGCTGCCCCTGTGAGATATTCGATGCTGATTCATCTAGGATCGTGTCATAACCATCCGGCAATTCACGTATGAAATTATCCGCGTGTGCTAACTTGGCAGCTTGGTAAACCTCATCGTCACTGGCATCTTCCCGACCATACTTAATGTTCTCAAAGATTGTTCCCGTGAATAACCAGGTATCCTGAAGGACCATCGCAATGTGGCTCCGCAAATCATCACGTGACATTGATTGCGTGTTTTGACCATCAAGATAAATCTTACCGCCCTTAACATCGTAAAAACGTTCCAGCAAATTAATAATCGTCGTCTTCCCAGCACCAGTTGGCCCAACAATTGCCACCATTTCATTGGGCATTGCCTTCAGGTTAAAGTTCTCGATCAGCGGCTCATCACCATAACTAAAGTTAACATTAGCAAACTCAATCTTCGGTAATGGTTTTTCATCGAGCGGTGTTGGATCCGCATCTGAAGGTTCCATTTCCGGCGCGTCGAGAACCGCAAAGATTCGTTCGGCTGACGCGATCGTCTGTTGGATCGTACTACTTAGGTTAGCGATCTGAGTAATTGGTTGTGAGAACTGGTTAGTATATTGAAGAAATGCCTGAACGTTACCTAATGTAATTTGCCCATGAATAACCTGGATAGCACCAGCAACAGCAACCATCAAGTAGCCAAGGTTGCGGACAAAGTTCATTAGCGGAAAGATCAGGATGGAAAAGAACTGGGCCTTCCAAGCGGCTTGGTAATAACGGTGATTTTTCTTGGCAAAGGCTGCCTCTTCATCCCGTTCCTTATTAAAGGTCTTCACGATCGTATGACCAGCATAGGTTTCTTCAACCTGACCATTAATCTTTCCTAGTTCTGCCTGCTGGTTACTGAAAAGTCGTTGAGCGGTCGGGGCGACAAAGGCAACGATCAGTGCACTGATTGGCAAAGTAATCAATGCTACCAAGGTCAGCTTCCAGCTAATCGTAATCATCAAAATCAAAACCCCAACAAAGGTAATGATACTCGTCACAATTTGGATCAAACTTTGCTGAAGGGTCCCAGCGATATTATCCATATCGTTAACCATCCGGCTCATAATGTCACCATTACTATGGGTATCGTAAAACTTTACCGGAACCCGCTTCATCTTCTCCTTCAGATCTTCACGAAGGTTATAGACAACCTTTTGGGAAATTCGGGTCATCAAAATCTGCTGGGCAAAGCTGAATAAGCCTGAAAAGACGTACAGGAGAACAACAGTAATTCCAATTTGGAATATCCGGTGGAAGTCAATCGGTAGACTTGTAAGGTGAACCCCTTGCTTCATCTCCGCATAGCCATGCATTACGCCATTGTAAATAATGGTGGTCGCCTCACCTAAAATCTTTGGTGCGAGAATGGATAGAATAACGGAAACAATTGCCAAAACAATTGAAACGATCACACCAATCCACCATGGTTTTAAATAGGTAAAGAGGCGCTTAGTGGTTGGCCAAAAGTGTTGTGCTTTTTTGACCCGTCCTCGTGGTCCATTATGCATTTTGTCCATCCCCCTTCTCTATTTGTGAGTACACGATTTCCTGGTAGACATCATTATTCTTGATTAACTGCTCATGTGTTCCTTGACCGACAACAATTCCATCATCCAAGACAATAATTAGGTCAGCATCCGCAACGGTTGATACCCGCTGTGCAACGATCACACTTACCGCCTTTTGAACTTGCTGATCCTTTTTTAAGGCCTGGCGCAATTCAGCATCGGTCTTAAAATCAAGGGCGGAGAAGGAATCATCGAAAATATAGATCGAAGCCGGCTTGATAATCGTTCGCGCGATCGCTAGCCGTTGTCGTTGACCACCAGAGAAGTTACTCCCTGATTGCTCAACGGTCGCATCAAGGCCCCCAGCTTCCTTTACAAAGTCGGCTGCTTTAGCAACCTCTAAGGCATGCCACATTTCATCTTCTGTTGCTTGGGGATTTCCAAACTGGAGGTTCGATCTAATTGTTCCCGTGAAAAGAATAGCTTTTTGCTGGGTAATTGAGATGACTGAGTGAAGTTCTTTCTGGCTTAGTTTTTCGATCGGGCTACCATTAACCTCAATTTCACCACTTTCAATATTGAAAAGCCGCGGAATCAGGTTAACAAGGGTCGACTTCCCAGAACCAGTACCACCGATGATTGCAAGGGTTTGGCCCGCTTTCACCTTAAAATTAAGGTCCTTCAGCGCAAGCCGTTCAGCACCGTCATACCGGAAATTAACGTGATTAAAATTCAATGAGGCCGGTTGATCCTTAACTAAATGCGTCTGGGACTCTTTAGGAAGGTCCTCCACGCTTGGCCGATGTTCAAGAACCGCGTTTACCCGCGCCGCAGAAGCTGATGCCCGGGGAACGAAGACAAAGACCATTGATAGCATCATAAAACTAATCATGATTTGCGTTGCGTAAGTCATAAAGGCAATTAGGTTCCCAACCTGCATCGACATGTTAGCAATTAGCCGACTTCCCAAAAGAATAATCCCAACATTGGTTAAGCTTAAAATCAGCGTCATTACCGGAAAGAGGAATGAAACCAAGGTATAAGCCTTAATTCCGGTATTAGTGTAGTCAGCGTTAGCTTTTTTGAAGCGATCTTGTTCACGATCGTCCTGACGAAATGCCCGAATAACCCGCACACCAGTCAATCCTTCACGGAAGATCAGGTTAATTCGGTCGGTCTTAAATTGAATACTCTTAAATAGGGGTACCGCAAAGTAAATTACGATCCCAACGACAATCGCTAAAATTGGCAAACTAATCAGAAAAACCTTCGTCAAACGTGGTTCACGAACATACGCCAAGACACACGCCGCTACTAGCATAATCGGTGATTGCAGCATCATCCGGAGAACCTGCATCATCACGTTTTGAATTTGCACGATATCGTTGGTTGACCGCGTAATTAGAGACGAGTCACCAAACTTACTCATATCGCGACTAGAAAACTTCATTACGTGGTTAAAAACCTGTTTCCGCAGTTTTTCACCAACCTGCATTGATTGAGTCGCCGCAAAGTAGACATTTCCCGCTGCGGCAATAACCCCGATCCCCGCAACAATCAGCATCATGATCCCTTCATGCCAAATATAAGCAAGATCCTGCTTAACAATCCCGTTATTAACGAGATCCGAGGTAATCGTTGGCAAGTACAAGTCACAGGCAACCTGAATTAACAGGAAGAGGACCGCTAAAGCTGTTGCCCACTTAACAAGGTTCTTTTTTGCAATTTTAATCAAGCTTTTCACCTTCTTTTTCATTCTTCGGTAAACGATCACCATAATAATGGTGAAGGTTCTTTTCCATCATCGTCAATACCCTAATAAATCGTTCTAGGTCTTCCTGGTCGATCCCCGTTAAGAGGTGACGACCAAATTGATGACGTTCAGCAACGATTTTTTCGTAGGTCTTTCTTCCCTTTTCGGTTAAGCGAACGTGAATTATCCGCCGATCATTTTCTTGCCGTTCCCGTTGAATAAGTTCATCACGTTCCAGCCGCTCAAGAACCTCGGTCAATGATCCTGGCTTAATTCTGGCCTTATCCGCAAGTTCCCGTTGTGATAACGGTCGATCGCTCAACGCTAAAATATGAATAATTCGCCCACGACCAAGAAACATCCCCGAATGCTTCACATCCCTTTTTGAAAGGTTGTGCATCTGGCTGATTAACTTAAATAGAGACGGAAACACCTCATTATCAGTAATCATTCTTTTCCTCCAATTATTAGGTACATAATCGTTAGGTACATAACTATTACATAATAATCAGCTTTAGGCAAAATTGCAACCATCATAGTTAAATTTAAAAAAGAAAACTCAGGGATCTACTTTATAAGAAGATTCCTGAGTCCTTGATACTTAATTATTGGTTACTAATTGTTGGTTGTGTACTGATCGTTGGTTGGTTATTGATAGTACCACCAGTATGACCGCCACCAGTAGCTGGACGACGAGATGGAGTATATCCTCCACCACCGGCATTACCACGATAGCTATTACCGCCGCCGTTGTATGAAGCACCAGAGTTACCACCATGACTGCCAGAGTTGTTGTTACCGCCATTATTAGCATTACTGCTTGAAGAATGGGATGAACTGTGACTTGATGATGAACTAGATGAACTGGAGCTTGTGGCGCTTGAGGAGGAAGAAGATGATGAATCATTCTTTTGTTCCTTAATCGTGATGGTCTTCTTAACCTTCTTATGACCACGAGTTGCAATGATATCGTACTTGGCAGCATATTCAAAATCATACTTGATCGTTACTGGGCCATCACTCTTTTCAGCCTTAAAGGTCTTGTAAACCTTGCCGGTATCGTGACCAACAATCTTAACCTTTGTGTTTGGTGAAACGATGATCTTCATTGGTGCAACACCATCATCATTTAACCGTGCTTTCTTCTTATCATAGTTAATGTAAACTTGGTCAGCTTCTTCGTCGGTATCACTAGTGATCGCCTTGGTCTCAGTTATATCAGAGTCCGACTTAGAATGATGATCCGCATAAACGGTTCCACCAATACTACCAACAATAATGAATAACAATAACCAGTTAACAAATGCTCGTCCCCGACTAACAAATGTGTCGCCCTGACGCATCCGTTTAACTTGTCCAACATATTGGATAATTAGCAAAATTAACGCAATTATCCCCACAATTATAAGTACATTTTTTAAATTCATAATTAAACACCATTTATTTTGTCAAATTTAAAAATCACACTATCTTAGTGTAACACGTTTAACCTAATTTCTTAATCACTTTTATTAAAATAATTGTTAAGGCTGAAAAAAACCTATTACTGATAGGTGCTTTTTTTGTAATCCAAATAAGAGGCTAATGCACAAACGATGTACACTAACCCCTTTTATTGCTGCTATATCAGCTACTTATGTGATCTAAAATCACCCGCACGGGGATAATAACCCCTTAATATACCGGGCTTTGTGGCGGGTTTTTCCGCAGTTTTTCCGCACAATTTACAATTCCGCTAATTTCTCGATAATTACAGTATCATTTTTGGCCTTAAATTCATCAATCAAATACGAATAAGTGTTTAGCGTTACGGTGATATTAGAGTGGCCTAATCGCTTGCTAATTGCGTATATATCTACGCCCTTGCCTAATAAGTAAGCTACATGGACATGGCGCAATGAGTGAAAATGAAACCCTTGCTTTTCGATACCAGCCGTACTCATAATAGAGCGTAGACATTTATTCAAAGCGTTGCTTGTGGGAATCGTTCCTAAAACGTTTTGAAACACCATAACACTACTATTAGCCTTTAAGTCTGCTAAATGGTTTAGCAACGACCGGTTAACCTTAATTACCCGGTTACTGCTTGCCGTCTTAGTGGATTTAAAGGCTTTTGTTTTTTCATTCCATGACTTATTGACTGAGATAGTGGAATGTAAGAAATCAATATCTTTCCAGGTTAGCGCCTGGACTTCTGATTTACGCATACCCGTATAAATGGCGGTTAGAATCATGTAACGACTGGTGTTCAATGGATTCAGGCCCTTAACAACCGCCTGCTTTAGCTTCGTCAATTCATCATTGGTAAGATACTGAACTTTTACCTTTTTATCGTGATTATAGGTAACCGTAACATTATGCGTAAAGTCCTTGAGGATAATATCATCATCAATCGCATAATTTACAGCCGTCCTGATTGCGCCGTTTAGCTTGCTAACAGACTTGTAAGCATGATCAGCACCATACCAGTTAATAAATTCCTGGTACTCAGAACGGCGAATATCACGCATTTTGGTATCTTGCCAGTATTCACGAATGTATTTCTTCATAATGCTGTACTGATTGCGAGCGCTAAAACTTTTGGCCTTGCTTTTCTTATAAAGATCAAACCAGCGGTCAAAATAATCTACTAAAGTAATATCGTGAAGATCAGTATTAACCTTATCCAGTTCTCTTTGTAAATTGTCCGCTTCAGCCAGCGCTTGCCGTTTCAGTTTGAAACAGCCGGCGCTTTTTTGGTGACGTTTGCCGTCTTTAGTCTGGTACTCAGCGATACCGTAGTATCCGTTTTTCGCTTTCTTTGCGTAACTCATAGATAAAACCTCTTTCCATCACGCTTACCGGCGGGGATGAATGAGGATAGCTGATAAGGGAGCAACCCCATAGGCTTACACAGGTGGTGAGGTGGTTAAGTAGACCATCCCCTGAATTGCCCCACCGTGAGAGCCTATAAAGCTAGTTTATTAACGTTTGATATGGATTTGGCCTAATTTGAGCTGGGTTTCGTTAAGAATATCAACAATCTGTTTGTAGGCTTGTTCATCCATATCTTTCCG
Organism: Limosilactobacillus sp.; assembly: GCF_022651205.1. GTDB lineage: Bacteria > Bacillota > Bacilli > Lactobacillales > Lactobacillaceae > Limosilactobacillus. The sequence goes on from NZ_JALCQI010000037.1 coordinate 12,125, forward strand.
AACATGAGTATCACCAGCATTGGTTACCATAAGCGATGAATCTGGGGAAACTGGTGTTGACTTTTGAACCAGAAAAGCATTATCAACATCGTTTAACAACTCATGTATCTTTTCTTGAATACAATTGATAGTTCCCGTAGTTGTTGTAGGAACATGACCATCTAGACTTTGAACAGCATAACCAATTTGACGCTGAATATCTTCATCTTGATCAATTCGACCAGTCTTAATCAAACGCTGAACCTCAGTTTTAAGCTGGTCAACAGAATATCCAGTAGCTTCCGCCCATTCTTGCCACCCTATTTTGTCGTTTGAGTGGCCAGACAAGTAGAATTGAGGAACATTTAACGACCAGGCCAACAGTTCCCATTCATGTTTAGAGGGCTGATAATTGCCATTCTCAATGTTCTCAATGGTTTGGGCGCTGATATGCTTTTCTTTATGATCAAATACTGATAGCTTATCGGCTTCCTGATTGTAAGCGTCCGCTACTTGC
>NZ_JALCQI010000038.1 GCF_022651205.1 Limosilactobacillus sp.
AGGATGTTCGTGAAAAACTAAATCGTTTCTTGTTTGACCAAACTAAACGTCATCCAGTAATTCTTCCAGTGATTATGGAAGTTAACCAGCATTCACGAAAAAAGAGTTCTGCACAAAAGGTAGAAGAGAAGAATTCCAATCAACAAGAAAACAAGAAAAAAGCTAAACGTCATTCTGGACGTGGCCGTGGTCGAAAACACCACTCAAAAAAAGAACAATGAATAATAAATAGTGATCAGGAGGCCGAGAATTAACCCAGCCTCTTAACTATTTTAAAGATAAAATACAACAGCGCAGTGACTGGTTGGCAGGTCAAGTGCTGACTTATCAGCGTTTGACCATAACCATCCTTGCGGAGGTGGGACAATGAACCAGACAAGCTAGTTCTGTCCCACTCTCCCTAATTTCTTAGTGTTAAAAAATAAGGTGAGAATGCAAATGAATTCTGAACAGAAGGACCAGTTTGAAAAGGCAAAACGACTTACAAAAGAAAATAAGTGGCGTGATGCCGCAGCAATTTTTCTTGATCTGCGGGATCAAGTTAACGATAGTGAGCTAGTTGTTTGGACAACAAGGGCACTTTATAATTCCAAGCAGTACAAACTTGCTTATCAAGTCGCAATTCAGGAACCACAGGCTTTTACATCTGATTTAGAGTTTCTTGTACAGGTGAGTTTAAAGGCTCAGCATTTCATTTCTACTCGGGCAATGCTCTTACGGCAGAATGAAAAGGTTACTTCAGCTCTTCTTCCACTAGTTCAACAAGCGGAAGAAAATTATAATCATGAATTTAAGGAAACTATCCAAAACCGTCTGCGAAATTTTTATCATCTTGGAGACTACTCACTAGTAGAGCAACGGCAACGTTTACTTGCGGCAGATCAGTTACCATTAACCGATTTTATGATTGGTGCAAAGTTTTTACTTCGTGATCCGTTTACTCAGCAATTTGTTAAAGCGGACATATTAAATATTTTGCAGCAGATTCATTGTCGTGAAGAAGTAACAATGCTGTGGATTGATAAAAAGGAGTATTCCGTTATTCCTGCTGAGTTGCCAATGGTCTATCAAAATCCGGTAGTGATCCACTGTCAGCAGATCTTGTCAAATAAGTTAGGACAAACTAACCCACAGCTTTTAAGAAGCTTACAAATGCAATTAGATCTTCAAACAATTTTGTTAAATCCATTAATTTCCAAAGTAATTACAGACGCTGAAGAGTGGATCGATTTAATGATTAAGCGGGCCACAACGGGTGAATATTCTGGGAAAAATGAGAATATTATCCATTGGCAAAAGCGGCTTAACCAGTTCATTGATAATTTACAATAAAAACATGAAGTAAATTATTTACAAATCGGCAGATAGTTGATATTATGTTATAGAATTCTTCTTGAGAGCCATTTGATTAATCTTTTCATTGGCGAAAAGAAGTAGTACAATATCCATAAGGGTGTGTCAGTTGTTTTTCTGAAATGACTGGCATTATACTTGTAAATTCACAGGAGGTTTTCATTAATGGCTGAAAAAGAACATTATGAACGTACAAAGCCCCATGTAAACATTGGTACTATTGGCCACGTTGACCATGGGAAGACTACTTTAACTGCTGCTATCACTAAGGTATTATCAGAAAAGGGCTTGGCTAAGGCTGAAGACTACGCTGATATCGATGCAGCTCCAGAAGAAAAGGAACGTGGTATCACTATTAACACTGCCCACGTTGAATACGAAACTGAAAAGCGTCACTATGCTCACATTGACGCTCCAGGTCACGCGGACTACGTTAAGAACATGATCACCGGTGCCGCACAAATGGATGGTGCTATCCTTGTTGTTGCCGCAACTGATGGTCCTATGCCACAAACTCGTGAACACATTCTTCTTGCCCGTCAGGTTGGTGTTCAATACATCGTTGTATTCTTGAACAAGACTGACTTGGTTGACGATGATGAATTGGTTGACTTGGTTGAAATGGAAGTTCGTGACTTACTTAGCGAATACGATTTCCCTGGTGACGATGTTCCAGTTATTCGTGGTTCTGCACTTAAGGCACTTGAAGGTGACCCAGAACAAGAAAAGGTTATCCTTCACTTGATGGATGTTATCGATGATTACATTCCAACTCCAAAGCGTCCTACTGACAAGCCATTCATGATGCCTGTCGAAGACGTATTCACTATCACTGGTCGTGGTACTGTTGCTTCTGGTCGTATCGACCGTGGTACTGTTAAGATTGGTGACGAAGTTGAAATCGTTGGTTTGACTGAAGACGTTCTTAAGTCAACTGTTACTGGTTTGGAAATGTTCCACAAGACTCTTGATCTTGGTGAAGCTGGGGACAACGTTGGTGTATTGCTTCGTGGTATTTCACACGATCAAATCGAACGTGGTCAAGTTCTTGCTGAACCAGGTTCCATCCAAACTCACAAGAAGTTCAAGGGTGAAGTTTATGTTATGACCAAGGAAGAAGGGGGCCGTCACACTCCATTCTTCTCAAACTACCGTCCACAATTCTACTTCCACACAACTGATGTTACTGGTACTATTGAATTGCCAGATGGTGTAGAAATGGTTATGCCTGGTGATAACGTAACATTCACTGTTGAATTACAAAAGCCAGTTGCCCTTGAAAAGGGTCTTAAGTTCACTATTCGTGAAGGTGGACACACTGTTGGTGCCGGTGTTGTATCCGACGTTTTAGACTAATTTAATTATTAGTTTCAGTGAGAAAAGAGGTTCGGTTTCCGAGCCTTTTTTCTTTTTAAATCATTAAATTAGATCGAATTTCTTGATTAGTTGCAATTACTACTTACGTACGGTAAACTAGTAGAGTATGTAAAGACCAGCCTGATTAGTGTATGGTCAATCTGATGTATATTGGAGGAAATAAAATGTCAGCAAAATGGGAACGCGATAGCGACGCCAGCAAAGGTACTTTGACATTTGAAATTGATGTCGACACTATTAAGAAGGGACTTGACGAAGCCTTCGTAGAAACCAAGAAGAAGATTACTGTTCCTGGTTTCCGTAAGGGTCGAGTACCTCGTCAAATTTTTGACCAAATGTATGGTGAAGAATCTCTTTACCAAGATGCTTTAAACAAGGTATTGCCACAAGCTTACAGTGACGCAGTTAAAGAAGCTGGAATTGATCCAGTTGCTCAACCACAAATCAACATTAAGAGCATGGACAAGGATCAACCTTGGGTATTGACTGCTACTGTTGACGTTAAGCCAGAAGTTAAGCTTGGCGATTACAAGGGAATGGAAGTTCCAAAGCAAGATACCTCAGTTAGTGATGCTGATGTCGACGCTGAAATTGAAAAGAAGCGTCAACAACAAGCTGAACTTGTATTAAAGGAAGGTAAGCCAGCTGCTAAGGGTGATACCGTTGTTATCGACTACAAGGGTAGTGTTGATGGTAAAGAGTTCGATGGTGGCTCAGCTGACAACTACTCTCTTGAATTAGGTTCAGGTTCATTTATTCCTGGATTCGAAGATCAATTGATTGGTCACAATACTGACGATGATGTTGATGTTAAGGTTACATTCCCTGAAGACTACCACGCAAAGAACTTGGCTGGTAAGGATGCTATCTTCAAGGTAAAGGTTCACGAAATCAAGGAAAAGCAATTGCCAGAACTTGATGACGACTTTGCCAAGGATGTTGACGAAGACGTTGATACTCTTGCCGAATTAAAGGACAAGACGAAGAAGGAATTACAAGAAAACAAGGATAACCAAGCTAAGGCAGCAATTGAAGATGCAGCTATTAATGCAGCGGTTAAGAATGCTGAAATTCAAGATATTCCACAATCAATGTTGGATGAAGACACCAACCGTCAAATGCAACAATACTTAGCTGGAATGCAACAACAAGGTATCAGCCCACAAATGTACTTCCAAATCACCGGTACTAAAGAAGATGATTTGAAGAAGCAATTTGCTGCTGATGCTGAACAACGTGTTAAGACTAACCTTGTTCTTGAAGCAATCGTTGATGATGCAAAGTTAACCGCAACTGACGATGAAATTAAGGACGAAATTAGTGATCTTGCAAAGCAATACGGCATGAAGGAAGACCAAGTTAAGAATGCTTTATCTGAAGACATGCTTACTCATGACATCAAGATCCGGAAGGCTGTTGACTTGGTTGCTGACTCCGCAAAGCAAGTTGAAAAGGCTGACGACAAGAAGAAAGAAAAGTAATTAATCTTTCTGTCAGTAAAATAATATGAAAAGGGACCGTAGTGGAGCATTCCATTGCAGTCCCTTATTCTAACTTTGAGGAATTATTGAAACCAATAATTCGAATTAGTTCGTTAAGTTTGTTATTATAAGACCAGTAGATTAATAGGAGGCTACAATCCATGTTTGAAGATACTAGTGGTATGGATTCAGTCCACTGTTCATTTTGTGGAAAGTCACAAGATGAAGTGAAGAAAATTGTTGCAGGTCCGGGGGTATATATTTGTAATGAGTGTGTGGCTCTTTGCCAAGAAATTATTGACCAGGAGCTTGAAGAGGACCGGAAGAACAGTACGTTTAAGGTACCAACACCAGAAGAAATTATGAGTAAGTTAGATGACTATGTAATTGGCCAATCTGATGCGAAGAAGACATTATCCGTTGCTGTTTATAACCATTATAAGCGGGTCAATGCAATGACAACTGGTGATAACAATGATACCGAATTACAAAAGAGTAACATTGCTGTAATTGGGCCAACTGGTTCGGGGAAAACTTACTTAGCACAGTCATTAGCACGAATTTTAAATGTTCCTTTCGCCATTGCCGATGCAACCACTTTGACTGAAGCAGGATATGTTGGTGAAGACGTTGAAAACATCATTTTAAAGCTCCTTCAAGCTGCTAATTTTGATGTAGAAGCGGCTGAAAAGGGAATTATCTATATTGATGAAATTGATAAGATCGCCAAGAAGAGTGAGAACGTTTCTATCACCCGTGATGTATCTGGTGAAGGGGTTCAACAAGCACTCTTGAAGATCCTTGAAGGGACAATTGCCAATGTTCCTCCTCAAGGTGGACGGAAGCATCCTCAACAGGAATTCATTCAGGTCGATACCAAGAATATTCTCTTTATTGTTGGTGGGGCTTTCGATGGTATTGAAACAATTGTTAAGGAACGTCTTGGTGACAAGACAATCGGCTTTGGAACTGATTCTGATGAAGCCGCTAATGTTACTGAGAAGAACATTTTACAGCACGTCATCCCAGAAGACTTGTTGAAGTTTGGGTTAATTCCAGAATTTATCGGGCGGCTCCCTGTAATGACTGCTCTGCAAAAACTTGACGAAGATGATCTTGTTCGGATCCTAACTGAACCAAAGAACGCGCTTGTTAAGCAGTATCAAGAATTAATTCGTCTTGATGGCAGTCAATTGTCATTTACCGAAGGGGCATTACGTGCGATGGCTCAATTGGCGATTAAGCGGAATACTGGTGCTCGTGGATTACGTTCCATTATTGAAGATGTAATGCGTGATGTGATGTTTGACTTACCAAGTCGGAAGGATGTTGAAAAGGTAGTTATTGATAAGCGTTGTGTAACCCAACATACTGAACCACGTTATATTATGAAGGGTGAACAGGAAGCTTCATAGTTTACAGGAAAGGTGAGTGCTATCCAGTGCAAGTCAATAATGTCGATTTAACAATTAGTGCGGTTGAACCGAAACAGTATCCTGCAACTAATTATCCAGAGATCGCGCTTGTCGGTCGTTCTAACGTCGGCAAATCCTCACTGACGAATGTTCTAATTAACCGTCGTAACTTTGCACACACGTCCAGTCAGCCGGGTAAAACGCAAACCTTGAATTTCTATAATGTTGAGGATCAACTGTACTTTGTTGACGTTCCTGGTTATGGGTATGCCAAGGTTTCTAAAAAAGAGCGTGAACGGTTCGGTAAGATGATTGAAGAATACCTTACTCAGCGTGAGCAACTTCGGGGTGTAATTCAGTTAGTTGATGGTCGTCATAAACCAACAGCTGATGATATTTCAATGTACCAATGGCTTGCTTATTATAATATTCCAACTCTAATCGTGGGAACAAAGATTGATAAGGTGAAGCCAAATGCTCGCAATCGGGTGAAAAATGATATTATTCGGACACTTGATTTAGCTCCGGGAACACCATCAGTCTTGTTCTCAGCGGTGAAAAAGCAAGGTCAGGATCAGGTTTGGAATTGGATTGAGCAACGAATTGGGGAGGAACGAAATTAAATGGATTTCGATGAATATCAAAACGCAGCGAAGCGGACGCTTTATGGTAATGAGCAGGTATTAACCAACTGTGCATTAGGCTTGGCAGGTGAATCTGGCCAGGTTGTTGATCTAGTAAAAAACTACACATTTCGTGGGCGAAAGTTAGATCGTCAGCAGCTTGTTCATGAAATGGGGGATGTTTTATGGTACCTTTCTCAAATCGCTGAATGGGCAGATATCCCGTTTGATGAAGTTGCTAAGACTAACATAAAAGAATTAAATAAACGTTACCCACAAGGCTTTAAGAAGCAAAACTAGTAAAAAAGAACCAGCGCGAATGATAAATAAAATCATTCACGCTGGTTCTTTTTAGATTAATTATTTTTCTTGTCCTTATCAGACTTCTTTTTGTCTTTGTCAGTGTTCTTTGGTTGCTTCTTTGTCTTTTTTGGATCAACCGCAAGCTGGTCAAAGAGCTTGTCCAGTTGCATACTTCGTCGAGTGACGAGTCCCATGGTCAACACTCCTTCTAGTTTTTCCATACTCTAGCATAAATAGACGTGAAAGTACAATTATTCGGACAGATTCTTTGCGTTGCCCCGTCAAGATAACGTATAATTAATATTTAGCAATTTAAGTGGAGGAATCTTTATGGCAAGTGAACACCTTGAACATAAACTGGCATTATTACCAGATAAACCTGGTTGCTATTTGATGAAAAACATCAATGATCAAATTATTTATGTCGGAAAAGCCAAAAACTTGAAGAACCGGGTTCGCTCTTATTTTAAGAGTTCGCATACAGGAAAAGTAGCTAAAATGGTTTCGGAAGTAGCTGACTTTGAAACAATTGTCACGTCGACTAATAAGGAATCATTTTTGTTAGAAATCACGTTAATCCAGAAGCACCAGCCTTATTTTAATATCAAACTAAAACGTGGAACTGGATATCCTTACATTAAGATTACAAATGAGCGTGACCCACGAACAATGATTACTGGACAGGTAAAAAAAGACGGTGCTTACTATTTTGGCCCCTACCCGAATGTATACGCGGCCGAAGAAACCCTTCACTTTATTCAGAAGGTATATCCTTTGCGGCGATGCAATGGTTACCAGAATCGGCCGTGTCTTTACTATCATATGGGGCAATGTCTTGGTGCCTGCTTTAAAACGGTTCCTCGGGAAGAATATGATCGGCAAATAAAACGGATCAAATCATTTCTGAACGGTAATACAGCTGAAGTTAAACGACAACTAACTAAGCAGATGAACGAAGCGGCAGCTAACCTGGAATTCGAACGGGCAGCTGAAATTCGTGACCAAATCCATTACATTAAGGTAACGGTAGAAAAACAGAAAATCATTTCTAACGATAAGACGCCACGGGATCTGTTCAACTTCTATATGGATAAGGGGTGGCTCTCGATTCAAGTCTTCTTCATTCGTCAGGCTCGACTTATGAAGCGGGAAAAGAGATTATTTCCTGTGGTAGATACCGACGTTGAAGAAATGACCAGTTTCATTTTGCAATTCTATAACCGACGAAATAATATTCTTCCTAAAGAGATCCTCCTTCCTAAGGGTCTCCCTAACAAGGAAATTAGTGAAATCCTTGGGGTGCCAGTTAGAACTCCTGAGCGCGGGGAAAAACGTGACTTGATGGACATGGCCTATGAGAATGCCCAATTGTCACTTGACGAAAAGTTTCGGTTGCTGGAACTTGATACGCGTAAAACAACCGGTGCAATGAAGGAGATTACTGATGCGTTAGGGCTACCTGCTGGTCATAAGATTGAAGCATTTGATCACTCCCATATTCAAGGGGCCGATCCAGTTAGCGCAATGGTTGTCTTTGTCGATGGTGAGCCAGCAAAAAAACTTTACCGAAAATATAAGCTTACGACTGTAATTAATCATGCTGATGAAGCTGCTAGTACACGAGAAGTAATTCGGCGTCGGTATTCGCGACTCTTGAAAGAGGGGAAAGCCATGCCGGACATGATTTTTATGGACGGTGGCGAAATTCAAATGAATGCCGTTAAGGACGTCTTGGAAAATGAATTAGGACTTGATATCCCAGTGGTTGGGATGGTTAAGAATGATAAACATAAAACGGCTGATCTCTTGTTTGGCGATCATGACGAACATATTAATCTTAATCCGCGAAGCCAGGGATTTTACCTTGTCCAACGGATTCAGGATGAGGTTCACCGTTTCGCAATCACTTTCCATCGCCGAGTTCATGCCCGTCACTCAATGGCTTCTCGTCTCGATGCAATCAAAGGAGTTGGCCCACGTACCCGGACAAAGTTACTTCAAAAGTACGGCTCAATTACCAAAATCGCTGCTGCTCCAATTGATGAAATTCATTCCTTAGGAATTAACATGAAGACCGCGCAACTAATTAAAGTATCGCTCCAGAAAAATGCCGAAGTTGCGAAGGGGAGCAGTCACGATTGATTTTGACGCTAGTAATTTTTTCCAATATACTGATAGATAGAACATAAGAACGGAGAAATCAACTTATGAATACTTTTGTTGATCAAATAAAAATTGAAGCTCATGCCGGAAAGGGCGGTAATGGAATGGTTTCCTTCCGGCGAGAAAAATATGTTCCCAATGGTGGACCATCAGGTGGTGATGGTGGACATGGTGGAAACATTGTCCTGAAAGTCGATGAAGGGTTACGGACCCTAATGGATTTCCGTTATCACCGTATTTTTAAAGCAAAAAATGGCGGTAACGGGATGAGTAAACAGATGACTGGTCATAGCGCTGAGGACACAGTGATTAGCGTTCCTCAAGGGACTACTGTTCGCGATTTAGATACCGGTAAGATTATCGGTGACTTAGTTGAAAATGGTCAAACTTTAGTAGTTGCTAAAGGTGGCCGCGGTGGTCGTGGCAATATTCATTTTGCCAGTGCCAAGAATCCTGCACCAGAAATTGCGGAAAATGGAGAACCAGGTCAAGATCGCTATCTTGAGTTAGAGTTAAAAATGTTGGCAGACGTTGGTTTGGTTGGCTTCCCGTCAGTTGGTAAATCAACGCTGTTATCAGTTGTAACTGGTGCTAAGCCTAAGATTGCGGCTTACGAGTTTACTACTCTTGTCCCTAATTTGGGGATGGTCCTCTTGCCAGATGGACGAGACTTTGCCATGGCAGATATGCCTGGACTAATTGAAGGAGCATCTAAGGGTGTTGGTCTTGGATTGAAATTCCTCCGTCATATTGAACGGACTCGGGTTTTACTTCATTTAGTTGACATGAGTAGTGATGACCCTAAGCAAGCAATGGAACGTTTTAAGAAGATTAACCAAGAATTGGCTAACTATGATCCTGAACTGTTAAAGCGGCCACAGATTGTTGTAGCAACGAAGATGGACTTGCCAAATGCTGAGGAAAACTTAGCCGCCTTTAAGAAAGAATTAGTAGCTGATGATACTTTAGAAAAGCAACCGGAAATCTTCCCAATTTCCGCAGTTACCCACCAAGGTGTCCAGCAACTAATGCAATTAACTGCTGATCTTTTGGATAAGACACCAGCATTTGATAGTGAAAGTCATGATGAGCAGCTTGAAGCAGTTTACAAAGCCGAAGCCCCAGAAAAAGATCAGGCCGACTTTACGATTAGTCGTGATGAAGATGGCACCTGGGTTCTTGGCGGCGATAAATTAATGCGGCTATTTAAGATGACTGATTTAACCCATGAAGAAAGTCAATTACGTTTTGCTCGTCAGCTTCGCCATATGGGTGTTGATGAAGCATTACGCGCTAAGGGAATTCAAGATGGCGATACTGTTCGAATCGATAAGTTCGTCTTTGAATTCGTTCAATAATAAATAAATTAGAAGGAATTGAGGAAAAAGCATGCAGCTTGAATTTTTAGGAACGGGAGCTGGCTCACCGAGTAAGCAGCGAAATGTTACCAGTGTTGCCCTGAAACTTTTGGAAGAATTGAATGAGATTTGGTTATTCGATGCCGGAGAAGCAACCCAGCACCAAATTCTCCATACCACTATTCGCCCACGAAAGGTAACCAAGATATTTATTACGCACTTACATGGTGATCATATTTTTGGCTTGCCAGGATTCTTAAGTTCCCGGTCATTTCAGGGTGGCAATGAGCCATTAACAATTTATGGTCCAGTTGGCATTAAGCGATTTGTGATGACAGCTCTTCAGGTTAGTGAATCACGATTGAGCTATCCGTTGAAGTTTGTTGAAATTGATCATAACCAAGAATTATTTAACAAGCGTGGCTTTAAGGTCACTGCGATGTCGCTTGATCACAAAATTGCCTGTTATGGTTACCGGATTGAAGAAGCGGACCATCCTGGTGAATTGCAGGTAGAAAAGCTCCGTGCAGCAAATATTCCTTCTGGACCTGTATATGGTCAGCTTAAGGCCGGAAAAACAGTTAAGCTTGATGATGGTCGAGTGATTGATGGTAAAGATTATATTGGTAAACCACAGCCGGGCCGAATCATAGCGATCCTTGGTGATACCCGTCAAACACCGAACGCAGTAGTTCTGGCACATAAGGCTGATGTCTTGGTACACGAGAGTACATTTGCCAAGAATGAGGCAAAGATGGCTCATAACTACTATCATTCGACTAGCCTTCAAGCGGCAGAAGTGGCAAAGCAGGCAGGGGCAAAGAAACTGTTATTAACCCATATCTCTGCCCGATATACGGGTAAGGCGGCTTATCAATTAGCATATCAAGTTCGTGATGTTGTCCCCGATACGAGAGTTGTCAACGATTTTGATATTATTGACGTACCGTTTAAGAAGTAAGAACAAGCGAGGAGGTCCTTTTGATGAAGAAGCGGTTTAAGCAATTGCGCTTTTTGAAAAATAAGGTTGTTTTAATTACCGGTGGCGACAGTGGAATTGGTAAGGCGTTAGCTCTTGAAGCTGCTCGTCGTGGTGCCATTGTTGTTGTGGCGGCGCGAAACAAGAAGCGTCTGGAAAAGGTTGCCAGCCAATGCTTGATTTTATCAGGACGACCAGCGTTTTCTTATGAATTAGACGTTACTGATCCCGACCAGATTGACGACGTTTTATCGCGGATTCAACATGAAGTTGGTGGTATTGATGCCTTGGTTAACTCTGCTGGACTGGGCGACTTTGCCCCAACGACAAGTGAGTCATTGGGAACCCTAAAGCAAATGACGGATGTCAACCTGCTTGCATTAATGTATATTAGTCGGTGCGTTGCTCGACAAATGATGGATCAAGGGTATGGTGCGATCATTAATCTTGGTTCGATTGCTGGAAAAATTCCAACGCCAAGTAGTGCGGCATATTCTGCTACCAAAGCTGGGGTAAATCAGTTTGACAATGTTCTTCGAATGGAAGTAGCGGACTATGGAGTCCAGGTTCTGACCGTTAATCCTGGGCCAATCGATACGCCGTTCTTCGAGAAAGCCGATAGTCAGGGAAAGTATCGGGCACATTTACCTAAGTGGATGTTTATCTCACCGGATGAACTGGCTGAACAGATTTGGGATAATGTCGGCTACAAGACACGTGAAATTAATCTTCCAGGTTACGTTACTTGTCTTAGTTGGTTATACGGGATTATTCCTGGACTTGGTGATTGGGCAATTAAAAAGTTCTTTGATTTTCAACAAAATAAAAAGGAACTATAGGGAAGTTCCCTATAATTGGGGTGAGGACGATGTAAAGTGTCGGTCTCACTCCTCTCTTAATTTAGGACGAAATGGTGGTTTGAATGGTAAAAGCACAGTATGATTGGCAACGAATAAAGACGCCGGATAATCAAATAGTTCAGAAACTTAGTGAAGGCTTATCTATAAGTCCCATAATTGCTCAGTTATTGGTTGAACGGGGAATAACATCACTTGACGAGGCGCAGGCCTTTATCCAGCCGTCAATGCAGGCAATTCACGATCCACACAAACTTCATGATATGGATAAGGCCGTTAATCGGATCCAGCAAGCAATTGAACAAGAAGAGCGGATTACGGTTTATGGTGATTACGATGCTGATGGCATTACCAGTACTGCGTTAATGTACGAAGTTTTACGTGATATTGGTGCGAAGGTTGACTACTATGTTCCTAATCGCTTCCGTGACGGTTATGGGCCTAATGCAGAGGCGTACCAGCGGATCATTGAGCGGGGGACAACGTTGATCATTACCGTTGATAATGGGGTAAGCGGCAAGGCAGTCATTGATCCGGTAGTTAAGCAAGGGGTAGACGTAATTGTTACTGATCACCACGAAATGCCAGAAGAACTGCCCAATGCCTATGCGATCGTCCATCCACGTTACCCTGGAAGTGATTATCCGTTTACTGACCTATCC
>NZ_JALCQI010000039.1 GCF_022651205.1 Limosilactobacillus sp.
ACTCTCGGTAGTCTCAACACCTTCATTTAGTAGTTGCTCTTTTACTGTTGCTAAATCGCTTTTATTAGTATTAATGCGAATTGAAACGTGGGCAGGCATATTGATGGCATGAAGAATGTCTTTAGCCTTCTCCATCCCGTATTGCTGAACAAATTTTTCTACTAACCATTGAGGAACACTTGATTCAAGGGAAAGTCGTTCTGTAGTTTTTTTAACTTTGGAAAAGTCGGGAAATCCTTTTCGTAAAGCGGCGTGAAGAACTCCGGTAACAAATTTTCTAATTCCCGGGTTCCCCCGATGCTTAGCGATTTCAATGGTTTCATTAGTAATCGCCCAATTAGGAAACCTATCTAGGTAATGGTACTGATAAAGAGCAGTCATCAATAAGGCTTCAACCCATGAATCCAGTTTCTTTTGTCGGGTTAGTGAATCTAGCCAATATTTAAGAGTAAGTTGGTGCTGAAGCGTCCCATAAACAATTGTCGTTACTAGTCGACGATCAGCTGAACTTAAATTATGATGGCGCAAGGTTTCATCAACTTGAAGGTTGGAATAGGCCCCGGTCTTCAGAACACGTTCTAAAGATGTAAAGGCTAATTCACGAGCATTCTGTGGAATAAACTTAGTCATTAGTTACTACTTGCATCCCTTCTTTAATGTTTTGATGACCATTTAGGTACGCTGTAATATTCATTTTCTGCTTACCAGCTGGCTTGAGTTCATTTATTTGGTATGTTGTTCCATTGCCCGCAGCAATGATTAGATGATGTTTATCAACGCGAACTACCTTACCAGGTTCCAAGCTTGTCTTTTCAGTAAGCGGTGTTACATCATAAATTTTGGTACGGAGGCCATCAATCCTCATATTGCCAATTGGTGCCGGCCGTAATCCCCGGACCTTATCATCAATTCTGTTTGCAGGCATCGTATAGTCTATTTGCTCCTGATCGCTTGATATATTAGGCGAAAAAGTAACTTTATCTGGATCCTGCTTTTGTGGATGAACATTACCGCTAATTAAGTCCGGCAAGGTATCTAAGAGCAGATCTCGACCAAGGATGCTGAGTTTTTTAAACATCGTTCCGTTATCATCATCACGTTCAATTGGAATTGAGCGTTGAGCAATCATGTCCCCCGCATCCATTTTCTTAACCATGTACATGATCGTAATTCCAGTTTCACGATCGCCATTAATAATTGAGTATTGAACGGGTGCCCCACCACGGTACTTAGGCAGCAATGAACCATGAACGTTAATTGCAGCGATCTTAGCAGCACTAAGTAACTTAGTTGGCAAGAATTGACCATAAGCAGCGGTGATCAGAAAATCAGGTTGCATTTCAATAATTTCACCCATCTCTTCACTTCCACCCAACTTAGCAGGCTGTAAGACCTTAATTTGGTTTTCTACTGCTAATTTTTTCACTGGTGAAGGTGTTAACACGTGCTTACGACCAACTCGATGGTCTGGTTGTGTTAATACAGCTTTAACCTCATATTCTGGTGCGTCGATTAAACTTTGGAGAATCGGGACCGCAAATTCTGGTGTTCCCATAAATACGATTGATGTTGACATTAATATCTCGTCCTTTCATTACATAAAATATTGCGGATCAGGATCGATCGAAATCTGGACATCCTTTCTCCCCTTACTTTGAGTTTCCTGAAGAATTTTTTGTAGAAGTGGGTGTAATCGTTGATCCTGCTTGTATTTAATTACAATTTGATAATAATAGCGTCTCTTCATTCGTGCGATTGCCCGGGGAGTTGGACCAAGGATAATCGTCGACGGCATTAAATTATCAACTAATTCCCGATGAATTTTGGTCATAGCTCGTGCCGCAACAGCTTCGTCTTCGTGACTCGCCATTATCCGAACAGTGAAGTAGTATGGCGGATAACTAGCTTGACGCCGTAAGGACATTTCCCGCTTAAAAAATCCCTCGTAATCATTTTGCTGAGCCAGTCGAATAGCATAGTGATCCGGGTTATAAGTTTGAATTATTACTTCACCTGTTTTGTCAGCACGACCTGCACGACCACTTACCTGACTTAATAAATCAAAGGTTCGCTCACTCGAACGAAAATCAGGCAGACCAAGGCCAGTATCGGCATTTAGGACCCCAACTAAAGTAACATTAGGAAAATCTAGTCCCTTTGCGATCATCTGGGTTCCAAGTAAGATATCAGCTTGGTGTTGACCAAAACGACGAAGAAGCTTTTCATGCATCCCCTTCCGTCTTGTTGTATCAACATCCATCCGAATAACTCGGGCATTAGGAATCAACCGGTTTAGCTCTTGTTCAACTTTTTCCGTACCGGTACCATAATAGCGAATTTCACGGCTTCCACAGTTAGGACAGTAACGCGGAATTGGCTCCTCATGACCGCAATAGTGACATTTCATTGTGTGACTATCCATATGAAGGGTTAACGAAATATCACAATTGGGACATTTTAGAACAGAGCCACAATCACGACACATCATAAATGAAGAAAAGCCCCTCCGGTTAAGCATTAAAATGCTTTGTTCATTTTTCATTAAGCGATCTACTAGCTTCCCTAATAATTCACGAGAAAAATTACTTTCGCCCCGTTCCTTAATTTCTGGTCGCATATCCACCACTTGAATTGGCGGAAGGGGTTGCTTATTTACACGATGCTTTAACCGAATGAGCTGGTAAACACCCTTCATTGCCCGTGCACGACTTTCTAGGCTTGGGGTAGCGGACCCTAAAACAACAGGAGCACTATTGTACTTTCCCCGCCACTTAGCCACATCCCTGGCATGGTAGCGAGGCGACTCGTCCTGCTTATAGCTTGACTCATGTTCCTCATCAAGAATGATTACCCCAAGATTCTTTAACGGCGCAAAAATAGCCGAACGAGCACCAACGACAACTTGTGCCTCACCGCGTTC
Organism: Limosilactobacillus sp.; assembly: GCF_022651205.1. GTDB lineage: Bacteria > Bacillota > Bacilli > Lactobacillales > Lactobacillaceae > Limosilactobacillus. Next base: position 2,921 of record NZ_JALCQI010000039.1, read on the forward strand.
AATTCGTCGCCATTCATCAAACCGTTCACCATTAGAAAGGCCACTATGAAGAACCGCCACTTTTGAACCAAATCGACGACGGACACGGTTAACAATTTGCGGTGTCAATGAGATTTCCGGAACGAGCATCAATGCCGTTTTATTGTTCTGAAGTACCTTAGCAATTGACTGGAGGTAGACTTCAGTTTTCCCACTTCCAGTAACTCCCTCAAGAAGGAATACTTGATTTTGTGAATTATCAATTGCCCGATCGATCTCTTTAACTGCCGCTCCCTGTTCATCATTTAACATTAACGGCTTTGCAAGATGGTGATCATCAGGTAATTTCTTGTCAAACGGGTTCCGATAAACTTCAACTGGTACTTTCGTTAACCACCCTTTTTGTGCACCAATATTAAAGGTTGCTGACTTCAGGCCACTAACCTTTTCGGCTTCCGTCTGCTTAACCGTCTTACCAACAATACTTTGCAAGTAGGATAATAAGCGGTTCTGTGCATGAGCGTTTGAATGTAATGATGTTCTAGCGTCTTCTAATCCTTCAAAATCTAATTGAGGGCGAATACCAGTCGTCGTCTTTGCCTTAGCTTGATCCGCAACTACATATTCAAAACTAACTTTCCCCTGCTTTTGTAGTTTAAGAAGTAAACTAACCACCTGGGGATCAGACTGGACCGTTGCAAAGTCAAGCTCGTCTTTCCCATGAAAAACGTCAAAAACGACTTGTTCATCAACCTCATCAATGATCTTAACAATCCGGGTCGTCTTTGCCTTAAGCATATTTGGCAGCATCGTATAAATACTGGAGATCCAAAAGGCATACGTTTGGTCAGCAAGCCACTTACTCAACTTTAGTAACTCAGGATCAATTACAGGCTGGAGATCCATTAAAGCAGAAATTGGTTTTAATTGACCATCATACATAGTTGGCTGATCAAGGCCAACTACAAAGCCTTGAACATGCCGTTTGCCATTGCCGAATGGAACAACTACCCGCATTCCTAATTGAATTTGATTTTCAAGCCGAGCAGGTACCTGATATGTATAGGGTTGGTTAGTTTGCATCGTGGGAACATCAACAATCACTTGTGCTAGTTGTGCCATTCAATTCACCTTACTTTACCTTTGTAGCAAGCAGCTGAATCAACTTAACTGCTACATTTACTTTCGTCATCTTGGGCCAAAAAATTGGTTCACTATTCTTTTGTAAGATTGTTATCTGATCCAAGTCACTACCAAAAGCACCATTTGCTCCAGCAACATTATTAGCAATAATTAAATCGGCATTCTTATTGGTTAACTTTTTATTTGCATTCTGCAATAAATCAGTCGTTTCTGCAGCAAAGCCAACCACAAGCTGATCAGATCGCTTTTGAGCACCAACTGTTTTTAAGATATCAGTAGTTTTCACCAATGAAATCCCCAATTGTTCCTGTCCATCAACTTTCTTAATCTTTTGCTTAGCAATAGTAACGGGCCGAAAATCAGCAACAGCGGCCGCCATTATTAATATATTAGCTGAGGGAAAAAGGGTGGTTACAGCTGATTGCATTTCTTCGGTACTTTCAACATGGTAAATTTTAATTCTAGGATTAACCGGTTCAGGAACAGTAATTTGACCAAGGACTAAGTCGACCATCGCTCCAGCGTCAGCGGCTGCATTAGCAAGCGCAATCCCCATTTTACCGGAAGAACGATTTCCAATAAAACGAACCGGATCAATTCTTTCACGGGTGCCGCCAGCAGTGATCAATACTCGCTTTCTGGGTAATTGCTTACTATTTTGGGTACTAATAATTGCTTCTAATTGGCTAGTGATCTCACCAGGTTCTGGAAGACGTCCCTTCCCCTGATATCCTTCCGCAAGTAATCCAGTAACTGGTTCAATAATTTTAATCCCATCGTTTTTTAACTGCTTAATATTTCGCTGGACAGCTGGATTATTCCACATATTAGAATTCATTGCCGGAACGACAACAACCTTTGAAATTGCAGTAGCTAACAGTGTCGTTGATACGGCATCATCGGCAATTCCGTGGGCCATTTTGCCGATAATATTTGCCGTTGCCGGAAGGATCACTGCATAGTCAGACCAGTCTGCAAGCTCAACATGAGGTACTGGTGAATCATTTTGGGTCCACAGCGTTGTTAATACGGGTTGATGTGTTAATGCATGGAGTGTCACTGGTGAAACCAGCTTGGTAGCTGATTCCGTCATTGCGACTCGTACTTGATTACCTGATTTTTCTAAGGAGCGAATCACTTCAATCCCTTTATAAAGAGCGATTCCGCCAGTCATATATACTGCTATTTTTGCCATTTCGAACACTCCAAACTTTTAACTCCAAGGTTGATTATATCATTCTCATCTTACTTTCCGATAAGATCATTCAACCGTAAAAGAAAAGCACCCGTAACCTCAATGAATTAATCATTCAGAAATTACGAATGCCCAAATTTATTTTCTGCCAACAATTAGTCTTGCAAGTCTTCAAAGTGATCTGGATCAATGATAACCTTATCGGCCTCAATTTCTTCCAGAGCCTTACCGACCGGCTTGCTTGAATAATAATGGTCAAGCAAAGGAGCTGAACCACGCTCTAATTCGTGAGCCCGCTTACTGGCAAGCATTACTAATGAGTAGCGTGAATCAATCCGTTTTAATAATTCATCAACTGATGGAAAAAGAATCATTGTGCTGAATCTCCTAACATTTCAAGATATCGTGGCATTACTCGGTTAACCCGAAGACGTTCGGTACGAATAATATCCTTAATTTTAGCAACAGCATTTGGCACTTCATCATTAACAACGGCGTAATCGTAGTTTTGCATCATTCGAATTTCATCGAAAGCTTTACGAATCCGCTTGTTAATTACATCCATACTATCCGTACCACGATGGATTAATCGTTGCTTCAGTTCATCAAGATCAGGTGGTGTTAAGAAAATGAAAACACCATCGGGACACTTTGAACGAACCTGCATTGCTCCGTTAACTTCAATCTCAAGGAAAACATCTTTCCCGGAATCCAAAGTCTCATTAACATATTTTAATGGGGTCCCGTAATAGTTGTCAACATACTTTGCATATTCCAACATTCCTCCCGTTTGGATTTCATGTTCGAATTCTTCTTTAGAGACGAAGTAGTAGTCAACCCCATTCTTTTCACCGGGTCGTGGCTGACGTGTTGTCATTGAGATAGAATATTGAAAATCATTATCGTTGGAATCAAAAATTGCTTTACGTACGGTTCCCTTACCTACACCGGAAGGACCAGAAAGTACGATTAACATTCCCCTTTTTGCCATGTTAATACTCCTATTCAAATATAACGTATTATTACTATAATGCACTAAATAAAAATTAAAATCAACTATTCAAACCAGTAATATTTTTAAATTACCTATTGCATTCGTGAACGTCTGTTCGTATAATGGATTTACAAACAAATGTTCGGAGATGGTTGGAATGCAAATGGAACAATCTTTATTTAAATCAGCATCTACTATTCTTAATGGTAAGCTACAACAATTACTGGATAATGATTTCACATCTCACAAAGAAGAGATCAAATTATTGACCCCTCAGCCTACTAAGCAACGTCTTGACTTCCTTAACAGGACAATTAACGAAAGACTAAGAGTGCTTATTCAACTAATCCCAATTAATAGTGCTGGCTACCCAGTTAATGTTCGCGGCACAGTAAAAAGACTCGATAACAAGCGCTATTTAATTCAAAACAAAAATATTAGTTACGTGGTTGGCTTTAACCAAATTCATTATATTGCTAACTTCTAATTTTCAATACAATCTAAAACAAGGATAAGGAATGCTTGAAGTGCAGTTCCTTATCCTTGTTTTGTTCTAATTGAATTAATCCTGCGCCATCTTTAACAGTTCTTGGGCATGTTCCTTGGTTAATTTTGTTACCTTTTCACCAGATAACATTCGTGCAAGTTCATTGACCCGTTGAGTATTGTTAAGAACTGTAACCATTGTTGTTGTTCGCTCATTCTTAACATGCTTTTGAATCAGGAGATGGTGTTGAGCCACTGCTGCAACCTGTGGCAAATGAGTAATACACAGGACTTGGGACCGATCAGCGATCACCTTAATTTTATCAGCAATTGCTTGTGCAACACGACCACTAACACCGGTATCAACCTCATCAAAAATAATACTCGTGACACCCTCATTTTGAGCAAAAATGGTTTTGAGCGCTAGCATTACCCGAGAAAGCTCACCACCAGATGCAATTCGTGCTAATGGCCCCATGGATTCCCCAGGATTCGTTTGAATATAAAATTCAACCTCATCTAGGCCGCTAGGAGTGAAGTGTTCTCGAGATTGTTTTGTAAAATGCACTTCAAAAACGGCTTTATCCATATAGAGTTCCCGCAACTGCTGGTGGACAAGTTTAGTTAAACGATGAGCCGCCTGTTGACGAACCTGACTTAACTGCTGTCCCGTTTCGGTTAATTTTTCCTTAGCAGTTGTTAATCGTTCCTCTAAGTCACTATTTGAATCTGCCGTTTCTTCCATTGAATCGAGTTCCTGTTTAATTTGATTGTAGTAACTCAAAATATCGGCAACAGTATCACCATACTTATGTTCCAAATCACCAATTAACGTTAACCGCTGGTCGATTTCACTCAACCGGTCATCGTTAAATTCCAGGAGATCCAATTGACGATTAGCCTCCGCTGCCACATCTTGAAGAGCATAGTAGGCATCATTCAAGGATTTACTTAGTGAATCATAGGCATCATCAAACTCGGCAATTTCATTAATCGAATTCATTACCGTTGCGATTTGATCAAGTACCGCTCCCTGATCACCACCATTAAATACCGTAACAGCTTGTTGCAATGAATTATTAATTTGTTGGAAATGTTCTAGGCGATCATGCTCACTCTTCAGTTGTTCTTCCTCACCAGCTTTCAGATCAGCACTCTCAATCTCATTAACCTGATACCGAAGCATATCTAATCTTTGTGCCCACTGTTGTTCATTACTTTGCTTTTTATCTACAGCAGCCTTTAACTTCATATAATCCTGATATTGATCATGGTAACGACTTAATAAATCTTGAACATCATTATGAGCAAATTGATCCAACATCCCCAAATGCATTTCTGGCCGTAATAATAGCTGATGTTCATTTTGTCCTTGAATATCAACAAGTCGAGAACCGATCCGCTTTAATGTTGCCGTATTAATCAATTGACCGTTAACCCGAATAACGTTTCGCCCACGACGATAAATCTCCCGAGATATAATAAGGATTTCATCATCATGATCAATCCCTAATGAATCAAGCAGCTCATCAAATTCCGGATCTTGTGGAAGGGCAAACTGCCCCTGAAGTGATAATTTATCTGCACCACGACGAATAAATTCTTGGGAACCACGACCACCTGCAAGTAAGCCGACTGCATCAATAATAATTGACTTTCCTGCACCTGTTTCCCCCGTCAAAACAGTCATATGATCAGAAAAATCCAAAGAAAGATGTTTAATAATTGCTAAATTATCAATTGTTAATTCCTGTAACATTTAGTCACCCTTAATTAATCAGATTTTGAAACATTTCTTCAACACTAGTTGCTGCTTCGATTGACCGACAAACAACTAAAACCCCGGCATCATCACCAATCACTGAAAAAACATCATCAGTTTCCATTTGGCGGATCAGACTAGCCATTACTGGACCATTACCAGGTCTCATTACAATTGATAAGAATTGATCCTGACGCTCTAAGGAAAGCATGTTGTTTGATAATTCGGTGCTTAACCGCGTCTGATTATCAATATTTCCTTGAGCTGGTAAGGCATAGCGATAACCACCATCACTAGCGGGGACCTTTACCAATTGAAGTTCCTTGATATCACGTGAAATTGTTGCCTGGGTTGCTCGAACCCCTTGTTCCTTTAATGCAGCAACCAGATCATCCTGACGCTCAATCTGACTCTTAGTTATGATTTCCCGAATTAATTGTTGACGCTCAACCTTCCTCATTATTTTTCACTCCTTATGGTTAAGTTCTGCATCTGCGTTGGCCAATACTTGGTTGATATTAACCTGCTCTGACATCTTTCCTTTCTCCTCACTCAGTCTCAAATGAACAAGGAATTCAATGTTTCCTTGACCACCCTTAATTGGAGAGAAGTCTAAATTAAGCACATCGAAGCCGTCTTCTTGGGCAAAAGTTAAAACATCCTCAAGAACTTCTTTATGAACCTCGTGATCTTTAATAATTCCGTGCTTACCAACTTTCTCTTTTCCGGCCTCAAATTGTGGCTTAATTAAGGCAACCACTTCACCACCCGGAACGAGGATTTTAGCTAACGGCGGCAAAATCAATCGTAAAGAAATAAATGAAACATCAATTGAGGCAAATTCGGGCCGACCATGATTGAAATCTGCTAATTTACTATAACGAAAATTAGTTTGTTCCATAACCACTACTCGAGGATCCTCACGAAGTTGCCAAACTAATTGGTTAGTTCCAACATCTAAAGCGTAACTTAATTTTGCACCATTTTGTAACATTACATCCGTAAAGCCACCGGTTGAAGAACCAATATCCAACACCGTTTTACCTTTAACATCAATATTAAAGACATCTAATGCCTTGGCTAATTTCAAACCACCACGACTTACGTACGGCATCTTGTGACCCTTCATGTGTAAGGTTGTATTCACGGGAATCTTTTCACCTGGTTTATCCAACCGTTCATTATTTTTCCCAAGAATTTCACCAGCCATAACGGCTCTCTTTGCCTGCTCACGAGAATCAAAGAGTCCCTGTTTTACTAATAAAATATCAACGCGTTGTTTTTCCATCTTTATCCTCACAATTTAAAATATGCCAAAAACTGGTCAAACGGCTTAAAATTGCATCCCGTTACTTCTCCCAATTTTGTTTGGGTCGCTTTTGCCTGCTTCAACACTGAATGAAGTTGTTGTTCAGATCCTTGAACACCCAATAGACCAGGATAGGTATTTTTGTGTTCGCCAGCATCTTTATGAACGGTCTTTCCCATTTCCTTAGTCGTACCAACAACATCCATCAAATCATCGTAAATTTGAAAGGCTAGACCAAATTGCGTTCCAAAATCTGCTAATAGGCCTTTTACGTCCTGCTCTTGATTAGTAATAATTCCGCCAGCCAAGACCGCATAGCGTAATAAAGCCCCTGTCTTTTGACGATGAAGGTATCGTAACTGATCAAGGTTCAGTCGTTGATGTTCCCCTTCGATATCTCTTGCCTGCCCCGCTACCATTCCTGATGGTCCAGCAGCCTTTGCGAGCTCAAGGGATAATTCCGCACGCACCTCAGCAGATAATTGGTTATCAGCAACCCATTGGAAAGCCATTGTTAATAGGCCATCACCAGCCAGAGTCGCCATTCCCGCTCCAAACTTTTTGTGGTTAGTCGGTTTCCCACGACGTAAATCATCATTATCCATCGCAGGAAGATCATCATGAATTAGTGAATATGTATGGAGTAATTCTAAGGCTGCTGCAGCCTTCATGACACCTTGATTAACCTGTCCACCCAACATTTGAACTGTTGTTAACGTTAAAGCGGGCCGTAATCGCTTACCACCAGCATTAACAGAATATTCCATTGAAGCGGCCAAAGTATCTTGATCAATATCAAGTGGCATTTTTTCTCTTAAGAATTGATCGATTTCTTCCTTTAATTCACTAAGTTCTATCATTGACTTACTCCTCTAAAGGCTTCTCATCACTGCCGTAGCCACGATTTCCACCGCCGTTATTGCTTGGGTCATCAGTTGACTTCTCGTATTGCTTTTCGTTTCCATCATCATCGATCAGACTTCCTAGCGTCTTCTCGGCATTAGTCAGCTTTTGCTGTAATGAAC
>NZ_JALCQI010000040.1 GCF_022651205.1 Limosilactobacillus sp.
TTCTTTTCTGTGTGATTTGGCGATTTCATTGTAACAGAGGGGACCTCTGTTTTTTAGTTTAAATGTAAAAATCTGGTATTGGTATAGAAAGTGAAATTTCTATATCAACACCAGATATTGTAGAGCCTCTTTTTTGATCAAAAGAGCTCAATAATTCAAATCCTTGATTAGTGTTCAAAAGTTTATAAATTCGTGATCACTTATACAAAATTATTTAATTTAGGCTTATAATGTAAGCGGATAACTTAATATTATTAAGGAATTGGAATAAGGAGTTGAAGATCCGTGGCGACGGAAAAGAAAAAGTTAATTACGACGCCGACGCTGGTATTAATGATCATTTCAACCATCTATGGTTTCGGAAATGTTTCAATTGCCTATGCACAGATGTCGTATGCGGGGATGTTTTGGTATATTATTGGGGGAATTTGTTTCTTCTTCCCGTGTTGTCTAATGATGGCTGAATATGGTTCGGCATTTAATGAAGCTAAAGGGGGAATTTACTCCTGGCTTGCAGGATCAATTGGTGAGAAACTTGCATTTATTGGGACATTTATTTGGCTTGCCAGTTGGGTTCTGTGGATTGTTTCGAGTGCTTCGCGGCTTTGGATTACATTATCTGCCTTACTTTTTGGGAGAGATACAACTCAAAGTTGGCATATTGGTTCATTGGGATCGACTCAGTTAATTGGTGTTCTGGCAATTATTTTTGTTATTCTTGTTACCTGGTTGAGTTCACGGGGAATTAATGGAATTACGAAGATTAGTTCTTTTGGTGGTGCCTTCATGATTGTAATGAACTTCATTTTTATTTTTGCTAGTTTAATTACAATCATCGCTAACCATGGTGTTCCGGCACAACCAATTCATGGATTAAAGACATTCTTCGTCTCACCTAATCCATCGTTCCAGACGCCAATTGCAATTATTTCATTTGTTGTATACGCAATCTTTGCTTATGCCGGTATGGAAAACCTTGGTGGGGTTACTGATAGTATGAAGAATCCTTCCAAGACCTTCCCAAAGGGGTTAACGATTGGTGCCATCTTAACCATTGGTAGTTATGTGTTAATGATTGTGATGACCGGGTTTAGCGTTAACTATAATCAGGTAATCGCAAAGTCAAGCGTCAACCTGGGAAACGTTACGTATGTTGTCTTTCATCGGTTAGGTTACATGATGGGGGTTTCTTTAGGCCTTAGTCATGGAGTAAACCTCTTTTTAGGTGACTTATTTACCCGGTTAATTGCTCTTGCTGGATTAATGGGAATGCTTGGGGCAATGTTTATCCTTGTCTACACGCCGATTAAGTCCTTTATCATGGGTTCAAACCCTGATTTATGGCCTGACCGGGTTACTAAGCTAAACCAACACGGAATGCCAGCATTTGCAATGTGGGTTCAGGCGATTATCGTTTCAGTAATTATTTTCTTAGTTGCTTTTGGTGGTTCTGCCGCTGCTAGTTTCTACCAAATTTTAACGGATATGGGGAATGTTTCTACCTGTGCTCCATATATCTTTTTGGTTGGTGCCTTTCCTGCATTCCAGCGAAAAGATATTCCGCGAGACTTTATGGTATTCAAGAACCGTTTCTGGACAAAAGTTTTAGTATGGTTTGTTGAAATTATCGTTTGTTTGGGAATTATCTTCACGTGCATCCAACCAATCTTGGATCGTGATTTCCAGACTGCCTTTTGGACAGCGATCGGTCCGGTATTCTTTGGGATCGTTGCTTGGATTCTTTACGATTACGCATCAAAGCGTGCTAAATTATAGCAAAATAAAATGAGACTTAAGAATTGGCTATTTACCAATCCTAAGTCTCATTTTATTATGGAAAATTATTAAACGTTTTTTCCAGTACATCATATTGGCGAATGCGCTGGTGGACAAGAATTGCTCCAATAACTGTGACAATTAATTCAGTAACCGGAACGGCTACCCAAACACCATTAATTCCGAAGAAAAGCGGGAGAATAAAGATTAGAGGTAGTAGGATAAGGTACCCACGGAGCAACGAAAGTGTAAATGAAGCACGAGCGGAATTAGTTGCCGTTAAGAAGAGGATGAACAAGTAATTTAAAGCACTGAAAAAGGCACTAGTGAAGTAAATCGGTAACCCAACTTCAGCAAAGTGAATAAGCTGGAGTGAGTGTTGTGTGTTAAAAATATTAATAATTGGGTACTTAAACGTAATAAGAATTATAAACTCGACCAGAGCCAAAACTAAGGTAATAATTATCCCAATTCTCAGTGAATGCGAGGTGTTTATAAAGTGATGCTCACCGTATTCACGACTAGCGACTGGCTGAACGCCAAGAGCAACCCCATTAGCAATTGCTAGAACCACAATTGCAATGTTTGAGATTACTCCATAAGCAGCGACAGCATAGTTATTTGCTAGCATTAAGAGAACGTGGTTAAAGAAGAATACGCTGACACCCGTACTTAATTCATTTAATGCTGCCGCGGAACCAAGTCGTGCTGATTGAAAAATTGGTTTTATTGAAGGGCGGACAAAATGGAAGTGAAGACGGCGACCCTTGAAATGACGATGGAATGATAGTACAAAGAGGCTGATTGCTGGTGAGAAAATCACAGCTAGTGCAGCCCCTTCCATTTTCAGGCCAAGGCCAAAGATAAAGAACCAGTCAATAATAACAACAGATGTGGTTTCAATTACGGTTGCCAGCATGGTCAAGGTGGGATTGCCGTCATTTCGGATAAAGTTGATGCTAATATAGTTGCACATTACAAACGGACCGCACCATGCGATGATCTGAACGTAAATGACTGCAAGGCTTCTGGTACCACTATTAGCACCAAGAAAGTCAACAATGCCAGTTGAAAATAGGTCAATTAAGATTGCTAGGACTATTCCTAAAATGGCCGCGGAGACCATTAGTGTACTATACAGTGATTCAACCCGTTCTGGATGTAAAACTTTGTTAAGCGAAAAGATAGTTGCCCCGCCGACACCAAGTAATAAGCCAAGGGCGTTGAAAAAATTAAAAATCGGTAGTGCCAGGTTGAGAGCGGTTAACCCGAGTGCACCAGCTGCAATCGAAATGAAGAGAGTATCAATTAGAACATAAATTGATGTTCCTAACATTGCGATAATATTACGGCTTACATAGTGGAAAACTTCTCTAGTGATTGACAAATTAAAACCTCCAGGGTGGCCCTCCATCCTCCAGAAATCTGGACGCCTGTTTGGAAAAGGTATGTAATATATGACAAAACCCGGCGATTTTGTGGCTCTTATTTCATTGACTTTATCTTAGCAAATCAAATTGATTGGTGAAAGAAAATTTATTTAAATTAAAATCCCATTGAGATGGTCAACTTCGTGCTGGACGATTTCGGCTGCTAAATCGGTAAGTTGAAGCGATTGAAGTTGCCAATTTTGATTACGAAAGGTTACCTTGATTTGGTGGTAACGAGTAACTGTTCTTTTACCTGGAAGTGATAAGCAGCCTTCTTTCGTGTTATAAGGGAGTTTCTTTTGAGTTATTTTCGGGTTATACATCACAACATTAATCGGTCCTAAGCTGACAATGATAACGGCTTTGTTAATGCCAATCATGTTGGCTGCCATCCCAATGCATTCTTCTTGATGAGCTGATAGGGTATCCTGAAGATCTATCCCAACATTGAGATCCTGCTTTGATGCGGGAATGGCTTGTTGCTGGAGAAATACTTGGTCGTGGTTAATTGCTTTAATCATTATTTAATGCCTCCTGAAATAAGAAGCTGAGAAATAACTAGAGTCACCTAATCTTAATTATGGCGCGGAAAAGTTATTTCTCAGCTTAATTTTAGTTATTGTTTTTGTGGTGATGTTGCTTCCCGGCATTCCGTTGACGATTACTTGGCTTTGGTTTGCTTGGGGAAGTTGAGCTAGCAGATTCCTTTAGCTGGTCGATTGCTGCTGAAACATTGTTAGGTGTTTCTTTAGCTGCATTATCAACATTTAGAGTTTCGGGAACCTTAACGGGATTTTCTTTATTCTCTTTAGCAATTTGCTTGCGGATTCGTGGTCGGTATGCATTAATCATAAGGGTTTGAAGAATAGCAAATAAACCACCAATAAAGAAGTAAAGTCCTAGCCCGGCTGATGAAGTTAGTGAAATGAAGAAGGTCATAAACGGACTCATCCAAATTGCCATCTTCATTTGCTTCTTCTGTTCTTCAGGAACCCCAATCAATCCAAGATAACTTTGCACTGCATATGCAACAAAGGACAAAATAGCGAAGAGAATGCTTGGCTTACCTAATGCAATTCCCATAAACGTTGCATGGTAAAGGTCTGGGGAGTAACGGATTGCGGCATAGAGTGCAGCAAAGACAGGGAACTGGATCAATAATGGCAGGCAACCAATTCCACCAGTCAAGCTGACGTTATTTTCGCGGTAGACAGCCATCATTTGAGCGCTAACCGCAGCTTGCTCTTCAGGAGTTTTTGCTGCGCGTTGCTTCTTTTGTAAATCCTTCAGTAATGGTTGGATTTTAGCCATCTTTTCTTGCATGATGGTTGATTTCTTCATTTGTGAAAACATTACTGGTAGAAGGATTGTTCGAACAACAACAACGATTACGATGATTGCCCAGCCGTAATTATTACCGAGGTGACTAGCAAGCCACTCCATTAGGTGCTGCATCGGCTTTGCAAGATATGTATATGTTAGGCCGTATGGTTTTCCTGACTTAGTTGTTCGTACACAACCAGTCAGTAGTAGTAAGGCAACGGTTAATAACCCCGCCACCGAAAGACGTTTTCGTTTCATTAATATTCTCCCTTAGTAGATTTAACATTAAATTCATATAAAACAGTACATATATTAACATTAAATCCATTAGCAATTCTACTGCTTTCCCGCTATTTAATCATAAAAAGATGGTAATGATTAACCGGTAGTTCTTTAATTTGAAGTTTAGAGACATGAGCAAAGGGGGTTGGGCCGGCTTTTACTAAGTGGATAAACTCGTCAATCTTGCTATCGTTTCCTTCTGCAACAATCTTAACCGTTCTGTTGGGAAGATTTTGAACGCTTCCGGTGATATTAAGACGATTAGCAATTTGCATTGTCCCATAGCGGAAGCCTACTCCCTGAACCTGACCATGAGCAACTAATTCAAAACAGCGGACTGTCATGATTTTACTAGCCTCCTTAAGAAAATCATAGAAATTATTAACGTTATTGTACACTATAAGCATGGTATAATTAATCAAAAGAGGAGAAGAAATTGATGGAAAAACTTACGTCGATTCATAATCAACACGTAAAAAATTGGAAAAAACTGCAAACCAAAAAATACCGTCGTCAAACAGGAACGTACCTGTTAGATGGCTGGCATTTAGTGAATGAAGCCATTCAGGGTGGAATTCATATTTTGCAGTTAGTCGGAACTGAAGAACAGCTGACGGCACATCCTGATTTGCGGGAGGATGCTGATGATGTTTACGAAGTGACTGAGGAAGTGATGCAACACATTACTGATACGGTGACCCCACAAGGCATTGTTGCTGTAGTTCCGTTGCCTAACTCGCATGAGGTTCCTGATATGGACACATTAAAGGGCGGCTGGCTCTTTTTAGATCGTGTTCAGGATCCTGGCAATGTGGGAACGATGATCCGGACTGCAGATGCGGCAGGCTTTACTGGCGTGGTTGTTAGCCAACGCTCGGCAGATATATATAGTCCTAAGGTTGTTCGTTCAATGCAAGGCTCACAATTCCACGTAAGATTATATGAAGGTGACCTTTCAAAATGGGTTAACGATTTTAAGCAGATTAATGCTCCCGTTTATGGAACCCAGCTTAATCCACAAGCAAAGAGCTTTCGAGACGTCAATCCCGGTGAAACTTTTGCATTGATCATGGGAAATGAAGGCCAGGGAATGAGTGAACAACTTCTTAAGCAAACTACGGATAACCTTTATATCCCAATGCAAGGAAGGGCAGAATCATTAAATGTTGCTGTGTCTGCTGGTATCTTGATGTTCCAGTTAAACAAAAATTTATAATGCGTAATGATTTATTTGTTAAATTAGATCCTGTAAAATATCTTTAAGAATTGAAAAGGGGGATTACATGAAGTCAATTAATGAATGGCGAACCGATTCGGAGTATGTATCTATTGTTAGTGATTTATTAGCTCAGCCAGCTGTTCAAAAGTTAGCTCAGTATACACAACACCATCATTCGAACCGTCTCCAACATTCGATTGCGGTTTCATTTGATAGTTATCGGATTGCAAAACGAATGCATCTCGATTACCGAAGTGTTGCCCGCGCTGGCTTACTACACGACCTCTTTTATTATGATTGGCGGACTACTAAGTTTGACTTGGGGACCCACGCGTTTATCCATCCCCGTGTGGCTTTGCGGAATGCTGAGAAACTGACTAAACTGAACACTAAGGAAAAAGATATTATTCTTAAGCATATGTTTGGTGCAACCTTGGCTTTGCCAAAATACCGTGAGAGTTGGATCGTTTCTCTTGTGGATGATTTTGAAGCAGAACACGAATTCTTCAGTCCACTACGCGCTAAGCTGTCCCGGAAGATTCGGAAGCGGCGCATGAAGTCCGTATGGTAGTCTGTAGGAAGGGGTTATTATTATGCAACAACTAGCTGAAAAGCCGGTTGATACTGGTACTTGTAAACTTTGTCCAAAGTTCATGCACACTTTTTCAATCTTAGGTAAAAAGTGGAATGGCCTAATCATTGAAGCTCTTTTGGTTAAAAACTCAATGCGGTTTAAGGATCTGTCTGCAAGTATTGATGGGTGCAGTGATCGTGTTCTCTGTGAACGTCTGAAGGAACTTGAAGATGAGAAAATTGTTACACGGAATACCCATGAAGGCGAAAATCGGATTGACTACTCACTAACGGAGCGGGGACAGGAACTTCGTGAGGTAATGAGTACCGTTCATAAGTGGAGCGACAAGTGGAATTAATTTTCTCTTGATCTAATGATTGAGCTTAGCTACAATAGGTTTGATATTAAAAGTGTTGATGGAAACTAGTACTTGGCTGTAACTGATAGAGAGCTGCTATTATTCTGAAATTAGTGGTCAGAAAACACCAAGGAATTTCATTTCCGGAGCTGGTATGTAATGATATTCCGGTTAATCACCGTTATCGATTTTGAGTGTGCATTTTTGCAAACTAGGGTGGTACCGCGAAGCCTCGTCCCTAATCGGACGGGGCTTTTTGTTTTACGAAAAAAGGAGAGAGAGTATGGGATTAAAAGAACGTCTTGCTGAACTTCGTGAAGAAGGCCTGCAAGAAATTAAAGATTCAGAAGACCTGAAAAAGATTAATCAGGTTCGGGTAAAAATGCTTGGTAAAAAGGGACCAATTACTAATGTCCTTCGTGGAATGCGAGATTTAAGCGCTGAAGAACGGCCTAAAGTAGGTCAATTCGCAAATAAGGTTCGTGATGAGCTGACAGCCGCTATTGAAAATAAGCGGGCGGAATTAGAGCAGGCGGCAATGGATGCAGAACTAGAGGCCGAAACGATTGATGTTACCCTGCCAGGAACTCCGGTAGCTCAAGGGGAACCACATGTTATTCAACAAATTATTGATCAAGTGGTGGATCTCTTTGTTTCAATGGGATATGAAGTTGCCGTTGGTGATGAAGTTGAACAGGAGGTTTATAACTTTGAAAAGTTAAACCTGCCTAAGGATCACCCAGCACGGGATATGCAGGATACTTTTTATGTTACTCCATCTGTATTGATGCGGACACAAACTTCACCAATGCAGGCGCGGATGTTAGAGAAGCACGACTTTAGTCAAGGCCCATTAAAGATGATTTCACCAGGGAAGGTTTACCGTCGTGATACCGATGATGCTACCCATAGTCATCAATTCAATCAGATTGAAGGGATGGTTGTTGGTAAGCATATTACAATGGCAGATTTAAAGGGAACCTTAAAAGTCGTTGCCCAATCACTCTTTGGTGATAAGCTTGACGTTCGTTTACGTCCAAGCTATTTCCCATTTACTGAACCATCAGTTGAAGCAGATATTACCTGCTTTAACTGTATGGGGAAAGGGTGCGCCATTTGTAAGCATACCGGTTGGATCGAAGTCCTAGGGGCCGGAATGGTTCATCCAAACGTATTACGGATGTCTGGAGTTGATCCAGAAGAATTTGGTGGATTCGCGTTTGGATTGGGTCCAGATCGATTTGCAATGTTGAAGTACGGTGTTACTGACATTCGGAACTTCTACCAAAATGATGTGCGCTTCTTAACTCAATTTGATCGGAAAGGATAACGGCAATGAAAGTTTCATACGATTGGTTAAATGAATATTTAGACCTTGATGTTGAACCACGCGATCTTGCCGAAAAGATTGCGCGGACATCGGTTGATATTAATGATGTTTATTCGCTAAGTGATGGTTTAAAAAAATTAGTTGTGGGAAAGGTTGAAAGCTGTGAACCACATCCTGATTCAGATCACTTACATGTTTGCTCTGTAAATGTTGGTGAAGACGAACCTCTGCAAATTGTTTGTGGTGCCCCTAATGTTGCGGCTGGTCAAAAGGTAATCGTTGCCTTAAATGGTGCACGGATTGCGGATAACCAAAAGATTAAACGAGGCAAAATTCGGGGAATCGAATCAAACGGGATGCTTTGTGCCTTACAGGAGATTGGTTTTAGTGACCGGATTGCTCCTAAGGCTTATGAGGAAGGAATTTATATTCTTCCTGAAGATGCTAAACCAGGGGAATCGGTATTTAGTTATCTTGGCATGGACGATACGATTATTGATACCGACGTTACTCCTAACCGTGGAGATATGTTAAGTATTTACGGTAATGTTAATGATATTGCCGCTTTCTACAACCTTAAGCCTCACTTTAAGGAAGTTGCAGTTGAAGAAAATGACGATCAAGTAACTAGCGATCTGATTAGTGCGGAAATTCCCGATCAAAAGATTGCTCCAACGTATAAGTTACGGGTAATCAAAGGGGTTAAAGTTGCTGATAGCCCATTATGGTTGCAAATCCGTCTTTGGAATTCTGATATCCGGCCAATCAATAATGTTGTTGATGTTACAAACTATGTTCTTTTGAAGTATGGCCAACCATTACACAGTTATGATTATGACAAGTTGCCAAGCCATGATATTAGTGTTCGTCATGCACAAAAGGGTGAAAAGTTTGTTACTTTAGATGATGAAGAACAAACATTAAATGAAAATGATATTGTGGTAACTAGTGCTGATAAGCCAGTTGCCCTTGCCGGAACGATGGGCGGTCAAGAAACCGCTGTTTCAGGAACGACCAAGACGGTTGCTTTGGAAGCAGCTATTTTTGACTCAGTAATGGTTCGTAAGCAGGCACGGCGTTTAGACTTGCACAGTGAATCCTCGATGCGGTTTGAACGGGGAATTAATCCTGAAACGGTTGAAACTGCTTTAAATGAAGCTGCTCAACTGATTTCTCAATTAGCTGGTGGAACCGTTACTAAGGGAATTGTTACTGGAAGTGAAAAGCCAGCTGAAAGTAAAGATATTGAGCTATCTCTTTCCAAACTTAATCATGTTCTGGGAACTGATTTGAAGATGGAAGATGTTACGAATGTCTTTGACCGACTTTCATTTGCAAGCAAGTTAACCAGCAATGATACAGTTGTTATTACCGTTCCGGCTCGCCGCTGGGATATCAGTTTGCCGGCTGACCTTTATGAGGAAGTTGCCCGAATTTATGGTTATGACAATCTACCAGAAAGTTTACCAGTAATGACCCGTAATCATGGTGGATTGACTCCTCGTCAGAAGTTCATCCGGGCTACCCGTCATGACTTTGAAGGAATGGGATTAAACCAGGCAATTAGCTATTCCTTGACTACCGTTGAAAAGGCCAAGCAATTCCAAATTGATCCGGTTGCTGAGCCAATGAAGCTTGACTTCCCAATGAGCTCAGACCATGTGGCAACACGGATGAGCATTATTAGTGGCTTATTGATTGACGTAGCTTATAATGTTGCCCGGAATGTTAATGATGTTGCTCTTTATGAAGAAGGTCGGGTATTTATTCCTCGTGGTGGTGAACGCCCTGAAGAACAGGAACATGTTGCTGGAGCAATTACAGGACAGCTATTAAATGATAGTTGGCACCTTGAAGGACAATCAGTTGACTTCTTCCAAGTAAAAGGAATTGTTGAACGTTACCTTCATAATATGGGGATTGCTGGTAAGGTTGAATACGTTGCTGATCAGTCAAGGGGAGAAATGCATCCCGGACGGACAGCTAACATCTTAGTTGATGGTGATCTTATTGGTTTTGTTGGTCAGGTTCACCCAAAGATAGCTAAGGAATACAAGATTCCTGAAACCTATGTCTTTGAATTAAACTTAGAACAATTATTAACGGCCAAGAAGATTGAAAGTGAATATACACCAATTAGTAAGTTCCCAACGATCACTCGTGATATTGCTTTACTGGTTAATGACGATGTTACTAAT
>NZ_JALCQI010000041.1 GCF_022651205.1 Limosilactobacillus sp.
AAGGACTACTTAAGTCAATCACGGCAACTTGACCTGGACTACTACACAAAGAGTGAAAAACGAATTGCTGAGATCGAAAAGACCCTACAAGCAACTCAAAAGCCACAAAATGAAAAATAATATTTTAAGGAAGGATGACTTTCATGGCAGAAGAGATTAACCTATTTGAGGCGCCAAAAGAGCCATCCTTTTTTGTTGGCCAGGTTCAGTCAGATATTTTTGATAGTCCGGATTCGTTTTATAAGGTTCTATTGGTCTCAGTTGAAGATGCTAATTTTGATTGGAATGAAAGTGAAATTACGGTCACGGGAAGCTTTGGCGACCTCCGTGATGATCAAACATATCGCTTTGAAGGAAAGTTAGTTGACCACCCTAAATATGGTCGTCAGTTTCAAGCAAGTTCATATCATGCCAACCAACCTACGAGTCGGGAAGGAATTGTTAACTTTCTTGCGGGCAAGCAGTTCCCTGGAATCGGGAAGAAGACCGCAGAGAAGATAGTTGATAAATTAGGAACCCATGCGATTGATAAAATTAATGCCGATCCACATGTTCTTGATGGTTTGAAACTTCGGGAGACAGTTCGAAGTAGTCTGGTTGAGAATTTAAATGCTAATCAAGGGATGGATCAGATCATTATTGGATTAAATGATCTTGGCTTTGGTAGTAATTTGAGCAGTGCTATCTTTGACCATTATGGCGATGAAACATTAAATGTGATCGGCGAGAATCCGTATCAGCTAGTTCAGGACATTGAGGGAATTAGCTTTAAGCGGGCCGATCAAGTAGCAATGAAGATGAAAATTCCTGCAGATGATGAACGAAGAATTTCGGCAGCCATTATTCAGTCAATTGATGATTTGACAATGGCTAGTGGTGATACTTATACAAGCGCTAAACCACTGTTACAGGAAAGTATGCGGTTGCTTGCCGATGGATATAACGATCCCATTCCAACAGAAAAGATCACTCAGCAGATTGTCAAGATGGAAAAGGATGGTTCGGTTCAATATGAGGAGAAGCGGATCTATCCGGCTAGTTTGTATAAAGCAGAGTGGCAAATTGCGGAGAATCTTCACCGGCTTTGTCAAAAGCAGGAACATGTTAAGAATCAAAAGCAAGTCACGACGATTCTTGAAAAACTCCCCGTTAAAACTGGTATTAAGTATGATGCGGTTCAACTTCAAGCAATTAAAACGGCCTTAACCTCTAAGGTCATGTTACTTACTGGGGGACCCGGAACAGGGAAAACAACGATTATCAAGGGGGTTGTAGCTGCTTTTGCGGAGCTTAATGAAATAGCGCTTGACCCTAATCAGTATAAAGAAAAAGCCTTCCCAATATTGCTCGCTGCACCAACCGGGCGAGCTGCTAAACGGATGAGTGAGGCAACTGATCTACCAGCAAGTACAATTCACCGTTTGTTAGGATTAAACGGTCGTGAGATGCCGACTGAACTAAATGCTAAAGATTTGGAAGGAGCATTACTAATTGTTGACGAGATGTCGATGGTTGATACGTTGTTATTTAAGGTTCTTGTTCAATCAATTCCAACATCAATGCATGTGATCTTTGTTGGTGACAAGGATCAGTTACCATCCGTTGGCCCGGGTCAAATCTTTCATGATCTGTTAGCTTTCGGTAATTTACCACAGATTGAATTAACCAGAATTCACCGTCAATCTGCTGACTCGACAATTATCCCGCTTGCCCATGCTATTCGAGAGGGGAAGATCCCAAGTGACTTAACCGTAAAAATGGCGGATAGATCATTTATTGCATGTCATTCTCAGCAGGTTGCTGGGGTAGTGAAGCAAATTATTGAAATGAGCCAACAGCGAGGATATGACGCCAGTGATCTTCAAATCTTAGCACCGATGTACCGTGGAGCAGCTGGGGTTGATCGTTTAAACGAGCTTTCTCAGAATGTTTATAACCCGGCAAATCCTAATAAACAAGAAATTGAATTTCGAGGACAGGTTTTTCGGGTTGGTGATAAGGTCCTCCAATTAGTAAATAATCCTGAAAGAAATGTCTTTAACGGCGATATTGGCAGGATCACTTCTATAGAGAACGGTCCAACTAAGGGGAAAAAGAACGCCACAATGACGATCGATTTTGATGGTAATGAAGTCAATTATGGTCGGTTAGAATGGTCACAAGTTCGATTGGCATATAGCATCTCAATTCATAAGTCTCAGGGGAGCCAGTTTAAGATGGTCATCTTACCCCTTGTCCATGAATTTGGCCGGATGCTCCAGCGTAATCTTCTGTATACCGCTATTACCCGTGCTGCTGATAAATTGATTATGGTCGGCGAAACATACGCTTTTGTTACGGCAATTAATAGTCAATCGGTCAACCGTCAAACGAGTCTTGTAAAACGATTAACTGATGTTTGGAAACACCATAATGAGTTAAAGACACCACTTGAGCAGGGGACTGAGGGTCAGAATGATAATTCCCAATCTTCGACGTCTCAGACTGACAAATTAGAATTACGGGATCAATCGGTACCGAATCAGCAAATTGGGGGAGAAAGAATCTTAACGCCAGCACTGATTAAATCAGGTCAAATCGATCCGATGATCGGGATGGAAGGAATCAGCCCAGCTAGTTTTAAAAAATAGTTCAGCTTGCACCAAGTAGAAAAACTTGCGATAATAGCATTGGATTGTTGATTTTATCTTGAGGAGAATAACAATGACTGAAATAAAAGATGCAAAAAACGTTCGTCTATTTGCCTTGAACTCTAATGAACCACTTGCTGAGAGCGTTGCCGATAAGATCGGTTTGCCTCTTAGCAAAGCTTCAATCAGCCACTTTGCTGATGGCGAAATTAAAGTTACAATCGACGAAAGTGTTCGGGGATGTGAGACCTACGTTATCCAATCGGTTTCCGATCCTGTTAATACGAATTTAATGGAACTGTTGATTACGGTTGATGCTCTTCGTCGGGCCAGTGCCGAAAAGATTAACGTTGTAATGCCATACTATGGCTATGCACGCCAAGATCGGAAGGCACGAAGCCGAGAACCAATTACCGCAAAGTTAATTGCTAACCTGCTAGAAATGGATAAGATCGATCGATTAATTACGATTGATCTTCATGCTGCTCAAGTACAAGGATTTTTTGATATTCCTGTTGATCATTTACAAGCAACCCAATTATTTGCAAAGTACGTTGAGAAACGTCAGCTGGGCGATGATATTGTTGTTGTTTCACCAGATCATGCGGGGGTTAGCTTAGCCCGGCGGTTTGCAGAAAAGATTAAGGCACCGATAGCAATTGTTGATAACCGAAATGACGAGGTTCGGGAGCGAAGTGATCAGGAAGTTCCAGAATACGTGATTGGTGATGTTAAGGGGAAGGTTGCGATCATCGTTGACGATATTGTCGATACGGGTGTTAGGATGAGCCTTTCCGCAAAAGCATTACGACAATTTGGTGCCGAAAAGATTTATGGAGTAGCTACTCACGCTGTTCTATCAGGGAATGCTCCTCAAGTATTAGAAGATTCACCGCTTGAAGAAATGTGGGTGACCGATACAATTAAATTGCCAGCCGAAAAAGAATTTAAGAAGCTTCATCGGTTGTCAGTTGCTGATCTCTTAAAAGAAGCAGTTGTACGGGTTCATAATCATCAATCAATTCGTGAATTATTTAATCATTAAAAAAGAAAATGCGGAGAAAAAGTAAATTGTTTTTTCTCCGCATTTTCTTTTTAATATAGAATAAATTTATAATTGCATATAAAAATAGCCAGCTAGAAGGGAAAGGCAAAGTGTTGCGGCTGAATATCCTGCTTTAATAATAGATCTGCAAGTTCATCTTTTCGTTCTTGTTGAGAAATGAAGATTCCCATCTTTTCCTGATCAAAACCTGTTATTAACTTGTTTTCATCACAAATAATTGGATTTTTCAAAACGTGGGGATTACTCTGGATTGCGTTTACAAGTTGATTAATTGTTAGACTATCAGAAGTTAATTGGAGAGCCTTTGTATCCTTTGAGCGGGTAGAAATTAGATCAGCAGTCCCGTTAATTGATTTATTCAAAAGGCTAAAGATCTCTGAACGTGTTAGCGGTTGTTTTGTAATATTGCGCTCATTAACAACTAGTTGATGAGCTGTAAGCCACTTAACTGCCTTCCGTTTTGAAGGATCGTTAGTGTGATAGTAGATATTAATCATTCGATCACTTCCTCCTATAACTATTTTTATTTTATCAATGAAATGAAATTAGTTGGTTGCTTTACCAATTCTCTTTAATAAAACTTAAGCAAAATAATATTTTTGTAACCTTTTTCACTGGATTTTGCTTTAAGTTAAAAATAAAATCTTTAAAAATGTTAAAATTAGTACAAGAATTTCTAAAAAAATGATATGGTAAAGAAGATTTGAGTTTATTAACTAAGTAATTAGCAATTATTTTCGTTTGTTTTTGAGAGGATGTTTCTGTATGGTCAAGAAAATACATAAGTATAGTTCATCAAAAAGATTTGTTGCTGGGACAATGGGGGCTTTGAGTGTCTTTGCTCTCACTACTCAGGCAAATAATGTTGCTGAAGCAAAGGGGAAGAGTGCAAGCACTGGTAGCACTGAACAACCGGCTTCCATGAGCTCTTCAGCAAGTGCAATTCGTAATAATGGTCAACTATCATTAGCACCAATTAAGTCATCATCAGATGCTTCAAATGACGCTTCTGCCAAGAACGGTCTTTACGTTGTGAAGAGTGGGGATATTTTAAGTGAATTAGCTGTTCACTTTAACGTTAGCTTGAATGACTTGGTTGCCTGGAACCATATTCAAAATCCTAATTTGATTTATGTTGGTCAGCAGTTATCTGTTAATGGCAAGAATGTTGCTTCTGCTAACACTCAATCAGAAATGACACTTGCACAACCACAATCATTTACTGTAGCTGGAAATGCTCAACAGACTACACCACAAACTTCGGTAGCATCTGTTCAACAAGCAGCTCCTCAACAAGTTGTTGAAACACCTGCTAATCAAAGTACTGCTGTTCAGCAAGGACAGGCATCAGCAACTAGCCTTGCATATACCAGTTCTTCAAACGCTGCAGCATACAATAGCAATGCTTCTACTAGCCAACAGCCCCAACAAGCTTCAGCAACTGCGGTAACTTATCAGCAACAAGCAGCAGCGGTTAATACAAACAGTGTTTCTCAAGCTCCTGTTAATAGCACTGCTAATGTCCAACCCAGTTCAAGTCAACCAGTAGCTCAGCAACAACAAGGGGAAGCCACTAATTCAGCAGTGGCTACTCAACAATCACAAGCTCAAGTTCAACAAAACCAAGCTGCTCCACAAACACAACAAGCAGCAAGTCAGAACAATAATGTAAATCTTCAATCTGGTTCCGTTGTTAGCTTAGCAAGTAAGATTGCTAGTTCTAATAGTGTTCCATATCAATGGGGTGGAAACACACTTAACGGGATGGATTGCTCCGGATTCGTTCAATACGTATACGCAAATGCTGAAGGTAAACAATTACCTCATAACAGTACTGCAATGGAAAGTTACGTTAACCAAAAGCCAGTATCACAAGCACAATCAGGAGATCTCCTTTTCTGGGGTAACCACGGAAGTTCATACCATGTTGGGATTTACATGGGGAACAACCAATATGCTGCTGCCGCTAAGCCAGGGACAAACGTGGCTGTATACAATTTGAGCCCTTACTTTAATCCAAGCTTTGCTGGGACAGTTAAATAGAAATATTGTATAATTAATTATATAGAAAAAGAAACCGGGTTTTCCTAGTTTCTTTTTTTAGTTATGATAGTGAGGAGCTTACGATGACCTTTTATACAGAAAGCTATTTTATGCACCAGCAACAATTTAATAGCCTAGTTAATTATGTTGTAATCCTAATATTAATCTTATTGGTATTGATTAATTCATTCCGATACTTACATCACCAATTACAGACTCGTTACCGTGACTTAGGAATTATCTTTTTTATCCTCCTGTTAATTTTTGCAGGACTGCAGATTACTAACCTGAAAAAAACTTATTCACAGCAATCGCAGTCACTTCAAATGCGACCGTTTATTAAAGCAGTTGCGCGAGATCACAATATTAGTCCCAAAAAAGTTGTTGTTAATTCAACAACACTAGCTGATGGGATAATTGTCCGCTTTGATAAAAGGGACTATCGAGTAAATCTGAGCCCTAATGGTGATAACTATACCCTTACTCGGGCTCATGTAGTTGATCATCGGGTTATTATTGAAAAGTAGGGGGAAAATTAAGTTTATGGACTATGGATTAATTACAATTAAGTTCGTTTTGGGCATGGTTTGTCTAATCTTTCAAATTAATATTCTCGGTAAAGGAAACCTTGCTCCGACTTCAGCGATTGACCAAGTACAGAATTATGTTCTTGGGGGAATTATCGGTGGGATTATTTATAATCAAGATATTACCGTATTGCAATTTGTAATGGTGCTATTAATTTGGACGTTAATTGTGTTTGTTGTGAAGTATGCTAAAGATCATAATGCCGTTGTTCAAAATGTGATTGATGGTCGCCCACGATTATTAATAAAAAATGGTCAGCTCCTTGTTGATAACTGTATGCGAGCAGGAATGACTGCGAATGAGTTGATGTTTCGTTTACGAAGACACGGAATTTATGAGGTTTCAAAAGTTAAGAGTGGGATCTTAGAGCAGAATGGCCAATTGGTAGTGATTGAGAATAGCGATGAGAATGTTCGTTTTCCGTTAATTAATGATGGTCAAGTTAATGCAGACGTGCTTGAATTAATTCACCATGATGAGGAATGGGTTAAGCAACAGGTAAAAGAAGCCGGCTTTGACGATATTAATGATATTTATTTAGGTGAATATCTTCACGGGAAATTGCACCTTGTTGCTTATCCTAAGGACTAAGTTGAGTAATAAAAATACCTCTAGCATGTGTGAAGTGCTAGAGGCTTTTTTATGTAATTATTTGTTTGGTTCCTGCCAAAACGGGTAATGGCTGGTATCTATTGTAAGGTCATAGAAACGATTTCCCATATTTTCCCCATCAATCTGACCAAATTCTAGTGAAGTGGTTGAATAGTGGAGTTTATCTGTATGAAAGTGTTGTGCAAATCGGGATTCAGCTAGTTTACCGCGGGCTAGCTGAATTACCTCCCATAGTGTTAGAAGCCAATTTTTTCGTTCAGCAACCACCATATTAATCTTGTCATCGTTAATATCAGCTGAACGGTCGATTTGAAAGCCACCGCCAATATAAGGGTGGTTGGTAGCAACGACAATAAAAGCGTTAGCGAAAATATGGTGATGCCGATTTTCTTGAAGTGTTAATTGGAAGGGCTGTTGATCGTAGATAACTCCAAATGCTTTACAAAGGTAGGAAAAAGTTCCTAAATGCATTTTATTTAGCCTTTTCTTAGTATTTGATGAATTAGTTCGACTAACAATTGCGGCATCAAATCCAATACCAATGTTATTTAGGAAGTAGCCTTCATCTTTTTTTATTGCTTCAATATAGTGACCGACTGTGATGTTCTTTTTATCAGTTGCCGAAAGGATCTGCTGAAGTGCTTTTTCAGGATTTAATGAAATCCCATAGCCACGTGCAAAATCATTTCCAGTCCCAGTCGGAATATATGATAAGGGAAGCTTAGAATTATTTTTCATTAGACCATTTAATACGTTATGGAGGGTTCCATCACCACCAATTACGATTATAACAGTATTAGAATTGTTAGAATATGCCTGTGAAATCTGCTTAGCAAAGAATTCTTCATGTTTGGCATAATCAGTCTGGTGAAGGGAATAATCTAATTGTCCCTCAAATCCTGGGCGGAGGACATTCCAAGTCTTAAGAGCTTTCCCGTTTCCAGCGGTTGGATTAAGAATTATCTCGTAATGCATATTTAGACCTCCCTTAGCGTTAAGCAAAAAACAGCCGGGAGAATTGGATTCCCGACTGTCTTAATCAGCAACTAGAACTTGGTAATCTTAAAGTTTGGATTTTGCTTTTCGTATTCCAAAGCTTTGTCGTCTAGTTGTTCAACAAATTCGATGTTGTAGTCAGTGTTTTCTTCAACCAATAATAATGCTTGGGCTTCTGAATCGGCTTCAATATACAATGATTGAGTATTTTCACGAACCGGCCGTTTAGTTGCATCGGGTTGGTAGTATACCTTAAAAGTCATACTGTAAAATGCTCCTTATTATTTTATTTAAACTTAAGTTACTTAAATTATTTTAGCACATCTAATCAACTGTGTTACTTAAATTTGGAAAATGGTATGATTAAGTTAAATATAATTAGGAAATGGGATGAGCCTATGTCATTCTTTTGGCTAGTTCTTTTAGCGGTTATTGTCGTAATATTAATTTATATCATTATCCATCGGGTACTGATTAATAGGGCAACCTTGATGTTAAAAAAGCAAGCCCA
Organism: Limosilactobacillus sp.; assembly: GCF_022651205.1. Classification (GTDB taxonomy): domain Bacteria; phylum Bacillota; class Bacilli; order Lactobacillales; family Lactobacillaceae; genus Limosilactobacillus. The sequence continues at coordinate 8,447 of NZ_JALCQI010000041.1, forward strand.
GTCGGTAACTAATAAAGCAGTGAATGCTTGTCTTAGTCAATTTGGTGGGCAGCCATTTGACTTATCTTCTGAAATTGTTGCTGATGTTTGGGGAAAGGGTGTTTTAGCATTCGAATTTTACTTTGTTCCTACTGATTATCATCTAACAACGGATCAGCTAAGTCGAGATACTCTTGAGAAAAAATTAAATGCTTATGCAAAAGAGAATAATGTTCAAGCTTATGAAAAGACGTCCACCGTATTTAGGGTTACCGATTGGTGGACGTACGAGAAGGTTTTACATATTGACGTGGCATATGTCTTAAATGAAGCAACACGTGAGTATATTGCTGATCTTCATCGGTTAGACCAGCACAGTAAGTAAAAAATAAGCCAGTGGAAATAACAATTAGTTTTTCCACTGGCTTATTTTTTAAATTTTAACTGATCATGATTGTATCGTCAGGGGCCTTAAATGGGTCGTCCTTATTAATGTGATCATAGAAGAGAACACCATGAAGGTGATCGATTTCGTGTTGACAGACGATTGCTGGGTAATTCTTTAACCGAACCTTATGACTTTCACCATTCACATCTTGATAGCGTAAGGTAATTCGGTCGTGTCGCGGAACGTAACCAGGAACGTCCTTATCAACGGAAAGACAACCTTCTCCTTCTGTTAAAGCACCATACTGGACTGATTCACTAACAATTACAGGATTAATAATAACGTCCTTAAATGAAGGTTGATCATCGTCTTCATCTAAAGAAGGAACCAAGACGGCAGCCATTTGCTTTGAAAT
>NZ_JALCQI010000042.1 GCF_022651205.1 Limosilactobacillus sp.
GCTCACCAAGAACCATTGCCACTAAGCCACGATTAAACTGCGTATCAGCCCGTCCAGGGTGACGCTTTAAAATAGCATCATAGTACGCCGCCGCTTGCTTAAATTCACCTAATGCAAGTAAAGCATCTCCCAATGCCTGATTAATCTCTGGATCTTCTGAACGCAATTCATGGGCAGTTAACCCATAAGCAACTGCTTGCTTATATTGCTTTTTCTTACTGTAACTTTGCGCAAGCATTAAGTATGAATCGGCTTTTAGCTTCTTATCATCAATCTTGTTATAAAGCTTAATTGCACGATCAACCTTACCAACCTCATAGTACAGGTTCCCAAGACCATAGTTTAAGAGGTTTTGGGCCTCTTGGTCATTTTTAGCCTCAAAGATTCCCAATGCCTTCATAAATAATTCTTCGGCTTGGGCATAATCCTGAAGACGAGTTAATAGTGAACCAAGATCATAGTAATTATTTGCCTTATCTGGATGCTCATCAATTGCGGTAATCAACTTGTGAACCAGACGCTCAGTTTGCTTTTTTTTATCTTCACGGTTAGTTTGTGATTCAGTCATTAAAATTCACTCCCTCAGATTGTATCTGTTGGATCGACACTTGTCTTATGTAAATAAGATGTATCATTCCATTTTTCCATTGTAAAGTGCTCAGCATCAGTAGTTGTCAAAATCGTCGTCGAGGTATTGCTAAGCCCACCGCGATCCTTTAAGTGAGCCAATGGAGTGCCCACCAATGCATTGATACTAGCATTTAGTGCTGCCCCGTGAGAAACAATCAGAATGGAGCCGTGGAGATCATTTCGGCAAAACTCCTTGATTGCGTTTCCCATTCGGCTAATAACTTGTTCGAAACTTTCACTTTCAACGATAGAACTATCGTATTGGTCTGGATGGTGACGGAAGTTCTTTAATACTTCTGGCCACTTTTTAGCAACCTCGTCAAAATGCATTCCTTCCATCTTCCCTAAATTAAATTCCTTTAATCGACTATCAATCGTTAATGGAACTGGCCGGTTCAAATGTTGCAATAATGTCATTGCAGTGATCCGGGCACGCTTTAACGGGCTAGCGTATACGTGATTAATTGGTACCTTATTAAGCGAAGCAGCTAATAGTTCGATTTCCCGGTAACTCTGATCAAGAAGGGGCGAATCACCATTAGCTCCCTGATAGCGAGATTCTAAATTCCATTGAGTTTTTCCGTGACGGATTAGATAAACTTTAGTCATGTTATTCGACCTTTTTCCTCTATTTTAACAAAATTTGATCGCCATGTTTCAATCTTTTTAAATATAGATAGGGAAGTTTACCATTCATATATTCATAACGGTAACTTCCCTAATTTGCATTATTTTTCTATATTATTATTTTAAACGTATTGACAAAGGTGGTCATGATTGTAAGCACGATCAATAATTGCACTACCAAGACATTCTTCACCATCATAAAAGACGACCGCTTGTCCTGGAGTAATTGCTCTTGCCGGATCATCAAAGGTCACGGTAACCTTCTGTTGATCTTCAGAGAGGTGAACCGTAACACCAACATCTTTTTGCCGGTAACGGAACTTCGCCGTGCAATGGAAGTCATACTCGTATCGACTAACTACATCGTCAACCCAGTGAATATCACTTGCTTCAAGGTGAGTTGCATAAAGATGTTCATTTTCGTAACCCTGGCCAACATAAAGAATATTTTTCTTAATATCCTTACCAATGACAAACCAAGGAGCATTGCTCTTCTTGTTACCACCAAGGCCAAGACCTCGTCGTTGGCCAATAGTGTAATACATCAGTCCCATGTGATGACCGACAACCTTACCGTCAACAGTTTCCATATTCCCCGGTTGTGCCGGAATATATTGACTCAAGAATTCGCGAAAATGCCCATCCTCACCAATAAAGCAGATCCCAACAGAATCCTTCTTCTTCGCAGTTGCCAAACCGGCTTCTTCAGCAATCTGCCGAATCTCCGGTTTAGTATAACCAGCTAATGGAAAAAGAACCTTGTCAAGCTGGTGGTAATCGAGTTGGCTAAGGAAATAAGTTTGGTCCTTATTCTGGTCCTTTGCGCGCATTAAGTGCATCCGACCATCCTCATCACGCTTTAAATCTGCATAATGACCGGTAGCAACGTAATCTGCCCCAAGTTGGTTTGCATAGTCAATAAATGCCTTAAACTTAATTTCCTTGTTACAGATTACATCTGGGTTAGGCGTTCGGCCCTTTTTATACTCGGCAATGAAATACTTGAAAACTCGGTCCCAGTATTCCTTTTCAAAGTTAACGGAATAGTAAGGGATCCCGATCTTCGTTGCTACTTTGGCAACGTCCTTATAATCTTCGGTTGCGGTACAGACACCGTTTTCGTCTGTATCATCCCAATTTTTCATAAAGACACCAACAACGTCATATCCCTGGCGCTTTAGGAGTAAGGCGGTAACTGATGAATCAACACCACCACTCATTCCAACAACCACACGTGTATGGCTCTTGTCAGACATTATTTAATCACCATCATTTCAAATAGATTCTGGAACAATCTACGATAGAAGGTCGCATGTTACCAGTGTGAACTATTGTAACAAAAGTTAATCATCCCTGCACTAATTTATTCTTTTTCGCGGATAAAAACGTCACGGTCCAGCATCTCTTTCAAAATAAAGTGATATTGTTCAACAAATTCTTTAGAACGGGGATGAGTAAAAATATTAATTTTGCGCATTCCGTTTCCCGTCACCGTTTCCATCTTAAAACCGGTTAAATCTGCCGAAATAAGGATTCGTAACCTAGCGACCGGTTTGAATGGGTTGTCAGTGTCGACACTTCCAAGGTATTCAAAATTACCACGCTTGGTTTCTTCAAAGCCTAAATCGATTAAGGCATAGCGCTTAATGTCGGGACTAATTGAATACTTGTCTGAATCGCCTTGAAGTTGAACTGTTTTTGCAAATTGCATCTAATCCTCGACCCCTTTAACGTTCTTTAGCTTATTAACGATTTTAATAATTGCATCTACCAAGCCATTAACTTCATCTTCAGTGTTTAGTGCACCAAAGCTAATCCGGATTGACTCACCGATACGTGGGCTATCTTTCCCATACATTGCAGTCAAGACGTGAGACGGCTCGATACTTCCGGCGGTACATGCAGAGCCCCCAGAAACAGCATATCCAGCAAGATCAAGGTCCGTTTGCATAACATAGGTTGAGATCCCCTTAAACCATAAATTCAAGACATGATTAAGGTTATTGGGATCGAGTTGCCCGTTAACTTCAAAGGCAACTCCTGCATCTGTTAAGCGCTTAACGATTAACTGTTTAAAGTGGTAATAACGTTCCTGACGTCGTTGCTTTTCTTCCGGTGTGTCAATTGAAACCGCCTTTGCAAAGGCAGCGATTGCTGGTACGTTCTCGGTCCCGGCACGCCGCTTGGTTTCCTGATCACCACCACGAACAAAACTAGGGAAATTAACTCCTTCACGACGATACAGGAAGCCAACCATTTTAGGGCCATTCAACTTATGAGCAGAAGTCGATAGCATATCAATATGATCTGCCTCTACATCGATTGGTAGAAGACCATATGCTTGCACTGCATCAGTATGGAACCATGCCTGATGATCTTTTAAGATTTCGCCAATCTCGTGAATTGGCATCCTGCTACCAACCTCATTGTTCCCCATCATGATCGAAACGAGAATCGTATCATCACGTAAAGCAGCCTTAAAGTCTGCCAACGAAATATTTCCATTCTCATCTACAGGGAGATAAGTAACATCAAATCCAAGCGATTCCAAATAATGCATTGGTTTTAAAATTGCCTCGTGCTCAATCGCAGTAGTAATGATGTGCTTTCCTAACCTTTTCCGTGTCAATGCCGTTTGAATTACTGCGGTGTTATCACTTTCTGTTCCACCACTCGTAAAGATAATCTCTTCATCCTTGGCATTAATACTTTGTGCAATAATATGGCGACTATTTTCCAGAACTAATTTTGAATGACGGCCATAAGAGTACCCCGTGGATGCATTCCCCCAGGTATCCGTCATTTGCTTCATCATTTCGTCAATCACCGGTTTTGTCATCGGTGTTGTCGCCGCATTATCGAAATATACTTCACTCACGCTAACTGTCTCCTCTACCTAGTTATTTAAATCCGCAAATAGTTGCAAAAGCATCTTTGCAGACCGCTTTCCGGCATCAATAATGAATTCATCAAAACTAACACCAGCATCTTCATCACCAGTATCTGACATTGCCCGAACAACAACGTATGGGACACCATGATCGGTGGCTACTTGACCTACGGCAGCCCCTTCCATTTCACTTGATAATGCTTCAGGAAAGTAATGAAGGATCTTTTGAATTGCTTCTTTACTTGCAATAAATTGGTCACCCGAGACGATTAAGCCCCGTTTTACATTCAAACCAGTTTTTTCACCGGCTTCTTCAAGCGCCTTACCCCATTTTGTTGATGCCTTAAATCGTGGTTCCTTACCTGGCAGTTGTCCATAAACATAATCAAATGCTCGGGCATCAACATCATGGTAAGCCGTTTCACTTGAGATCACGACATCCCCCACATGAAGGCCATCGCCAATTCCACCTGCTGAACCGGAATTAATCACAACGTCAACTCCAAAGTCGGTAATAAGGTGTTCAGTGGTGATTCCCGCTTCAACCTTACCGATTCCGGATTCAACTAAGGTGACATTCTGGCTCTCAATTTGACCAGAATAGTACTTCTTACCACCGATCTCTTTGACCTGTTCATTATTCAATGCTGCGGTTAATTCTTTAATTTCCTCGGGCATCGCACAAATAATTCCAAATTTCATTCTCTTCATTCCTTACTTTACAAAAAATAAAATCAAATAAACGATTACAATTGCAACAACTAAACTAATAATCGCAATATTCAACCGTTTCCGTAGCCTGTTCATCTTCTGCTCACTTGTTAACTGCTCTTCTTCAATTTTCTGGGCAGCACGTGATTCAGAAAATGGCTGACGCGGTTCTTCGGTTTCGTCTGGCCTTGCTTGCTGTTGACGATACTGTTGACGCGTCATTCGTTCATTATTACTGCTTTGAGGATCCTTATCCACGGTTTCTCATTCCTTGCCAATAATAAATTGCCATGATAGTCTTCGCATCTTCAATCTGTCCCGCATCAATCATCTTCAATGCTTCGTCAAGGGTTACCTTCTCTAATACTAACTGCTCATCACGATCCTGGGGTAACGCTTCTTTTACGGGAGTCAAGTCAGTTGCTAAATACAATGTCATGTACTCATCAAGGACCCCAATTGAAGTATAAAATGACGAAACCTTCTTTATCGTGTCAGCTTCAAGACGCGTTTCTTCATTTAATTCTCGTTTAGCAGCGTGAAGAGCATTGCGACTATCACGGGAATCAACCTTTCCCGCAGGAATCTCTAGCGTTGTGTTATGGATTGGTGAACGCCATTGCTTTTCCAAAATCATCTTATGGTCATCAGTCAACGCTAAAATTGCCACTGCAGGTGCATGGTGAACAATTTCCCGCTGCGCTTTCAACCCCTTGGGCGTTTCAACCTCTTCAACAGCAACCTTAATTAATTTGCCATCAAAAACCTTCTTCTCACTTAAGGTTTTTTCTTCAAAATTCATTTTAATAACCTCGCTTATTAAGCCGTTGTACATGTGCCGCTTGTGGTCCCCGTTTTCCCTGAACGATCACTAATGAAACTCGCTCTCCCGGAGTTAAAATTCTCAGGCCATGACCTTCAATTCCCGAATAATGAACGAAAATCTCGCCTTCATTAGGGACATTAATAAATCCCCAACCCTTTTCACGATCAAAACTTTTGACTGTGCCTTGTAACATTAATTTCACCTACAAATAAAAATACCAAGCAACATAAACGTCACTTGGTATTTTACAACGCTAATAAGGGTTTGTCATTGATGGACGATTATTTTTCTAAGCCTTCATCAACTGTTTCGGGGAAGTTATCCCGAACAATCTTTGCACAACGCGCACAGAGAGTTGGGTAGGCTTGGTCTGTCCCAACGTCTTCCTTAACCATCCGGCAACGTTGACAAGTTTCACCTGGAGCAACACTAACTTTTACGGCAACCCCATCATTATATTGATCAGCATCACTATCTGCTTCGTCAAGGTCGTGAAGATTCAACTTAGAAACACCGAGTAATAATTGAACATCGGTATTAAGGCCTTCTAATAGTTCCTTATTATGGTCGTTAACGTAAAGATCAACTTGAGCTTCTAATGATTTACCAATCATCTTGGCATTTCGTGCTTCTTCAAGACTCTTCAAGACGTGTGAACGAACTTCCATAAATTCTGACCACTTGTCTAACAAGTCTTCTTCACCATCAAATTGACGAACTTCTGGAATCTCCGTTAACTGAACGAATTCTTCTGGTTCGTTCATGTAGCTCCATACTTCTTCAGTCGTATGTGGCAAGATTGGCGTAAGCAACTTAACCATCGTCAACAAGATGTCATAGAAGACCGTTTGCATTGAACGACGAGTTTGTGAGTCTTCTGGTTCAACGTAAAGTACATCTTTAGCCACGTTCATGTAGAAGGCAGATAAGTCATTGTTGACAAAGTTAATCAATAGCCGGTACGCATCAAGGAAGTCATAGTTATCAAAGTCAGCACGCATCTTCTTAAGGAAGTGGTTTAACTTGATGAGCATGTATTGATCAACAGAACTCAACTTCTCGTAAGCAACGGTATTTTCACTTGCATCAAAATCACTCGTATTGGCAAGTAAAAAGCGGAAAGTATTCCGTAGCTTTCGGTATGCCTCAGAGATTTGTTGGAAGGTTCCCATTGAAACCCGCACATCAGCAGAGGTATCAGCACTCATTACCCAAAGACGGATAATCTCGGCCCCCATTTGTTTAACAACCTTGTTTGGATCGATAACATTACCTTGTGACTTGCTCATCTTATTACCATGCTTATCAAGGGTGAAACCTTGAGAAACGATTGCCTTATATGGAGCATGGCCAGAGCAAACAACGCTGGTAATCAGACTAGAGTTAAACCAACCACGGTACTGATCAGAACCTTCGAGGTAAAGATCAGCAGGGTAAGTTAAGTAATCCCGCTCAGCTAATACCCCTTGGTGTGAAGAACCTGAATCAAACCAAACATCCATAATATCGGTTTCCTTAGTGAACTTCCCATGGGGTGAATGTTCATTAGTGTAGCCGTCTGGAAGAAGATCCTTAGCATCGCGTTCGAACCATACGTTAGAGCCGTACTTCTTAAATAAATCGGCAACGTGATTAATCGTTTCTTCTTCCATAATTGGTGTGCCGTCTTCTGCATAGAAGATTGGTAATGGAACACCCCATACACGTTGCCGGGAAATTACCCAATCGCCACGATCCTTGATCATGTTCCGTAGACGAACCTTACCCCATTCTGGGTAGTACTTAACGTCTTCTAAGGCATCCAAGATATTTTGCCGCATCTTTTCGATTGAAACAAACCATTGATCGGTTGCCCGGAAGATAATTGGTTTCTTTGTCCGCCAGTCGAATGGATAACTGTGCTTTAGTGGTTCTTCAAGTAGTAAGGCATTGTTTTCTTCAAGTTTTTGAAGAGAAATATCGTCAGCCTTTTGGTAGAAGACACCATCAAAATCTTCACCGTTTTCCTTAGTCAATACCCCTTGATCATTAATTGGAGCGAAAATTGGCAGATCATATTTCTTACCAAAGTTGTAGTCATCATCACCATAACCTGGGGCGGTGTGAACTAGACCAGTACCAGCATCGGCAGTAACATAATCAGCAACCCCAACTAACAATTCACGACCCAAGTATGGGTGTTGAGTAGTCATTCCTTCAAGATCTTTACCTGCTAAGTTCTTAACTACTTTGTAATCTTTCCAACCAAGTTTATCTGCAAGGTTCTCTAAGAGGTCTGTTGCAACGACAAATTGACGATCATCGTTAGCTGGCTTTACAACTGAGTAATCAAACTTTGCGTTTACCGCTACAGCTTCAGAAGCAGGAATTGTCCATGGTGTAGTCGTCCAAACAACTAAGTAAGTGTTATTGTCAAGGACACCCTTACCATCTTTTACCTGTTCAACAAAGAAAGCTGTCTTGGCAGTAACGTCATGGTATTCAACTTCCGCTTCAGCTAATGCAGACTCGGATGACCATGACCAATAAACTGGCTTTTTAGCTTGGTATAAGAGACCCTTCTTGGCAAATTCACCAAAGACACGGATTTGAGCAGCTTCAAATTCCTTATCTAGGGTTAAGTAAGGGTGATCCCATTCACCACTAACTCCTAGCCGCTTAAAATCTGTCCGTTGCTTGTCAACTTGTTCTAAGGCATATTTCCGACAAAGATCACGGAATTCTGTCAAACTCATCTTTTTGCGGTCGTAACCGGACTTGGTCAACTGGTGTTCAATTGGTAATCCATGAGTATCCCAACCAGGAACGTAAGGTGCTCTGTAGCCACTCATCGACTTATAACGAACAATAAAGTCCTTTGAAATATGGTTCATGGCGTGACCAATGTGAATATTACCATTGGCATATGGAGGCCCATCATGAAGAACAAACGTTGGCTTCCCCTCATTTAATTTTTGTCGTAATTCATATACTTTATTTTCTTCCCAAACACTTTCACGTTGTGCTTCAGTGACTGGTAATTTACCCCGCATTGGGAACTTGGTCTTACCCAAGTTTAATGTGTCTTTAACACGCATATGCAATTCTCCTTTCTCATTTTAATAACAAGTAATAAAAAAGCTTCATCCCAAAATTGGGACGAAGCTTTCCGTGGTACCACCCGTTTTCAGGATATTTAATATTTTAAATATCCCCTCAATCATTGATTAACGGTAATGAACCGACCTAACTTAAGTATTCAGTCAGGTACTCAGGACCGATCAAGTAAAGTAATAATTGATATTAGCCTCACACCTTACGCTAACTCGCTGGATCGTTTTTACTCTACTAATGTCCTTCAACGCTTTTATTACTAATTATCTTAATTTAAACAACTAGTTATTGTCTGGAAAGACAACAACTGTATCACCATCGTCTTCTTCACCGCTAGAATCAGCAGGAGCAGAGGATACCGGTGCGTTCGACTCAGCCGATGATGCATTACTATCAACTGCTGAAGCAAATTCCGTAGAAGAAT